>NZ_JBWYIP010000013.1:0-110313 GCF_056783825.1 Acinetobacter sp. 24-47-39
AGAGCGAAGACCAAAGCAAAGCCGCGGCCTTCAAACAAGCGATCATGCTTTTGGCTTCACCAAGTTCAATTGCCGTAGAAAGTAACGAAGACATCCACCTCAGTGCAGATGGACAGATCAACCAAATTGCACAAGGAAGCATCAACACCAGTACCCAAGACAGCATACTTAGCCATGCCAGCAAAAAGATCAGCTTATTTGCCGCTCAAGAAGGAGCACGACTGTATGCAGGGAAAGGGAAGATTGAGATTCAAGCTCAAGGGGATGGTGCTGACCTGATTGCAAGAAAGGGGGTGCAGATTATTTCGACGGAGGCAAATGTCGACATCACCAGTGCGAAAGAAATTGTACTGACCGCAGGTGGTTCACAGCTAAAAATAAATGCTTCAGGGGTATTTCCTACGACTGGCGGTAAGTTTGAGGTTAAGGCAGGACAGCATTTGTTTGTGGGGGGAGCAGACGTTGGATTTAATATGCAAGGACTACCTGCATATGAAATATATAATGAAAAATTCCAAATCCTTTTGCCGTCGGGTGAGCCTATGAAGTTTATTGACTATAAGGTTTCTACGAGTGATCAAGAATTTATTGCACAAGCGGATAATAAAGGTAAATCTAAACGTATTAATACCAAAGGCGAAGAAGGTTTAACATTGAATTTAAACTGGATGACTTTAGAGGTAGTTGAGAGCGAAGGAGATGTGGAATAATGGGAGGTGATCTAGACTGGAAAAGTAATACCAATACGACTGAAAATAGTTGCAAAATAGCACAGTGTGATTGTTTGACTTTTTGGGAAGTATATCAGCAAGTAGCGATGCAGCGTCTTTCAAATTTAAAAGATGCTAAACAAAACTTATATAGACTTGAAGAAGGTTATGAAGCACGAGCAAGAAGAATAGCGGCAGCATACGCTAAAATTTTCTTAGAAAAAGAGATAAATGGTAATGTAAATTTAAAAGGTCGTTATTACTGGATGGGTTTGGGTGCATTTGCATCTAAAACAGTTGCTAATGTTTTTGATCATTGGGGAAGTCAGACAGGTTATTCTGCTCCTATTATTGTAGATACTATAAAAGAACCAATCGATCTTTTTGCTTTAGGGAATTTGTGGCTATTTATGGATATTGCCCCTTGGCATTATGCTTGGAGCACTTCATCAAAAACCTTTGATAGTTGTAGAACCCAAAGAAATATTTCAAAATTTACTCATATAAAAAAAGAAGTCATGAATCTACCATGGTCAAGTTGTTTGCCAGAGATTAATTACTTAGGAAGTACAAAGCAAATCAAAAATGCTTTTGCTTTGTTGCCTGAAATAGAGGCTATTTTTTTACAAGCAAAATCTGAAAAGCAAAAATATACTAATGCTAAAACTCAATTATTTGCTCATTTAATGGCTATTGCAGTTCAGGAACAATTTAATATCTTGCAACCTGTTGTTTGGAATAAGGCTTCCGCGAAATGGGGGGCAGAGAAGCAAAGAAGCTGGTATATGGGCTGGGCAATGCCAGATGCAACCTTAGTTTTGTCAAGCGATTATGATGTGGATGAAGTTAAAGAGGGCTGGTTCTCTAGTAGTGATAAGGCTAAGCGAGCTAGCGAACTGCCTGAAGAAGTTTATATTTCACCTTTTAGTGATACAAAGGCGGAGAATTACGATAGTCGTATGATTTGGATTAAAAAAGCCGCTGAAAAATATCACCGTTTAATGTTGGATGATAAAGGGCGTGCCTTTTTACATCAGGAATTAAAAACAATAACGGGGTGGAGTCAGAGCAAAGCAAACTTTCTCTTTGGAATACATCCAAGTAGTAATGAAGGGAAAAAATAACGATTTTTTTAACAAAAGTTTCAATATGAAAAATTATCTAAGTTTAATTTTTGGATTTTCGATATGTTGCCTATTATTGGCATGTACTCCAAATACGAAAAGTGAAGGAAATGAAATCATGCCACCACAAAGTGCTATTTTACATTTTGGACAGCAAGGTTTAAAAGATTTTGTTCAATATAGTAATGCGCCGATAGACCGCCAACCTGCGGGGATGAGTTTTTTGTCACTAGATTGGAGACCGCCCAAACTGGGACAGGTTAAAATTGTGACTGAAAAAAGTAACTTTGAAATTGATAATGTTATTAGTGTAATGGGGACGCAAGTTGCGCGAATGGGCAATGATGGTGTTTTGATTATGGATGTAACCGCTAGTTTACATGCTAATGAATATACGACTAGAGAAGATGCATATAACGCTTATGTCAAACTTATGAAGCAAATGAATGAGAAAAACTGGAAACAGTACTATTTACCTTTTACTGAACGTATAGATAAACAAGATAATCTAAAATATATGAGAAAGCATATGGGGAAGGTTATTGATCCAAGCTATATTTTAAGTTTTAAAGAGTGGCAAGAAATGTTGAATATGACCAATGATCATATGTTTTTTGATTTATATAATAGTAATATTAATTTAGGAATATCTCTTTCTAGAACTCATAAAGACGATGAAAAAGAACAATATGTTGTTAGATATGGTTTTGAGCACTTTAGATATAGTGGTTTTAATGCTATTTCTAACTCAGATGAAATGACAGCAGAACAGTTAAAACAAGCCTTTTTAGATGAAAGAAGAGACAATGAAAAAGATCGTAAATTTAGGGAAGAAAAAATTAAACTGGAAGGCTATCATATTGATGACAGCTATGTAGACCCTGATGTTTGGCAATATATGCAATAGGATATTTGGTGGGCTTTGTTTCACAAAGTTGTTTGTTAGGTTTAATTTAGCAATATAATTGTGAGACGAGTAAGCCCACACTTAAAATCTATTCGACATCCAACTGGCCTAATTACAATAAAAAGTTTTAATTAATCGTGGAAATATTTCGATTTGTTTCGATCTTCAGACTCAATGGTGCACAAAATTACTGCAGTAGTTTCGCTAAGAAAAAATGCAAACCTAGGAAAGATAAAAACTGAGTTCCTAGACGTTTAACTGTTTTCAGTAATTCATTCCGTTCTAAAGATCTCAATTGCTTATCTTTCCAAGGCTTTGCATTCTTCCTAGGTGGAATGACTGCATGTGCATCTCGATCTAAAATGACTTGTCTGCAGTGCTTCGTGTCATAAGCACCATCGGTATAGACCGAATCAATTCGTTCATCTAAGGGAATTTGAGAAAGTAAATCACCGAGTACTTGCGAATCGCTCACATTGTTTGTAGTGAGTTGTACTGCACGTATTTGTAGGGTTTTAGCATCGATACCAATATGAAGCTTACGCCATTGGCGACGATATTCAGGTCCATGTTTCTTACGTTTCCACTCACCCTCACCTAGAAACTTCAAGCCAGTTGAGTCTACGAGTAGATGTAGCCCATCGCTACTTTTTTGATAGCTAATCGCAATATCAATATACTTTTGCCTTCTCCGTATGGTCGAATAATCTGGCGCTATCCAATTTAATCCAGAGAGTTTAATCAAGCTTTGAACAAAACCTGTGACCATGCGTAAAGAGAGTCTGAATAAAGATTTGATCATTAAACAGCATTGAATAGCGGTGTCTGAGTAAGTTTGACTTCGACCTTGCTGGGCTTGTGGTTGTGCATACTACTGAGTGTTTGGATCAAACCAAATGGAAATATTTCCTCGGTTAATAAGGGCACGATTGTAGGAAGACCAGTTAGTGGTACGATAGATTTTAGGAGTAGGTTTATTCATTTTGAAATTATAGGACTGAATAAATCTTCTAGGCTAGGTTTGTGCAACAAAGCCACTTTAAATCTAAAGTAAATGGGTTATTTGTTAATAGTTGTGATGAATCAATTATATATCAAAATTATTATTGTAGCTGGCTTGTTTTTAATAATTTAGTAAATAGGTTGCATCGCTTTAACGATAACTAAAACTAGTTAAAGGTGAAGTAATAGATAATATTAGTGGTTTTTTATTTGATATATTAGATATTTTCGTAAATCAAAATTAGGTAATCCGAAATAAATAGTAGAGTTCAAAATATTTATTTGGGGTGAAAAAAATCATGACTTTATCTGAATTATGTAGTCAAATTTTCGGAATTTATGTTGTGAGTAGATAGTTATGAAAAAAATAATATATTGGGAATTATATTTTCAGTATTTTTATAATAGCATGCAGCCACAAGCTTGCTTTTAATAAAATTGATCTTAAGCAAGCTGAATTAAATAAATATTATAAAGAAACAATAAAAATTGAAGATATTAATATTTTAGATATCAGTTTTTATACAAATTTGCCTAGTAGCTCAGGACTTGATATCACAATTGAAGGAGATTCTCCATTTGATAAAAACTTAATAAGTATACAAGGTGTTCCAAAAGTTGAAGGTAGTTACGAAATTGTAATTAAAGGTGAGTTTAGAGGTGGTATTATGGATGGAGTCACCGAATTTAATAAAAAATATAATTTAATTATAAAATAATATTATTAATATCTTGGATTGTGTCTTTATATAGTATATTACGGTCTATTATAGATGGATTTAGAAGGAACATTACTTAAAATAAATTGAATAACAATCTTATTGATTAGCCATTTTATCTAAATAATATAAAAAAACCCGCTTACGCGGGTTTTTTGATCTCAAACGAGATTACATATTCGGATAGTTCGGACCACCCGCACCCTCAGGTACAACCCAAGTAATATTTTGTGACGGATCTTTAATATCACAAGTCTTACAGTGAACACAGTTCGCAGCATTAATTTGGAAACGCTTAGAACCATCATCATTTTCCATGATTTCGTATACGCCAGCAGGGCAGTAACGCTGAGCAGGCTCATCCCATTGAGGAAGGTTAACGTTTACTGGAATTGATGGATCAGTTAATTTTAAATGCGCTGGCTGATTTTCTTCGTGTACTGTATTCGAAACAAACACTGAAGATAAACGGTCAAATGTAAGCTTACCATCTGGTTTTGAATAGTTTGGTTTGAAGTTCACTGCATCAACAGTTTTTAAAGCACTGTAATCAGGTGTCAAATCACGTAAAGTGAACGGAACTTTAAATACATTTTGATCGATAAAGTTGAATGCGCCACCGAAGAATGTACCAAACTTATGCATTGCAGGGCCAAAGTTACGAGCATTATATAACTCTTCTTTTAACCAACTGTTGTTAAATTTCTCTGTATATGACGTTAACTCTTTAGCAAAGAAATCTTCGCCTTCAGTTACACGAGCAATTGCAAGGTCGCCGCCTTTTTCTACACCAGCTTTAATTGCTTCAAATACAGCCTCACCACATAACATGCCTGATTTCATAGCAGTGTGTGAACCTTTAATTTTTGCAAAGTTCAAGAAGCCAGCATCATCACCAATTAAGCTTCCACCTGGGAAGGTGAATTTAGGAAGAGAGTTAAAACCACCTTTAACTACTGCACGTGCACCGTAAGAAATACGTTTACCGCCTTCCAATACATCTTTAATTAATGGATGTGTTTTCCAACGTTGCATTTCCATGAATGGATACATATGAGGGTTTTGGTAAGATAAGTCGACAATCATACCCAATGATACTTGGTTATTTTCAGCGTGATATAACCACCAACCACCAGATGAACCAGTTTCAGTTAAAGGCCAACCCGCACCGTGCATGACTTTACCTGGTTTGTGCTTCGCTGGATCGATTTCCCAAAGTTCTTTAATACCGATACCGTAATGTTGAGGATCAGCGTCTTTATCTAAGCCGAATTGAGCGATTAGCCGTTTACCTAAGTGACCACGGCAGCCTTCAGCGAATAAAGTGTATTTCGCATGGAGCTCATAGCCTGGTGTAAAGTTATGTGTTGGCTCACCATCTTTACCAATACCCATATCACCTGTTTGGATACCTTTTACAGTACCATCAGCATGATACAGAATTTCCGCTGCTGCGAAGCCCGGGAAAATGGATACTTCAAGCTCTTCAGCTTTTTGTCCTAACCAGCGTACGACGTTACCCAGAGAGATGACATAGTTACCGTCGTTGTGCATAGTTTTAGGCACAAAAGCATGAGGCATTTTTTGAGATTTTTGATCTGAAAGAAGGAAGTACGTTTCATCTTCTGTAACAGGTACGTTTAAAGGCGCACCTTCTTCTTTCCAATTTGGGAACAATTCATTAATAGCGCGTGGTTCAAGCACAGCACCAGAAAGAATATGCGCACCTACTTCAGAGCCTTTTTCAACGACACATACAGATAAATCGTTGAGGTTGTTTTCAATTGCAAGTTGACGGATTTTGATCGCAGCTGAAAGACCCGCAGGGCCCGCTCCAACGATTACAACGTCAAACTCCATCGATTCACGTTCGATGTGTTCCATAAAGGACTCCTCATAAAGTAAAGGGTGGCAACCGATAATTCCGACGGTGCTGCCATGAGTGTTCTTAGTTGCAGGTACAATTTTGCTCTCGTACCTTTTATATATTTTGCGCTAGTATAGGTTCAAACCTTGATCAAGCCAATTGGCTGAGTCGCTTTATTTTCCGTCAGCAGGGCATAAACCATGGTAAAACAAAATGATTCTATAACAGCACAGCCTGATTCACTTGTACCTGATGATAAAAACTTAATCAATATCGTACAATATCTAAAAGATGCACAGTCAAGTCACAAAAGGTCAATCCCACCTCTTGAACAATGGAACCCAAAGCATTGTGGCTCAATGGATTTGAAAGTAAAAGCGAATGGTGAATGGTGGCACGAAGGTCAATTGATTAAAAGACAAAGCCTCATTGACCTATTCTCGACAGTACTGTGGAAAGAAGACAACAAATTTTACTTAAAAACACCCGTTGAGCAAATCGAAATTGAAGTCGAAGATGAACCTTTATTGGTCAATCAGGTAGATCAAGTCGAGATTCAAGGGCTTTCCTATCTACAGCTAACAACGACCACTCAAGATCTCATTATTGTGGATCAAGATCATCCAATCTTTATGCGTGATTTTCAAGGAGAGATGCGTCCTTATGTGCATGTGCGCTTTGGCATCAACGCATTGATACAACGTTCAGCTTTTTTTCATTTAGTTGAAATGGGGGAGTTGAGCGAAAATGAGCAAGGTGAATCAGTTTTGAATTTAAAAAGTGGTAATCTGCTATTGCAATTAGGGACTTGAGGTTTAAGCTTAGCCCATTCATTTAAGCATTATAAAAGTAGTCGTTGAGATGTCTGCAATTTTACCCCAACCGAGCTCTAATGAGCCTATGCCTCATGCACTTGAACATGCCCCTATTGGGATTTTCGACTCGGGTATTGGTGGTTTATCTGTTGCATTGGAAATAGCAAAATATTTACCCAATGAGCATATCCTTTACTATGCAGATACAGCTCATGTCCCTTATGGTCCGCGCGAAGATCAAGATATTCGTCAGCTCACAGCACATGCAATCGAGTGGTTGTATCGTCAAGGATGTAAAGTTGCGGTTGTTGCGTGTAATACGGCATCAGCTTTTAGTCTGGATTACTTAAGGACGCATTATGGTGAGCGATTTCCGATCATTGGGTTGGTTCCTGCGTTAAAACCTGCAGTGTTACAGACACAGTCTAAAGTGGTAGCTGTATTGGCGACTCCAGCGACTTTTAGAGGCCAGTTAATCAAGGATGTAATGCAGAATTTTGCAGATCCTTTAGGCGTTAAAGTTCATCAAGTCACCAGTTTGGATTTGGTTCCTTTCGTGGAAGCTGGGCAACAAAATTCGCAAGCCTGTATTGCAACATTACAACGAGTACTTGATCCCGTCATGCAAGATCAAGCCGATTATTTGGTGTTGGGTTGTACGCATTATCCATTTTTAAAATCTGCAATTGAGCATCTTTATGCAGAGCGACTGACTTTGGTTGATTCTGGATTTGCTGTTGCACGCCAAACAGCAAGAGTCCTTATCAAAAATAAATTCAATGCAACTCAACCATATGACAAATCAGTGCAGTTACGTTGTGTCGTCAGTGGCGGAAATGCGCTTGAACTTCAGCCTGTACTTCAAAATATGATCGGGCATGAAATACTATGGTCAATTGAAAATTTAACTGATACATTCGAAGAAGAATGATCAATATCAAGCTATATATTTTAAGCCTTATGAGTAAGGCATTTTTACCTAGATGCAGGATTGGATTAAGGCATGCTAGATAAGCGTTACCAAGTGTTTATTACAACTTCTGGTAAAGAGATGCAGCCAGAGCGTATGGTTGTGTCTCAAACGCTGATCGGTATGGGTTTTTTTTCATGGGGTTTAGAACAAAGAACACCTGTAACAACCGCTTTTGCACGCCGTCAAATTGATGATTGTGATTATGTACTTCTGCTTTTAGGAAGCCAGTATGGTGAGCAATCTGTCTCTGGTATTAGTTACATGCACTTGGAATATATCTATGCCGTGACTAAGCAAAAGCCCATTATTGTATTTATGCATGAACAGCCAGAATCGCGTGAGGAGCATTTACGAGAGCATGAAGTGGATCTTCAACAGCGCTTTCAAAATTTCCGTCAACAGATCATTCGAGAAGTTGATCAGGTCGTATTTTTTAAAAGTGCTCGTGAATTAGAGCTAGCACTCAGGTCTCATATGCCTCAAATGCTTGAACGTTACCCTGTTTTGGGTTGGGTAAGACCACAAAGCATTCAAGCAAAACAAGATGAGATTGATCGATTAAGAGCTCAGCTGGCACAAGCAAAAATGGAACAAGCCAAATCTGAAGTCGATCCTTTTCTATCTTTGCCTAGAATAGAGTGGGATGATCAATTCAGTTTTGATTATCGTATGCATGCCTATGTTGATAGTCATTTTAAAGAAATTATTTGTATACGTTCCATGCGATGGCATGAAATTTATACTGTTCTTGAGTCTCAATTTTCCCAAGCAACACCAGAAGATTTTTATTCTAAAGTGTTGAATCAGTATTTGACTGATACGGGGCTGGTCGATGCTCAATTGCAACTTCCTAAGGCACATATGGTATCTAGAGCACAGATTAATGTACGTGCATTGCATACCATCAAGCAACAAATGCGTAATAATGAATGGATCGTTCCTGTAGGACGAGATGATCGTCAGCGGATGTTATGGAAATGCATGAATAAATAGATCAAGTTCATATGATAGTTTTTCTCTTTCATTCACATTTTAAAAAGCAATCATAAAATCACGCCGAATTTACTTAGACTCTGATAAAGTATTTCTTAATTAAACAGTGAATTGATGTGGATCAGATGTCTGAGTTAAAGCCGAAAATCACCGTAATTATTGCCAACTTGGGAACACCAGATGCCCCTACAGTGCCTGCGGTACGAACTTTTCTAAAACAGTTTTTATCTGATCAGCGTGTGATTGAGATTCCATCGTTTTTGTGGAAAATTATCTTACATTGTTTTGTTTTACCATTTCGACCAAAGCATGTTTCTGAAGCATATGCGCAGGTGTGGAATGGAGATTCCCCTATGCGTGAAATTCTGTTGAAGCAAACAGATTTAATCCGTCAAAAAGTTATTCAAGATTATCCAGATTTTGATGTTCAGGTCGTTCCTGCGATGACTTATGGTCATCCTAGTATTCATGAGGTTCTAAAAAAACTTACTCAGACACCGCAAGATCACGTCATTTTATTTCCACTTTTTCCTCAATATTCAGCGACATCTACAGCACCTTTGTATGATGCATTGGCGAAATGGGTTTTAACGCAGAGAAATTTACCTGGCTTAAGTTTAATACGCGATTATTATCAACATCCAAAATTTATTCAGGCTTTGGCAAAGAGTGTTCAGGTTTTTCAGGCGCAACACGGTAAAGCGGAAAAATTATTAATGTCTTTCCATGGGATTCCTCAGCCTTATGCAGATAAAGGTGATCCATATGCCGACCGTTGTAGAGTTACAGCGAAAAAAGTCGCAGAGGCTCTGGGATTACGTGACGATGAATGGGCTATCAGTTTCCAATCACGATTCGGTAAACAAGAGTGGGTCAAGCCATATACAGATGCGTTGCTGACTGAGTGGGGACAACAAGGAGTTCAATCTGTCCATGTTCTCAGCCCTGCTTTTTCAGCAGATTGCTTAGAGACTTTAGAAGAGTTGGCTGTGGAAAATGCCGAAACCTTTAAAACAGCGGGCGGGAAAGACTATGCCTATATTCCAGCGTTAAACACTGATGTAGCACATATTGATTTGTTGGTCGATTTAGTAGAAGCTCAACTGGATGCACTCAAGATTACCCTCCAACATTCTGCGTAAATTTAAAGGTTCCTATGCTTCAAGTTAAAATTATTCCTGTGACAGCATTTCAGCAAAATTGTTCATTGGTTTGGGATCAAGAGACCAAAGAAGCTGTGTTAATTGATGCAGGTGGTGAGCCTGAAAAAATTATGCAAGTTGTGCAAGAGTTAGACTTAACAGTGAAGGAGCTATGGTTAACTCATGGTCATCTTGATCATGCTGGTGCGGTCGGAGCATTGGCGAGAGAGTGGGGTATTCCAGTAATTGGTCCTCATAAAGAAGATGCATTTTGGTTAGATATGATTCAGGAAGTTTCAGCACGATATGGGTTTCCGATACCTGAACCTGTTGTGGTTGATCAGTGGCTTGAAGGTGGTGAAACTTTAAAATTAGGGGATGAATCCTTTGAGGTTCGATTCGCTCCCGGTCATACGCCTGGCCACGTCATGTTCTATAATGCTAACTATGGCTTGTTATGGACTGGCGATGTTCTTTTCAAGGGTTCAATTGGTCGAACAGATTTTCCCAAGGGAAATCATCAACAGTTGCTAGATTCCATTGAGAGAGAATGTTTTAGTTTGCCAGATGAAACACAGTTTATTTCAGGGCATGGTCCAATCAGTACCATTGGCTATGAGAAAAAGTTTAACCCGTTTGTGGCAGGTAAAGCTGGTTAATTAAAAACGAAAAAAGTGATCTCGATTGATGTCATTCAATTCCCAAAAGAGAAGGGCAGCGGCTAACACAAATAGTGCAGAGATTAAAATCAAGACGAAATCATGTTGATAAATGCCTAGACCTGCAAAAAGGAGGCCTAGGCAAGTTAAAATTATACTGAGTGTGAATGTGAATTTATAAAGTCTCATGTATTTATGAAAGTAGAATTGTTGTTTTAATGTGATTGTTATCACAATATCACAACACAAACTTAAATAAAATCACATTTATTGAGTTTTCTTAAAAAAGCTAATTTTTTGTTTGTGTAAATATAATTGAATTATTCTTTTAATATTGAGCAAAGTTGGCATTATTCATGATATTCCCCTTGATCAGCTTGAGGAGAATCCTGTGTCGGAAGGCGATATTCATCATTTGCCCAAGCCCCTAAATCGATAAGTTTGCATCGTTCAGAACAAAATGGACGAAATTCATTGCCAGTCCATTGACTAGGCTGTCCACAGCGTGGGCACGGAAATGTTTTTGGCATAAATCAATCCTAGTAAAATAAAACAGCTAAAATAGGCAAAAGCATCTAGAGTTGCTAGACTTGTCGCGTTTTCATAAGTTTGATCTGATTATGCCGATTCGTCAATTTCAAGCACAGCGTATGCATGCGCCACGCGACTTTCTACCGATTCTAGCTGAACCACTATGTGTTGAGATTGGGGCGGGTAAAGGTAAACATGCTTTATTGTTTGCGCAACAAAATCCGCAAAGACAACTAATCGCGATTGAACGAACTAGAGAAAAATTTCTAGCGATGCAAAAACAGCATCAACTAGAGGGACAAACCAATTTGCGACCTGTACATGCAGATGCAATCCCTTGGATCGTACATGCGCTATTTCCACAGCAAGTTGAAGATTTTTTTATTTTATATCCGAATCCTGAACCTCATAATCCAGCGCAACGTTGGTTGAATATGCCTTTTTTTGAATTTTTACTGTCTCGATTGCAACCGAATGGTACGATCACTTTAGCCAGCAATATTCCTGAATATATTGACGAGGCAGAGCAACAACTGCTTAATGTCTGGAACCTTTCTTATGTTAAAGAACGAATCTCTTCAACTTCGGCAAGAACGCATTTTGAAGTAAAGTATCTAGAGCGTGGTGAATTATGCCAGCAGTTGATTATTCAAAAACCTGAAGCGTACCAAACTCGCTTCGATCACTTTATGCCTCTGCAAGGGCAAATGCCGATCTCTTCTGAAAATCAACAAACGAATAATCTATGAATTTGGAATATTCAAAGCGAATCGCAATCGTAGGCGCAGGTCCAGCAGGTTTAATGGCTGCTGAAGTTTTATCTGCTCATCCTGCATTTGAAGTTCATATTTTTGAACAAAAGCCTTCAGCTGCACGTAAATTTTTGATGGCAGGTAAAACAGGTTTAAATATTTCTCATGCCGAACCTATCGATCAATTTATTGGTCGTTATGATCATGCCGAATGGCTTGCACCTTGGGTAAAAAAATGGGATGCGCGTTGGATTCGAAATTGGATGAAAAACCTTGGGATTGAATCCTATGTTGGAAGCTCTGGTCGTATATTTCCCAATGAAATGAAAGCAGCTCCATTACTGCGTGCTTGGTTAAAAAGTTTAGTAGATACCAAGGTCAATTTTCATTATCGGCATCAAATTACCGCGCTTAATCAAAATGAACTGACAGTTTTTGATACTCAATCCAATTCAATACGAACTGAGCAATTTGATGCGATTGTATTGGCGTGTGGCGCTGTGTCATGGGCGCAGTTGGGTAGTGATGGGGCTTGGCAGTCATGGTTGGCTAAAGAAGAGTTAAAAGCCTTTTCCCCGAGTAATGCTGGTGTAGTCAGAGCTTGGTCTTCGTATATGGAACCTATATTTGGCTCGCCACTCAAACGAGTTGAAGCTTGGGTGGATCATCAGCCCAAAGCTAAGGGGGATATCGTGATCACCCATTATGGTTTGGAGAGTGGGTTGGTCTATAAGCATGGTCGGGCACTTCGAACACAATTGCAATATCAAGATTCCATGGTTTTAAATTTAGATTTACTGCCAGAATTATCTGAGCATGAAATCATCTCTAAACTTAAGAATGCTAAGAAGCAAAGTATTAATAATATTTGGCGAAAATTGGGATTAGACACTGCAAAGTCAAATTTATTACGTGAATTGACCCCAAAGCATGATTGGGCGATTGCAGAGAAAATGGCTCAGCATATTAAACATTTATCTATCAAACTAGATGGTTTTAGACCCATTGAAGAAGCCATTAGCTGCGCAGGTGGTGTACGGGAAATTGCCTTGACTAAACAGTTACAGTTGAAAAGTAATCCAATTGTTTTCTGCTGTGGAGAGATGTTGGATTGGGATGCCCCGACAGGTGGTTATTTACTTACAGCATGTTTTGCAACAGGTCGAGCAGCAGGATTAGGTGTAATTGAATACCTAAATAAAACTGTTGAAAAAGACTAGCCAAGCGCTAGTCTTTATTTATGATTATTTCGCAGTGAGTGCATTTCCTTCAAATTTAATGCCATCCCATCCATGAATCATGAATTGACGGATATTTTGATGATCTGATGCTTCAGGTGTCGCCAGAACAGAAGCGTAGTGTTCTGCAAAAAGCTGTAATGTTTGTTCTTGAGAAAGACCATTTAATTTGGCAAAGGAAAAAACTTTAGCACTCCCTTGATTTTCATTACTGGCATTATATTGTTGACCATTACTAAATGCGGTTGGCGTATGTGTATAACTTGCTTCAATAAATGAAATTACGTCGGCAAATTTTGCTTCGCCATTTTTTAATTGTTCCAATAATGCTTGAGCCATAATTGAGTCCTTACACGTTTAAATTTGCTACATCTTAACGAAAAAACGCGTGAATCCAAGACAATAATTCGTTACTTTTTAAGGTAAAAATATGATCAATACATGAGAACGGACATAATATGAGTTGGTTATGGGTAGCATGTGGTGGAGCGATTGGTGCAACACTTCGATATATGACCAGTATGTGGTTCATGCAAAATGCAGATCAATTTCCATGGGCAACTTGGATTGTGAATATCTTGGGCTGTGTTCTAGCAGGGGGATTTTTTGCATTCAGTTTACAATATCCTGTATTACAACATGAGGCTCGCCTATTTTTTATGGTTGGCATATTAGGTGGTTTTACCACATTCTCAAGTTTTGGCTTGGAAACTTTTCAATTGATAAAATCTGGGCAATACAATTTGGCACTGATGTATGTTGTGAGTAGTATCATGATTGGACTCTTGGGATTGGTTTTGAGTTTTTTCTTTACTCAATTTTATTTAACCAATAAATAACGATAAGAATAAAAAAAAGCCTAAATTGGAGGAGTAAATTTAGGCTTTAAAATAGTGAGAGTCGAAATTTTTTTTATTTACGTTTAAAGCGACCGAAACGCTTATTGAAACTTGCCACACGACCTTCATTATTGGCCTGACGGACCTCACCAGTATAGAAAGGGTGCGAAGCACTTGAAATATCTAGCGTGACATAGGGGTAAGTTTTCCCTTGATATTCTTTTGTTTGCTTTGACTGAATCGTACTACCGATGATGAAATACTGATCTGCGTTGGTATCATGAAACAGTACTTCATGGTATTCAGGATGAATATTGGGACGCATGAAAACACTCCGAATTATTTATATAATGTTATAATATAACATAACAATAATGAGGATTGTAAGGTCTTGTTAGTTTTTTCAAATCGGAACGAGCGTTTCAAACAAATCATTGAGATTGTCATCGACCTTTAAGTTAATCAGATTCCAATAGTGTCCAGAAATCGTACGATTGACCATTAATGTGTCTGGAGAGGGCTTAAATGTATCCCAATACTTAAGTGATTTTTTCACTAAAATGACGCCATCATGATGAGATGAGTTTTCAGCAAAATTGTATTGAGTGGTAAGGGGTCTGAGCAACACTTCTAACCATTGTTTGTAAAGTTCCTCAGGGAATTTTCCTGTTTCAGCAAGAGCATCCAACGCGAATAGATGTTGTTCAATCTCTTGGATATTTTCAGCACGACCAGCGCGAACTAATTTTTTAAATCGATCCACCAGTTCAGCAGATAAGGTTTTAACACCACCAAAATCATAGATGATGACACTACCATCTGAGCGGAAAGCAAAATTGCCAGGATGCGGATCACAATGAAAGCGTTTTAGATAGAAAATCTGATGGCCAAGAGCCTGAATTAGTCGACGACCAATTTCGTTACGTGTTTCAAGCGGCCAAGTGCTTGCGGTTTCAATATTGTCACCTGCTTCTAAGCTCAATGTAAGAACTCGTCTGCTGGAATAATCTTTGAAAACTTGTGGGATAATAA
This sequence comes from Acinetobacter sp. 24-47-39, assembly GCF_056783825.1. Taxonomy (NCBI): domain Bacteria; kingdom Pseudomonadati; phylum Pseudomonadota; class Gammaproteobacteria; order Moraxellales; family Moraxellaceae; genus Acinetobacter; species Acinetobacter sp. 24-47-39. Next base: position 15,304 of record NZ_JBWYIP010000013.1, read on the forward strand.
TTTTAGAATCCAATGCTTGATGGAAGGTTCTAAATACCTCTAAATTTTGCGCTTCAATTTCATAGTTGAGCTCTTCGTGTAAGCTGTCTTGAATTTCTGCAAATAATCGATCTTGTAATTTTTTATCGACTTTTAATACACCCATCAAACGTAAAGCCAAGCGGACTTGTTTTAAATCGCTTTCGCATGCTTCATCTACGCCTGGGTACTGTACTTTTACAACGACTTCTTGGCCATTTTTTAAGGTTGCTTTATGAACTTGCCCAATCGAAGCTGCTGCAAAAGGTTGTTCATCAAATGTTTTAAAAACATCTAACAGTGGCTGACCAAGTTCTTTTTCAACTTGTTGCTTGATTTGCTGGAAGGGCATCGCAGGGGCTTGACGTTGTAATTTAGCAATAGCCTTTGCGACTTCAGGCGGGAAAATATCTTTGTATTGTGATGCAATTTGACCAACTTTCATTACAGCACCTTTCATTTCCCCAAGGGTGTCTGCAATTTGAACACCAATGTCTTGAAAGAGCTTACTGCGTGCTTCGTTTTTTTTATCATCATCTGCATTAAAGGTGCGGATAGAGTTGGACACGGTTTTAGTAGCAATACTTGCAGTCATACCTGCGAGTTTCATGAAACGACGGCCGGGAGAGCTCGCTTTGTTTGCCATGAGTTGAGAACCTCGATTCATTATTTTCATCTTCTGATTTGATCATAGGCGACAAATCAAAAGATGCATATTTGAAATTGTTAATGAGTTGTAAGTAAATGATTGGCATAAAAAAATAAATCCCGAGCATTCGGGATTTATTGTTCATGATGATTGACTACGCTCAAGTCGCTGATTATTCATATATAAACGTCCGAGTAAGAGTACACAGGCAATACTTAACCCCACGATCAATCCAATCCATACACCCGCAGGGCCAATGTTGGTAAATCTAGAGAGATATACGCCTACAGGGAATGCAATCACCCAATAGGCAAGCATAGTAATCCACATAGGACCCTTCGTATCTTGCATGCCTCTTAGACATCCTGCAGCACTGATTTGCCAAGCGTCCATCAGTTGGTAAGCAACAGCGAATAGAACCAAGTAAACCGCAATTTGAGTCACCAATACATCAGAGGTATATAACGCGACAATTTGATGGCGGAAGACCCACAATAAAACCATGGTCATTACTGCCAGTACAGTACTTGTTGCTAAACCCAACCATTGGACTTTACGCATAGATTGGTAATCCTTTTCACCATAATATGTTCCCACTCGGATGGTAAGTGCGATCGCGAGAGACATCGGGATCATAAATAATTGTGACGTAATGGAGATGGCGATCTGATGCGCTGCTACCGTAATTTCACCCAATGGACTCAATACAATTGCTGCAGTACTGAAAATACTGACTTCAAAGAAGATAGCCAATCCAATTGGGAAACCTAAAGCAAGGATGCGTTTTAACCAGTAGCGATCAATTTTTTCAAAATGACTAAAGGGTTGGGTTTTTTGATATGCCTGATTATTCAAGATATACAATGCCAACGTGATCAGCATCAGCCACTGTAGAATTGCCGTTGCAAATCCACATCCAGCACTTCCCAATGCAGGAATTGGACCTAGACCATACATAAACACAAAATTAAGCGGAATAAGTACGACTAAGGCCATTAAACTGATCACAGTCACTGGGCGTGGATTACCAATCGCCTCAGAGTATCCTCGTAGTGCAGCAAACATGGTGACCGCTGGCATACCGAATCCAATCGCATGTAAAAATAGGCCAGCTTTATGGTGAAGTGACTCTGGAACGCCAAGAAGAGGAAGCGTATAGGGGAGAATCTGTAAGACTAGACCAGCAATAATCCCGAGAACTAAAGCAACCCATAATGCTTGTCGTGTAATAGTGGCAATTTTCTCTGGAGTCCTCGCACCGTTTGCTTCAGCAACCAACGGCGTTGTTGCAATCATAATACCGCTAAATAGCAACATGACAGGAATCCAAAGACCTACCCCGACAGCAATTGCCGCTAAGTCTAATGCAGATAAATGTCCTGCCATAATAGTATCAATCAGTCCTAATCCTGCTTGCGAAAATTGCGTAATCAAGATTGGGATCATGAGATGAAATAGTTTTTTTAATTCATAACTGATGTTGGAAGTTGCAGTCACATTAGACACAAAAATTACTCATCGTTTTTATGTGCTTAGAATGAAGGTTTAGCGTTGTAAAGTGAGAAGCACACCTATAAAAATCACCACGCCACCCAAAATGCGCTGCCAATTAATGGCAATTTTTTCTGTACCTAAAATTCCAAAATGGTCGACTATCATGGACATAACAATCTGTCCAAAAATAATTAATGCCGATAAGGTTAAGAAACCTAATTTAGGTGCGGAATAAATACTAATACTGATGGCATAAACACCTAAAAAACCGCCAAGCCAAAGATGCCAAGGAATTTGTACAATTTCGCTCAATTGTGGTTTTTCAGTCTGTTGAAAAAAAACCAGTATTGCGAGAACTATTGTACCAATCAAAAATGATAAAAGTGCAGCTTGTAATGGAGAATATAAATATTCACGTAATTGTGTGTTAATCGCAGTTTGGAAGGTCATTGCGATTCCGATCCCTAGCGCTAAAGGGATAAAGAATAAAAATTGGCTCGCGACTTTAAACATAAATGCACCCACGTCCTTGTTTTATATTGAGTGTAAAGTAAAAACTGAATCAGTTCTGAGCGTTATGGTGTAGTCATGTTAAAATAAGTTTTTTAAGTTTTGAGCTGTACGTTTGGCTACTTTGAATCCACAAGATATTCCATTGTCACTTTATATTCATATGCCGTGGTGTGTGCGTAAATGTCCATATTGCGACTTTAATTCGCATGCAGTACCCAATGGGGCATTGTCCATGACGTTGGAGAAAGAATATTTACAAGCATTGGTTGAGGATTTCAAAACACAGATAAATTTTGCTCAGGGTCGTCAAATTCATAGCGTGTTCATAGGTGGAGGTACTCCTTCTCTCATTTCTGCTCAAGGGTATCAATGGCTATTTGCTCAGCTAAGCGCTTTGATTCCGTTTGAGGATGATTGTGAAATTACCTTAGAAGCCAACCCGGGAACGGTAGAACATGATCCATTTGCAGATTATTTAAAGGCGGGGATCAATCGGTTGTCTTTAGGTGTCCAAAGCTTTAACTCGAATCATCTTCAAAAACTGGGGCGTATTCATTCCAACCAAGATGCAATTTCAGCAATTGGTTTGGCGAAAGATGCAGGCTTTAAGCGAATTAATGTCGATTTAATGCACGGCTTACCTGAACAAACGCTTGAACAAGCATTACTTGACTTAAAACTTGCCGTGGAGCACGGTGCTACACATATCTCGTGGTATCAGTTAACCATTGAGCCCAATACCGTATTTTTTCGAACTCAACCTATATTGCCTGTCGATGATGTATTAGAAGAAATTCAGGTACAGGGTGAGGCCTATTTAATCGAAAATGATTTTACTAACTACGAAGTGTCGGCTTGGCGTAAAGAAAAACCCTCAGCACATAATTTAAATTATTGGCAATTTGGCGATTACTTAGCGATTGGTGCTGGTGCGCATGCTAAAGTGACGCTAAGTGATGGTGTATATCGTTACCAAAAAACACGATTACCGAAAGATTATCTAGCGAAAGTCCCTGCAGAGCATTTGCAGTTTAAGAAAATTGAAGCTGATGAAATGCCATTCGAATTTATGATGAATGCACTGCGACTTAATCAAGGTGTACCAACCTCATATTATGAAGCTCGTACAGGTTTATCTTTGAAATCAATCCAAGTTCAAATTCAGTCATTGATTGACAGAAAATTAATAGTAGATGATCCAAACCGTTTGTCATGCACTGCTCAAGGACATTTATATTTGAACTCATTGCTTGAGGAGTTTCTGTAAGTTCTATAGTTAAACTCCAATGTAATTTTTAACAGCGAAACTGTTAAATCCACACTTATTTCGCTCCTTTACTGTGAAAATAATGATGAGTTTTTTAATGGTTCTCATCAAGATAGGTAATAAAAATGAAATTAGTTCTAGTGGCTTCAATCTTGGGATTGGCACTCGTTGGTTGTGCTGATAAAAACAAAAATAGTGAGCAAATGTCAGAACAAGAGAGACCAGCGTATTTAAATGCTGAAGCTTCAGCGCCTGTTGATCAAGTTGCTCGTGCTGAAGGTGAACAGGTGATCCATTTTACTGGACCAATGGATTTAACATTAGAGCTAAAAACAAACGACAATTTTCAAACGGCAGAACTCAGGGATAACTCGGATGCGGTTTATCACTTGAAGAGCACGGTTGCTGCAAGTGGTGTGAAACTTGCAAATGAAGATGGAGTTTCAATTCATTTTAAAAATTTCAATGGTTTGAATGAGGGAACAGTTGAACTCGTGAAAGATAAGCCAATAGAGATTAAAGAGTACCGTGAGCATTAAAATATATGCATTAATTTACAACACCTGATTGGATATTCAATCAGGTGCTTTTTTATTCCTTAATTTGAGCTTTGATCTTCAACATACTTTTTTAAATGATTGGCCATTTCCCACTGAGAACCAATAAAACGATATAGGGCTTCAACTTCTTGTTTTGTCGCGCCTTGAATAAATTTATCGTCTAAAGTTACTTCAATAGTTCGTTCAAATTCTGTGTTAGTAGCGTTGATACGCTCAAATTCATAGGTAATTTTTGAATGGATTGGGACTTGAGCAAATTGCTCTATGGTTGCGATAACAAACTTCTTATCTTTCTCAAACTCAATCACATGCCATTCATTACTCCAATCTTTTATGCCTGGAATCGGGCTGCTAATAAACTCTTTAAAAGTCGTACCTTTTTGAACGCGAATATTCTTAGGCTCGATGGCTTGAGTTGCACCCAAATTAATTTTTGGCCAGAGATTTAAATTGGTTAAAATATTGAAGACTTCACTCACAGGGCGATGAATAATGACCTCAGCAGATCCACTCGTCGAGTAATTCAAATTCTTTGTCGAATACGTCGTGGTTTTTTGGTGATGTTTAATATCTGATTCAGCGAAGCTATTTGTAGCGAAAAAGACTGCAATGAGTAAAGAGAGGGAGATCAAGGTCTTATGCATATTATTTTCCTTTTTGTATTTTGATAAAAGCTCTTTTGGAATATTTATATCGCTTGATCAAAATACCACTGTTGTATTCTTGCTCTAAATGTAATTTCGTATTCTTAAAGTAAGATAGTTTATTCGATCAATAAAAAAAGACCGCCTTGGCGGTCTTTTTTCTATGAAATCTTAGTAATCAAAACTGAAGTGTTCAGCTTCTAAAGACATTAAAGTTTTCGAAGGGTTAACCATAGATTCAGCATGACCTTGAGCACGAGGAAGTAAACGCTCAAAGTAGAAATCTGCAACTTTGATTTTCGCTTTGTAGAATTCTGGAGTTTCTTTACCATCACCTGATGCCAACTTCGCTGATGCCACTGCCGCTTGTTGAGCCCAGTAATATGCCATCATTGCATAACCAGAGAACATTAAGTAATCCACAGAAGCACTTGAAACGATGTCGCGATCTTTGCGTGCAGCAAGCATAATACGTACAGTTAATGCGTTCCATTGTGCACAAATCTTAGTTAAGTCCCAAGCAAAACGGCGCATGTATTTATTGCGTGCGTGCTGGCCACAGAATTTTAAGATTTCAGCTGTATAGTCACGAACGACTTTACCTTTAGAAGATAACAGTACTTTACGACCGATTAAGTCTAGTGCTTGAACACCAGTTGTACCTTCGTAAAGCGTTGAAATACGCGCATCACGAACGATCTGCTCCATACCATGTTCTTTGATATAACCATGGCCACCAAAGACTTGCATACCGTGGTTTGCTGCTTCTAAACCTAACTCTGTTAAGAAGCCTTTCAAAATTGGGGTATAGAAACCTAATTTATCATCGTAATCATCAAACTTCGCTTGATCACCTTGAGCTAAAGCATCAGTCATTTTGTCAGCAAGCTGTGCAGCATGATAGATCATTGCACGGCCACCTTCAGCAATCGCTTTTTGAGTCAAAAGCATACGGCGAACATCAGCATGATGAATAATTGAGTCAGCTACTTTTTCAGGCTCTTTTTTACCTGAGAGTGCGCGCATTGACATACGTTCTTTTGCATAAGGTAATGCACCTTGGAATGCAAGTTCTGCATGTGCTAAACCTTGAACAGCAGTTCCGATACGCGCCGTATTCATGAAGGTAAACATTGCGTGTAAGCCTTTGTTGACTTCACCAATCAGATAACCCGTTGCAGCATCAAAGTTCAGTACGGCAGTAGCAGATGCTCTGATCCCCATTTTGTGTTCAATAGAACCGCAAGTCACAGGATTGCGTTCGCCTACACCACCATCAGCAGTTGGGATGAATTTTGGAACAATGAATAAAGAAATACCACGCGTACCAGCTGGAGAGTCTGGAAGACGTGCCAACACAATATGAATGATATTTTCAGTTAAATCGTGTTCACCCGCAGAAATAAAGATTTTAGTACCTGTGATAGCATAAGTACCGTCACCTTTAGGTTCAGCTTTAGTTTTAACTTGACCCAAGTCTGTACCACATTGTGGTTCAGTTAAACACATTGTGCCTGACCATGTACCAGCAGTAAGGTGAGGCATGTAGGTGTTTTTCTGTTCTTCAGTACCAAATTGCATGATGGTATTCATACAACCCATACTTAAGCCCGGATACATCGTGAAAGACCAGTTTGCTGTACCCATCATTTCTGATTTGATCAGGTTCAGCGACATAGGCAGTGCTTGACCACCAAACTCTTCAGGATAAGAAAGACCTTGCCAGCCACCTTGTACAAACTGCTTGTAAGCTTCTTTGAAACCTTTAGGCGTTTTGACTTCGCCATCTTTAAAATGACAGCCTTCTTCATCTCCAGACTGATTAAGTGGAGATAATACATTTTCACAGAAATCTGCAGCACCTTCGATAATCATATCGACAGTATCAGAGTCAGCAGCTTCGCCGTTGCTTAGAGTTTTATAGTGCGCAGGATAATCAAAAACTTCGTTCATTAAGAAACGAATATCACGTACGGGCGCTTTATATGCAGGCATTGAACTTTTCCTAATTTGAATAGAGAAAATACTTGTTAGATGATCCGATTATTGACCTACAACACTAAAAAAACATTGATGTAAGTCACGGAAATAAATGTCAGAATTGCGAATTAGTGTTTAGGCTCATGAATGAATATAAACTGAATTCATTTGTTGTAGTAGGAGTTTATTAGAAAAAATAATATTATTAATACATAAGCTTAGGTTGGTTTTGTTGTGTGGATGATCATATGTTTAATTTGAATTTATTCAATTTGAATATGCACTAAAAATATGTCACTAAAATCAATTCGAAGAGATTTAATCGATATTATAGAGAGAAAAAAGTGCAATTTAAAAAATTGCACTATTCACAAGGCACTAAACGTGTGCAAAAACTAAATAAAATCTTTTAATTCTGGACGCACACCATTCCAAATCGCGAAAGATTCAATCGCTTGTCCAACGAGCATTCCAAATCCTTCTGCAGTCGGAATTCCACGCTGTTTCGCTTGATCAAGGAAAGTGGAAGGTTTGCCATAGGCCATTTCATAGGCATATTTGAATTTTAACTGTTGAGGTAGATTGATTGCATCGCCAGATAAGCTTGCCGAGGTAGCATTAATAACAATATCAAATTCACCTGCTATGTGATCAAGACCACAAGCGTTTAGCTCTAGATCTGGGACAGCAGGTTGTAAGTCCTGAATCAATTGCTCTGCGCGAGCAACCGTTCGATTAGCAATCATGATTTTATTTACACCAGCTTTATGCAGTGGATAAATCACGCCACGTGTTGCACCACCTGCGCCTAAAATAAGCACGCTTGCTTGCTCAAGAGGCCAATTTAAATGTTGAATGGCTGCAACAAGTCCTTGGCCATCGGTATTGTCGCCATGCAATACACCATCTTTCATCCATAGTGTATTTACTGCTTTTGCAATTTTGGCACGTTCAGTGAGTACATCACATTGTGCAAAAGCTTGTTCTTTAAACGGCACCGTGACATTCAGACCAATACCACCAGCCTTAAAAAAATCATTGATACTCTGTGTAAAACCATCGAGAGGAGCAAGGCGTTTGCTATATTCAAGGATCACCCCAGTCTTTTGTGCGAACGCATGATGAAGCTCTGGAGATCGAGATTGTTCAATGGGATTTCCAATTACGGCAAATTGTTTGCGCATTGCTCTAATTCCTGATGAAGAAGTGGCAAACAATATACGTCAAATACAGAAAGTTCCCAATATGAACATATTTAATGAAGTGTATTAATGACTTGGGTTACAAATTTCAAATAGGGTATGAAGTAAAATATGCGCAATGTTGAGCAGTAGACCAACAGCTGCAAACACCATCAAGCTAAAACCAAAGCTATCATTGAGTAGTGTTTCTGAAAATATAGTGGTACTGATTGCACTCAAAAGAGCAATAACCAGTGTCCAAAATACGACAACACGTGCGCGAATAGAGTTGTGTTGCATATCGATTCCTTATGCAGAAGTAAAAACTTCCATGAGTAATACAAGTAAAAATTGATTGTACAGTACTTTGCTTAAATTAAACTTAAGAGCTGTGTCAGAAGTGTGACAAAATTTAATCAATTTTATCTATTGTGCCTTTTTTTCTAAGAGAATGTAATGGAATTATTCAATTTCGTTAGACAATGGAGTGAATATATTGCTCAACAAAAAGCCCTGTTTTAACAGGGCGAGTGATTTACATTAATGCAGTTCAGCGAGCCAATCTCTCGGTTTTAAATAGTAGTCGGTTAATTTCTTTTCAGCAGAGCCTTCATCCCATTCAGGTCTGTATTTCCAACCCGTTAATGGCGGAAGACTTACTAAAATAGACTCAATTCGACCGCCAGTTTGTAATCCAAATAAAGTCCCTCGATCGTAAACTAAGTTATATTCCACATAGCGTCCACGACGATACAATTGGAAATCGCGTTGAGCTTCACTATAGGGTTTGTCTTGATTTCGTTGGAAGATTGGTAGAATCGCCTCGAGATATCCATTGCCTACAGCTTGCATGTATTTAAAACAAGTTTCGAAATCCCACTGATTTAAGTCATCAAAAAATAATCCACCGACACCACGTTGTTCATCACGATGCTTCAAATAAAAATAATCATCACACCATTTTTTATGATCTTGGTAGACATGATCGCCAAAAGGTGCACAAAGATCGTGCGCAGTTTGATGCCATGATTTAACATCTTCATCATTCGGATAAAATGGCGTTAAATCAAAACCGCCGCCAAACCACCAAATAGGATCTTGTCCTTCTTTTTCTGCGACAAATAGTCTTACGTTGGCATGTGAGGTCGGCACATTTGGATTTCTAGGATGGATCACCAAAGAAACCCCCATGGCTTGTGCTCGTGCGCCAGCTATATGTGGATGTCGTTCGGTAGCAGATGCTGGTAACTTTGAAATATTGATGTGCGAGAACATCACACCACCTTTTTCGATCACTGTACCATCTTGCAATACGCGTGATCTGCCACCACCACCTTCGGGACGTTCCCAATCATCAATCTCAAATTGGGCATTACCGCCACCTTGTTGTTCTTGTTGTTCAAGCGCAGCACAAATTCGAGTTTGTAAGTCGAGTAAAAATTCACGAACACGTTGAATATCTGCAGAAGTCGGGTGTGACATACCAAGCCTCTTGGGCAATGAAAAACTAGCTACATCAAAACATAAATTGTATGAAAGATTAAGGTGATTTTATCGATATAGCAGATCGAGATTTAAGTTTAGTCAGGGTAAACGTACTTTGTGATTTTAATTTGCTTATGAATCCTGACCAAGATACTAGGTTGAATTAAAAGAATAAGCTCCTCAAAATAGGACGACTGAAAGCAGTTAAGCTTTTAATATGTGGTGATTTTAAAGGTGGGGATATGTTCGAAAACGTTGTTTCACTGGTGCAAAAATATAATGTTCCAGGTCCTCGATATACGAGCTATCCCACAGTTCCGTATTGGGAGCAGTCGACTTTTGATCGAGTACTATGGCAGCAAAAACTAAAAATACGTTTTGATAAATCGAATAGCCAACATGGTATTAGCCTTTACATTCACTTACCTTTTTGCGAGTCCTTATGTACTTTTTGTGGATGTCATAAAAAAATCACTAAAAAACATGAAATGGAACAGCCCTATATTTTGGCTTTGTTAAAAGAATGGAAATTGTATTGTGAGTTATTTGTAGAGCTTCCTTTGATTAAAGAGATACATCTAGGGGGGGGGACACCTACATTTTTTTCTCCTCAGCATCTTAAACAGTTGATTGATGGGCTTTTAGCGTTATCACAAGTAGCTGAAGATCATCAATTTAGTTTTGAAGGACATCCTAATAATACTTCTTACGATCATTTAAAGACGCTGTTTGAATTGGGTTTTAGACGCGTTAGCTTTGGCGTGCAGGATTATAATGAAACCGTGCAGAAAGCGATCCACCGAATTCAACCTTTTGAACACGTAAAGCAGGTTACAGAATGGGCGCGTGAAATTGGTTATACCTCTATTTCGCATGATTTGGTCTACGGGCTGCCCTTTCAATATTTAGATGATGTTTTAAACACAATTGATCAAACCATTCAAATTAAGCCAGATCGTTTAGCCTTTTACAGTTATGCGCATGTACCATGGATCAAAGGCAATGGGCAACGTGGTTTTAAAGACCATGATGTTCCGCGCGATGAAGAGAAAAGACAGTGTTATGAGCAAGGAAAACAAAAATTATTGTCTGCTGGATATCATGAAATAGGAATGGATCATTTTGCGCTTGAGCATGATGATATGTATCAGGTATTTCAAGCACAACAGTTACATCGTAATTTTATGGGATATACCGTTTCAAAAACAGAAGTGATGATTGGCTTAGGGATGTCAGCTATTGGCGATTGTTGGCAAGGTTTTGCCCAAAATGAAAAGACGCTTGAAAATTATTATGCTCGATTAGAACAAAATGAAATTCCAGTTTTTAAAGGCCATCTTTTAACAGAAGAAGATTTGAAAATCAGAAAACACATTTTAAATCTCATGTGCCACTTTGAGACGAATTGGCAAGGTGACATGGATTTTGCACAGCGACCACAAGTTTTAGAAGATTTAGCTGAAATGCAAAATGACCAACTTGTGAAGATGAGTGAATATGGATTGAAGGTAACGGAAGCTGGAAAACCATTTGTACGAAATATCTGTATGGCTTTCGATTTAAGGTTAAAAAGAAACAAACCTGAAAATCGGATATTTTCTATGACGATATAGTCATCTTCACAAATTAGATTTTAGATTGAGTCTAAGTGAAAAAAATACCCCTAAGCATCGGGGTATTTTTTACAACGATTAAATTATGCTTTAGTTAAAAATCATCCTTTTGATACATATGTGACATGCGCTCATGTTTGGTTTTTAAGTATTCTTCATTGAATTTATTCAAACCGACCGTTAACGGGACACGATCAACCACATCAATTCCTAAATCAGTTAAAGCTTTAATTTTGAGAGGATTATTCGTAACCAGTTTGACTTTTTTCACTTGTAAGTGATCCAACATGATACTGCACATATCGTATTTACGCGCATCAGCGGGTAAGTTGAGCATCAGGTTGGCATCCACTGTGTCATGTCCTTGATCTTGCAAGGCATAAGCACGAATTTTATTGGTTAAACCAATACCACGACCTTCTTGACGTAAATATAAAATTACGCCTTGTCCTGCTTCGTTAATCAGTTTTTGAGTTGCTTGAAGTTGTGGGCCACAATCACATTTTAATGAAGCAAAAGCATCACCTGTTAAACATTCGGAATGGATTCGTACCAAGACAGGAGAGGTGGGTGCTGTATCTAATCCTTTTGACAATGCTACGTGTTCTTCACCTGTTTTAGGATCTTGAAAAACAGTGATTTTAAAATCACCAAAGGCAGTGGGTAATTTAGATGTGGCAACAAACTCTATAGGCACAGCGACTTCCATTACATGTTCATAATTTGGCTAAAGTATAGCTGAATGATCAGACCATAGTTGAGTATCATTGTGCAAATTTACACAGAAGATTTCCTTTTTTTTGCAAAGCACAAGATAATAGTTGATAAGTAGCATCGATATTCAGGATAATCTAGCTACCTAACAACGCCCGTTTAGCGAAAGCTCAACACTGGACCAATATAAATGTGGTTGATTTAAGGTGTTTTTTTTCGATTTCTCGATCAATAAGAAGAATCGAGCTAACCCATTTACCTAGCTTAGGATTTGCCAGGCTTTAGAAGGCATTGCCACATATGTTGTATACCGAAATACCTAGTCAACGTCCTGTTACGCCTTTGTTGGATGCGATTGATCATCCAATGCAATTGCGTCAACTAGCCAAAGAACAATTGAGTCAAGTGTCGGACGAGCTACGTCAATTTATTTTGTATGCTGCTGGACAAAGTGGTGGGCATTTCGGTGCCAATCTGGGTGTAATCGAATTAACTGTTGCTTTGCATTATTGTTTCAATACACCACATGATCGTCTTATTTGGGATGTGGGTCATCAAGCATATCCACATAAAGCTTTGACTGGACGTCGTGAGCAACTAACAACAATTCGTGCAAAAAATGGCTTAGCGGCGTTCCCCGCTCGTGAAGAGTCTGAGTTTGATACTTTTGGTGTGGGCCACTCATCAACTGCTATTTCAGCGGGTTTGGGAATGGCTTTAGCTCGTCGTTATCAAAAAGATCCTTGTGAAGTGGTTGCAATTATCGGTGATGGTGCAATGACAGCAGGGATGGCATTCGAAGCCATGAATGATGCTGTTGCACATAATGCTGATCTCATGGTGGTACTGAACGATAATGATATGTCGATTTCATGTAGCACGGGTGGTTTTGCAAAACATTTGGCTGCTATTTGGGAAAAAGGGCAATCTGTACACATTGATGAGCAGGGTAATCCATTTATTCGGGATTATCCTGAGTGGGACTACACTTCACGCTTACATTGTGCTGCTACAGAGGCTGCAGATAACTTATTTAAAGCGATTGGATTTGACTATTTTGGTCCATTCGATGGTCATAATGTCGATGAACTTGTTAATGTATTTAGTGCCTTAAAAAAACGTAAGGGGCCGCGCTTAATTCATATCTATACCAAGAAAGGTAAGGGCTTCGCACCTGCTGAAGCAGATCAAATAAAATATCACGCAATTGCTAAATTAAATGCTGCAGCAGTTTCAACAAAAGCACCCAAATATTCTGATGTTTTTGGGCAGTGGTTGTGTGAGGAAGCCCAGTTAGATGATAAGTTGTTAGCCATTACACCTGCCATGTGTGAAGGTTCAGGTATGGTGCAATTCGCCAAACAATATCCTGATCGTTATTTTGATGTGGCAATTGCAGAACAACATGCAGTGACTTTAGCTGCAGGTATGGCATGTGAAGGTTTAAAACCAGTAGTGGCAATTTATTCAACCTTCTTACAGCGTGGTTATGATCAGCTTATTCATGATGTGGCATTACAAAACCTTGATGTCACATTTGGTATCGATCGTGCAGGTTTAGTGGGTGAAGATGGACCAACCCATGCTGGTGCATACGATTACGCATTTATGCGTACAGTTCCGAATATCGTGATTATGGCACCAAAAGATGAAAATGAATGCCGTCAAATGCTACATACCGCTTATTTGCACCCGGGTCCTGCTGCAGTACGTTATCCACGCGGAAATGGTTTAGGTGTTGAAATTCAAAAAGAACTGACAGCGCTTGAAATTGGTAAAGCTGAGTTAACTTTGGAGCTGAATGTAAAAGCCGAAGAAGTGATTACTATTTTAGCTTTTGGTAGCCGCGTGAGTGTTGCAGAACATGCTGCTCAGCTTTTAGTTGATCAATTGGATGTTGCAGTACGCGTTGTGAATATGCGTTTTGTTAAACCCCTAGATGGTCAAATCATTCGACAATATGCAGATCAAACCCAACTTTTTGTAACGGTTGAAGAGCATGCAGTCATGGGTGGTGCTGGAAGTGCTGTGAATGAATTTATAATGGCCGAACACATTCTCAAGCCAGTTTTGAACATAGGCTTACCTGATCAATTCTTAGCACAAGCCAGTCATGGTGAGATGCTTAAAGATTGTGGATTGGATGCAGAAGGTATCCAATCTTCAATTCAACAAGCTTGGTTAAAGCTTGTACAGGTGGTTTAAATACAAGTCATAAAATTTTAGAAACATTTTTTACCTAAAAGCGCCGATATTTGATAAAATGTCGGCGCTTTTATGCATTATTCTTTATCAGTATCTTCAAATTTGTAGTGGGTGTTCAATGGAACCTATGGTGGTGATGGCTGCGCGTGCGGCTCAAACAGTTGGTCAAGAGCTTTTAAAAGCGCATCAGAATCGTCATAAACTTGATCTGCAAGTTGAAGAAAAAGGTATCGAAGGTCCTGTGACTCGCGTTGATCGCTATGTTGAAGAGTTGACGATCGATATCTTGCGCAAAAGCTATAAAAATCACAGCTTCCTTGGTGAAGAGTTTGGTATGCAAGAAGGTAAAGGTCACGATGCTGATTGGTGTTGGGTGATCGATCCTTTAGATGGTACTTTAAACTTCATTAATGGTGTCCCACACTTCTGTATTTCTATTGCAGTTCAACACAAAGGCGTGACTCAACACGGTGTTGTGTATGACCCAATCAAAGATGAATTGTTCTCTGCGAGTCGCGGTCGCGGTGCAATGATGAACCAACGTCGTATTCGTGTGAATGTAAAAGATAGTTTAGATCGTACATTCTTGGCTGTTGGTCATGCATATCGTGCTAAACGTGATGGCGAAGTAGTTTCTTATGCAAAAAATCACTTCGATTCTTTGTTGGCAGTATCTGAACAAGGCGCTCAATTCCGCCGTTTAGGTTCAGCAGCACTCGACTTAGCTTATGTTGCTGCTGGTCGTTACGATGGTTATTTCGAACTTGGTTTGAAACCATGGGATATCGCAGCGGGTGAGCTAATTGTTAAAGAAGCTGGTGGTACAGTAGTTGATGCGCGCGGTGGTTCAAACTCAATGGAAAATGGTCAAGTCTTGGCTTGTTCTATGAAATTATTGAAACCATTGATGCAAGCAGTTGTCCCAGCTTGGGGGGCTGCTGCTAAATAAGCAGATCAAATTTATGAAAGCTCCCTAATAGGGAGCTTTTTTATCTCCAAAACATGATAAATTTGAATATTTATACTTGAATGCACCAAAAAGCAATTAAACTTAATGACATTATAAAAAAATCTGTTATACTCCGCGCACGCACTAAATTTCGTTCATTACCTGAACATTTCTCTTCTATATTGTGTATGCGCGTCCGGTCCAAAGAGAGGACATTATTTCGCGCCCCACCCAATCGCTAAAAGCGATTCCTTCAGGTTCAGGCTGTAATCATGTGTGCGTTATACGCATCGTCGTTCTCGGATCGCCGCTGATTCTATATTTTCAGCGATTATTGCTGTACCGCTTTTTGCCGATGTCCATCAGACTTTATTTAATGGAGCACCCAATTTTCGGGTGAAAAACTCTATGAGCAAAACTTTTGCTGATTTTCCACTACACGAATCACTTCAACAAGCATTACAAGCATTAGGCTTTACATCGCCTACTCCTGTTCAGGAACAATCAATTCCTGCTGCTTTAGATGGTAAAGATCTTTTAGTATCAAGCCAAACAGGTTCTGGTAAAACTGCTGCATTCTTATTACCTACACTTCACGCTTTAGCGGGTAGTGAAGATACGTTGCTTTCTTTCAAAGAGCGTATGCGTGCTGTAACTGCACCTACAATTTTAGTACTTTGCCCAACACGTGAATTGGCTCAACAGGTGAGCCAAGATGCGATTGCATTTGTACGTCACATGAAAGGTGTTCGTATTGCTGCGATTATGGGTGGTATGCCTTTTGGTAAACAAATCCAACAATTAAAAGGTGCACAAGTTGTTGTAGCGACTCCAGGTCGTTTACTTGATCTTGTAAACCGTCGTCAAATCAAATTGGACAAAGTTAAATCATTAATCGTAGATGAAGCAGACCGTATGCTTGATCTTGGTTTCTCTGAAGATTTAGAGGCGATCAGTGATTTAGCGGGTAACCGTGATCAAACATTAATGTTCTCTGCGACTTTCGCACCACGTATTATTACGTTGGCAGAACGTATGATGAATGAGCCTGAACGTATTGCGATTGAAACTGGTCACACGACGAATACTGACATCACTCAGACTTTACATTGGACTGATGGTTTTGAGCACAAGAAAAAGCTTTTAACACATTGGTTAAATGAAGAAGATCTTGATCAAGCCGTTGTATTTGCTTCTACGCAAGAAGATACAGATATGCTTGCAGAAGAACTGTCTGAAGCTGGTCTTTCAGTTGTAGCACTTCATGGTGCAATGCCACAGACTGTACGTAACCGTCGTTTGCGCAGCATCCGTGAAGGTCGCGCAAAAATTTTAGTTGCAACTGATGTTGCAGCACGTGGTCTAGATGTACCAACAATTTCACACGTGATTAACTTTGGTCTTCCAATGAAGAACGAAGATTATGTACACCGTATTGGTCGTACAGGTCGTGCAGGTCGTACTGGTAAAGCAATCACATTAGCGACTTACCGTGAACGTGGCAAAATTCGTGCTTTAGAAGACTACTTAGATGCACGTCTAGAAGTTTCTGAAATTGAAGGTCTTGAGCCATCTCCACCTCCAGCACGCGGTAGTCGTGATGGCGCTGGTCGCGGTCGTGGCCGTGGTGGTGAAGGCCGTGGCCGTGGTGGTTTCGGCGGTGGTCGTCGTTTTGAAGGTGAATCAAACTTCAAACGTCGCGAAGGTAACCGTGATGGTGAACGCCGTTCGTTTGGTGAAGATCGTCCACGTCGTGAATTCAATGGTGAGGATCGTCCACGTCGCGAGTTCAACAACGACCGTCCACGTCGTGAGTTTAATGGCGAAGATCGTCCGCGTCGCGAGTTCAACAATGATCGTCCACGTCGTGAATTCAATGGTGAAGATCGTCCACGTCGCGAGTTTAACAATGACCGTCCACGTCGTGAGTTTAATGGCGAAGATCGTCCACGTCGCGATTTCGGTGACCGTCCGCAACGTTCATTTGATGATCGTCCAAAGCGTGATTTCGGTGATCGCCCTCGTTCTAACGATGACAATCGTGGTAACCGTGTAGATTATAAACCTCGTGAAAACAGTTTTGGTGACCGTCCAAAACGTGATTTCGGTGACCGTCCAGCACGTCGTGAAGGTGGTTTTGATCGTCCAAAACGTACATTTGGTGATGACCGTCCAAAGCGTGAATTCAATAGCGATCGCCCACGTCGTAAATTTAACGACTAATCGGTATAGCTAAATAAACCAGCCTTCGGGCTGGTTTTTTATTGCTCATATAAAAAAATCTGTTAGAATAAAAGTGAGTAAGTTCACATTATTTATGGTAAATGTAAAATATGAATAATAAGATTGTAATGCTTGAGACGAAGCAAATGAATGTGGGTGCAATCATGATGTACATGTTCTTTTTATTGGTATTACTTAATCTTGCCTATTATTTTTTTAGTATCACATTATAAATTTTTAAAAAAGAATAATTTCAAATCATTGTTTCATAAATAAAACACATCTTTCTATAAGCAAAATTAATAAAAATGATCAATAATGCTACAATGTCCGCTTAACCTTGTATTTTATAAATAACATTTAAATTCAGTTATTTCAGAGTATAGTATGCAAGCTGAAAAATTGTAGGAACACGCTCAGCTATGAATAATCAAATACAAATCGATGAGCAAGCATTGATCGAAGTAAAAAATTTAAGCTTTAATCGTGGTGATCGTGTTATTTACGACCAAGTCAATTTAAAGATTCGTAAGGGGCAAATTACTGCCATTATGGGTCCTTCAGGGACGGGGAAAACCACGCTTCTTAGACTCATTGGGGGGCAACTTGTACCTGATGCAGGCGAGGTCTTGTTGGATGGCAAAAATATTAGCCAAATGAGTCGTCAGGAATTGTTTAAAGCACGTGCTCGTATGGGGATGCTCTTTCAGAGTGGTGCGCTTTTCACTGATATGACTGTCTATGAAAATGTAGCTTTCCCTATCCGCGCCCATACTCAATTGCCTGAACATCTGATTGCAGAACTGGTCGCTTTAAAACTCGAATCTGTGGGATTACGTGGCGCTGAGCAAATGATGCCTTCTGAGCTTTCAGGGGGGATGAATCGCCGTGTGGCGTTAGCTCGTGCAATTGCACTAGATCCAGATTTGATTATGTACGATGAACCATTTGCTGGTCAGGATCCCATCGTAATGGGGGTTTTAACCCGATTGATTCGTTCTTTACGAGAAGCGTTAGACCTAACGACCATTATTGTGTCTCACGATGTTGCTGAAACATTATCTATTGCAGATTACATTTATGTGGTTGCGGAAGGTAAAGTACAAGGCGAGGGTACACCTGATCAGTTAAAGAGTCATAGTTCGCCTTTCGTTCGTCAATTCTTAACAGGTTCGGTCGAAGGTCCTGTGGATTATCAATTTAGTCATCAAGCATATTTAAGTGATGAGGTGCGTACATGAATGCGATAGCCTCACTAGGTAGACGCGTTATAGAACGTGTTCAAGGTATTGGCGTTGCAGCCATTATGCTAGTTCAAATTTTATTTTCGATGCCGACTTGGATTGGAGTCAAACTCTTTATCTATCAAATGTACCGTGTTGGCGTATTATCATTGCTTATCATTGTGGTTTCAGGACTGTTTATAGGTGCAGTCTTGGGTTTGCAGATGTATAGCATTTTGGTCACTTTCGGCAGTGAAGCGATGCTTGGTGCAGCAGTTTCGTTGACCTTGTTGCGTGAACTTGCGCCAGTGGTTGCTGCACTTCTTTTTGCGGGGCGTGCAGGATCTGCTTTAACCGCCGAAATTGGTTTGATGAAAGCGACTGAGCAATTGTCTAGTATGGAAATGATCGGTGTTGATCCACTTAAACGCATTATTTCACCACGTTTATGGGCGGGTATATTTAGTTTGCCTATGCTTGCCGTAATTTTTGCTGCTGTGGGGATCATGGGCGGAAAAATGGTCGGTGTGGATTTTTTAGGTGCTGATGAAGGTTCGTATTGGAGTGGTATGGAAAGTGCCGTTCAATTTTATAAAGATGTATTTAATGGCACGATCATCAAAAGCTTTGTATTTGCTTTAATCTGTACGTGGATTGCCGTATATCAGGGATATTCATGCGAGCCTACATCAGAAGGCATTGCGACAGCAACAACAAGAACGGTAGTGTATTCATCACTATGTGTTTTAGGATTTGATTTTGTTTTGACTGCGGTCATGTTTGGAGGTGTGTAATGAAATCACGTACGAGTGAGCTCGCAGTTGGAATATTCGTGATTCTATTTGGTTGTGCATTATTTTTCTTGGCAATGAAAGTAAGTGGCTTAGCTGGGACAAATTTAAAAGATAGTTATAGCATGACGGCAACTTTTGATAATGTTAATGGTATTAAACCACGTGCTAAAGTTGCACTAAGCGGCGTAAAAGTAGGTGAAGTTGAGTCAATCACATTAGATCCGTTAACACGTCTTGCTACAGTGAAAATTAATTTAGATGGTGAGCTGACATCTTTCAATGATGAACAACTTAAAACTGTGCAAGAAGGTGCTTTAGAAGAGTTGCGCTATAGCAGTGACTATGAAGCTGCTACGCCATCGCAACAAAAAGAAATGGAAAAGCAACTGATCGCTAACATGAACTCCATCACCAATATTGATGAAGATGCTTACATTATGGTAGCGACAAATGGCTTACTGGGCGAGAAGTATCTCAAAATTGTTCCAGGTGGTGGTCTAAATTATTTAAAACGTGGTGATCAAATTGGCAACACACAAAGCACAATGGAAATTGAAGACTTAGTGTCTAAATTTGTGACAGGTGGTGCTGGTGACTCAGCTGCGAAAAAAGATTCAAATGGTTCATCAGATGCAGAGACTGTGGAATTCACAGATGAAACTGCTTCTTTTGTTAAATGATTAAATAGAGGAAAAATAAATGAATACGTTCGTAAAGCAAACACTGACTGTTAGCGTTTTATCGACGATGATTGCGAGTACAGCATTTGCTGCACCTACGGAGACTCCTCCTGCATTTATCAAAAAAGTAGCTGATGGCTTAATTTCACGTTTAAAAGCAGACCAAGCTAAGTTACAAAATAACCCTGCTGCGGTACGCGCAATTGTTCGTCAAAATTTAGATCCATATATTGATTCACAATCATTTACTCGTATCGTGATGGGAACTTATGCAACGAATCAATATAGTAATGCTGCTCAACGCGCACAGTTTGAGAAGAACTTCCGTGAAACATTGATTGAAAACTATGGTAGTGCTTTCTCTAAGTTTTCTAATCAGACATATACAATTCGTCCGTATAAAGCATCTAACACTAAAAACCCTGTTGTAACGATTGATTTTATTAACAAGGGTGAGAAGATCCCTGTATCGTTCCAATTGGCTGATAAAGGTGATCAGTGGAAGATTCGCAATATCAACGTTTCTGGAATTGACTTAGGTTTGCAATTCCGTAATCAGTTTGCTGCTACTGTGAAGCGTAATGGTGGCGATATCAATAAAGCAATTGCAAACTTTAAGCCTGATGCTGAAGCTGCAGTTGAGAAAAAATAACAGAGAACAATTGTGATTTCACTCAAAGATCAAGAAATTATGGTTTCTGGAAAAATTAGTTTCGACAATGCTGAACAGTATTATCAACAAGGTTTAATGTTGATTCAGCAGGCAAAGCAGTTTCCACTTACTGTAAATTTATCAGGTCTTGAACATGGTAGTACTCTGGCGCTAGCTGTTTTAGTGCGTTTATTGCGTCAAGCACCTGGAACATCGAGTTTACAGTTTAAATCTGTGCCAGAAAAAATGATGAAAATCATTCAATCTTGCCATTTAGAAAATGATTTAAAATTGATTTGATTGAAAAATAAAAAAGCACCTTAGGGTGCTTTTTTATCGCTTTAAAATAGTAATTTACTCAACAGAAGGTACTTCATACGTTGTTTAAAAAACACAACATCCAAGCGTGCTCAAATCCATTTTTTCCATCTAAAATAAATCAGTGGTCCAAATAAGAATACTAGGATAATCAGACTGACAACAACAAAGCTCGTCGTTCCTTGAGCAAAGGGCAGTACATCAGTGTTCATACCATAAATACTGGCCACCAACATCGGGGGAGCAAGCATGCTAGGTAAAATCGAGAATCGACGAATCGTATCATTCTGTTCAGTATTAATGAAACCCGAAGTGGTATCCAATAGGAATCGAACCTTTTGGAACAAGAATGCATCATGTTCTACTAATGAGCGAACATCCTCACTGAGTTCTCGAATATCAGCATCATAAATATGACTGCCTAAGGCACGAGGTCTGGCTAAGAAGGTCAGAACGCGGCGTAAGTCAATCAAACAGAGTTGTGCTTTACCCAACATATCTTCTTTTTGAGCAAGACGGGTAATCATATCATCGAGATCAAGAATTTGTTCACGGTGGCGAACATTCAATACTTCTGTAGAGTAGAGTTCTAAATCCTTGTGGATATCTTCTAAGATATCCGCAAGCTCATCGAGTTTAGCTTCGAGTAAACCCAAAAGTATCCAAGTCGGATCTTTATAGTCAATGTCGTAATCATTACGGCGAGCACGTGCTCGAAAGGCACGGAAAGCAACGAGCTTTTCACCACGTAAAGTAAATAGTCGATCTTTATGTAAAATAAATGCAACGGTTTGAACCGTTCCTAGCATATTGGATGACTCTTCAGGGTCACCATCGACTTGGTAGTTTTTATTTTTCGTTAAAAAATACGTACTGATATGTAAAATGCCATCATCATCACGGTAGAATCGTGCAGATGAAGAAATATCTTCTAATGATTTTAGTGTTGGAAGATTTTGTTTATAGGCATCTAAAACCCATTCTTGCTCATCTTGAGAGGGTGCAATTAAATCGATCCAAACCAATTCAGGGTGTAAATCAAACCCACCATTGATCGTTGCATCTTCTAGACTACCGCGCTCTGTGGCATAAAAGGCTTCAAGCATTTTATCTTTTCTCCCTTGCGCAGTTTGTGTGTGAACGATGGGTGTATTTTAGACAAGGATGCCATGAAAAAAAACCAATTCCATCATTAATTGGGTTAAAAAACACAGAACATATCATTTTAATTGTTGTTATAAAAACTTAAGGCTAATTTTAAATGAATTCTATTGCAATATTTTGTGGTTCAACATTAGGTTCCGATCCTGTTTATGCTGATGCAGCAAAGAAAACAGGGAAATATTTAGCGCAACAAGGCAAGACCTTGGTGTATGGTGGCGGTCGTTCAGGATTAATGGGTATTGTTGCGGATAGTGCATTAGAGGCTGGTGGAAAGGTCATTGGCGTGATTCCACAAGGATTGGTGGATCGTGAATTAGCACATCCAAATTTGACTGAACTTCACGTTGTTACCAGTATGCATGAGCGTAAAACGCTGATGGCAGATTTGTCGGATGGTTTTATTGCCTTACCGGGTGGTGCAGGAACAATTGAAGAAATTTTTGAACAATGGACATGGGCGCAACTCGGTATTCATCTTAAACCCTGCGCATTTTTAAACATTAACGGGTTTTATGATGATCTATTACAATTCATTCAACATACGACAGATCAAGAGTTTACTCGAGCTCGCTTTACCAATGCATTAATCAATTCAACTTCAATCGAGGATATTGTGTCAAAATTCGAGTCTTATCAGGCACCACAACCGAAATGGGGTGTCCAAGATCGAGAAGATTTGGTGAAACTAGATACATGAGCAAAGTCATTACTGTCGCAGCAGCGATTATTTCCAATGAGGATCAGCAGTTGTTGTTGGTTCGAAAAAAGAATACCCAGTTTTTCATGCAAGTTGGTGGGAAGTTAGAGGAGAATGAGCCTTCTGAGGACACGATTCTGCGAGAAATTAAAGAAGAAATTGGCGCTGAGGCAGTAATAGATCAATATATAGGTCGTTTTGAAACCAAAGCTGCAAATGAAGCGGATCATCAGTTGATTAGTTATCTCTATCGAGTTCAGCTTAAACAAGAGCCTCATATTCATGCAGAAATTGCTGAAATGAAATGGATCGATTTAGATGATGATGCTACGCCTTTAGCACCGTTAACTCGAGAAATCGTGATTCCTTGGTGTAGGCAGCATTTTAATGCCAATTAAAACTTAAAGTGACTGTGTCAATATTCTGCGGCTGCAATGCATGCGATCTGAACGTTCTGACAGCCGAGCTTTTCTAGTGCATTGGCCAACGCATTGACTGAACTCCCTGTGGTCACGACATCGTCAATAATCAGGATATTTCTAAACTTTCCTTTTTCTGAACGTATTGGTTTGAATTGAGATTGAATATCCTCGATTCTTTCTACACGTGTTAAGCCTTTCTGTGAGTGTTGTGCTGAACGTTCAATTGGCTGCCAAATGGGTATTTGCAGTTTTTTGGAAAGAATTTTTCCGATGACCATCATTTGATTATAACCACGCTCTTTCAAGCGCTCGTTTGAAATAGGCATAGGTACAATCGCTTGAAAACGTTTCAGTTTAAGTTCTAGCAATGTGTGTGCTAGAAAAGTTTGATAATGAAGTTGTTGTTCATATTTGAATAAGTGAATAATGCGATCTATAGGAAAGCTATAGTCGAAACAAGCATAAATATTTCTTTCATGTCGATGAATGAGTGAAGGGCTTTTCCATGGGAGCATTGTCCAACAGTCATCACATAATCTGTGGGTTTGAGTTGGAGAGAATCCACATAATTGGCAAGCGCGTCGTGATAATAATGTGTGATAGAGGTTATGAATAGGGCTCAGCATCATGGCTCAAGTTATTTTTATTGTGAGTACCTATGATTATAGCTGAGCTCGTTGATTAAGGAACATATTAAACATACGCATATCTAGGTGCTTCTGGTAACCATCGTTTAAGAAGAGCATCCGCTTGATGTGGGTAATCTTTTAAAATTTGAGTCGCGACATAGTGCGCTTGAGTTAACAGATGGTCATCACGTTCCAATTTAGCCACGCGAAAGCCCATGTCTCCAGTTTGTTTCGTTCCTAACAGTTCGCCTGGGCCACGGATTTCCAAATCTTTTTCTGCTATTAAAAAGCCATCATTGGTTTCACGCATAATGCGTAAACGCTCTTGTCCATTCTGCGATAAAGGACTTTTATACAATAATGCGCAAAAACTTGCTTTAGCACCTCGACCCACACGCCCCCTTAATTGATGTAGTTGAGATAGACCCAGTCGCTCCGCATTTTCAATGACCATGATGGATGCATTTGGTACATCCACTCCAACTTCGATCACAGTTGTTGCGATCAGCAGTTGTAATTGATTGTCTTTGAACTGTTGCATGACAGCTTGTTTTTCATCAGCTTTCATTTTGCCATGAACCAAACCAATATTGAGGTGCGGAAAGCGTTCTTTAATCTCCTGATAAGTCGCTTCAGCAGCTTGGGCATCTAACGTCTCTGATTGTTCCACTAATGTACAGACCCAATAAGCCTGCTTACCTTCAGCGCAGTTTGTCGCAATCCGCTGCAGGACCTCTTCACGACGATCGAGTGGAATAGTGACTGTTTGGATTGGGGTACGCCCTGGGGGTAACTCATCAATCACAGAAGTATCTAAATCTCCGTACGCTGACATTGCTAACGTACGTGGGATAGGGGTGGCGGTCATTACTAACTGATGTGGTGTCGTATCCTGTGCCCCTTTATTTCGTAATGCTAGACGCTGGTCAACTCCAAACCGATGCTGTTCATCAATGATGACAAGACCCAATTTATGAAACTGGACGTTATCCTGAAATAGTGCATGAGTGCCGACGACCAATTGGGCAGAGCCTTCTCTAATCTGCTGTTCTGCAGCAGCACGTGCTTTCCCTTTTTGTTTGCCTGATAACCAAGAAACTTGGATGCTGAGTGGTTCGAACCATTTTTTAAAATTTAAATAATGTTGTTCTGCGAGGATTTCAGTCGGTGCCATAAGAGCAACTTGCCATCCCTCTTCGAGTGGATGACATGCCGCAATGCCTGCTACTAGGGTTTTGCCTGCGCCTACATCACCTTGCACCAGTCTGAGCATCGGTTTGTTTTGTTTAAGATCTTTCACAATTTCATTTGAAACACGTTTTTGAGCATTCGTCATTTCAAAGGGAAGTGTGGAGAGAAGTTGTTTGGCAAATGTTCGACTGGCTGAAAATGCAGGTGCGGAGATCTGTTGAATGTATGCACGACGAGTCAATAAACTAATTTGATGACTGACTAATTCTTCAAAGATGAGACGTTGCTGCGCAGGATGCTGTCCTTCAGCCAGTTGCAACATATTGGCATCGGTGGGAGGGTGATGAATATATTCTAGTGCTTCTTTTAAAGCATACCCATTGGTAAATTTTGCAGGAATCAGTTCTGGTAAATCATAGGCATGTTGTGCTAAAGCTTGTTTAATATATTCGCGCAGTTTAGGTTGAGTGAGTCCTTCCGTTGATGGGTAAATTGCGGTTAGCTGCGTTTTTGGAAGTGGTGTATGATCCGTAATCAGTTGAATTTCTGGGTGATACATTTCTAGGCCACGAGCGCCTACTCGGATTTCACCAAACACTCTTAAACGATTTCCAGGCTTTGCGCGATCCATCAATGCTTTATAAATATGATAAAAACGTAAGGTGACTTTTCCAAAATCATCTTGTAATAATATTGCCATGGATTTGCGTTTACCGGGCGGCATATCCATTGATGCGACAGTGCCTTCAAGTAAATAGCTTCGACCTACTTGAAGGTGATTCATGGGCACAATAGTACTGCGATCTTCATAATCTCGAGGCAGATGAAACAAAAGATCATCCGTATTCCAGATATTTAATTTTTCGAGTAAAGCGGCAGCGGCGTTTCCTACACCTTGCAACTGATGGACTGCAGTCATGTCCCCTCAACTTTGCTTAAATTGAATTTATAACACTAGAGAATAGGTCTTACATGCATATTCTATTTATCGGTTATGGTAAAACATCGCAACATGTTGCTAAACAATTATTTCAACAAGGACATCAAATTACCACAGTCAGTTTAAGCAGGAAAGATCAAGCAGGTGCTATGCATCTTCAACAAGATATACACCAACTTGATTTATCGACATTGTCGCCTATTGATGCAGTATACGTGTTGATTGCACCCAAAGACCCATCACTAAACGGGTATAAAGCAGCTTTCATAGATGCGATTCCACATATGAGAAATCAGCTGGCACTGCATCCTATCCAAAAGATTATTGTTGTCTCATCGACACGCGTTTACGGACAAGATCAAGGGGAGGAGATTGATGATCAAACAGAGATCAATCCGCAAGATGAGAAAGCATTAGTGTTAGCCACAATGGAGAAGCTTTGGCAAGAAGCCTTTCCACAGCAATGTATCATTGTGAGACCCACTGGTATTTATGGCGTATCCGTGAAGAGAATGATGCAGCTTGCTCAAAATACAATGGACTATCCCAATGTGCATTGGTCGAATCGAATTCATATCGAAGATTTAGCGGGTTTTCTTGTCCATTTACTTCACGTGGAACATCCAGAAAAAACTTATATTTGTAGTAATAATCAACCCATTCCATTACATGAAATTATTCTGTGGTTCCAAAAGCAGTTAAACATCCCTTCATTAAAATTATTGAGTGAGGCACAGCGTGGAAAGAAAATTTATGCCTCTCGAATGTTAAGCACTGGTTTTAAATTGAAACATGCTCAATTTTTTAAGGATTATCGAGAACTCATTTAGGCATAAAAAAACCCTCACTGGGGAGGGTTTTAGATACTATTTTTTCTTGCGTTTTAAGCGTTTTTTGGCTTGTTGATCAGCAACTGCATCCAAAGCTTCTTTGAGCTCTTCATCGTTAAATGAAGTGATATGTTGCAACATTTGTAAGGTTACATCATCTAGTACCAAGTTGGCATATTGAGCAACCTCTTTGAATTGTGCATCAAAGACTATTGCGCCTTCTTCGTTATTACTGATATAGCCTTGTTGAGTCAGAACTTTGATAAAACTTTGGAAGAGCGCTTTATCAAAGAATTCAGGTGAGTTGAACTCATAAAGTACAGATAAACGCTGACCTAATAGATGGCTTAAATCTTCGACCTGCTTGGTCGTAATATTTCCAGAGCCACGTTGAGTAATTAGGGCAAGTGTCATGTAGTAGCGTTCAATACTTTGCTTCACTGGAGCAGCAAGCACGACTAACTGATTGTGTTGTTCAGAGTTAGGTGCAGGGCTACATAAATTTCCATGTTCATCAATCGTAATCAACTGTGCTTCCACCAGACCTTGAACATAGTTACAGATCTGTTCTTTAAGCTCATCCGTATTCCATTTAAGGAAAAGTTCAGCTTTCAAGAATGGATAAAGTGTACGAATGACATTAATCAAATCGCCCTGTGAAATTTTACCATTGTGCTCGACCATCGCAGCAATCAGTGATGGCAAGACATAAGCATGCAAAATATTATTGCGGAAATATGTCAGTAATACTGCTTGACCATCTTCAATCGCAATGATATCGCCAAGGACATGTTTTACACGCTTAATCAACTTGAGTTTTAAACCATAAGCAATGATTTCTTTACCAGACAGTGGTGTGATTTGAACTCGATGATCATAAGGTAAAGCTGTTAGAAGATTGCGATAGGTATCTAACTGTTTAATACAAATCTCTTCATCAAGCGTGTGCTTGGAAGTCGATAGAAGAATAAGTGACAATAACGAAACTGGGTTGATAACAGCAGCACGGTTAATATTTTCAAGAATTGCATTTGCTGAGGTGTTGACTGCATCAGAAACTTCTTGAGGAATCGGGTCATCATTCTTCTCAATTTTGATATGTTCAGCACCATGCTGTTTCAAAATCTCATCAAGGAAGACGGGTTCACCAAAGTTTACGTGTACTTTACCGAAGATGCGTTCAATCTTTCTTAAGGTTTGTAAAATACCAAAGATAGATTCGGCCTCTTTAGGCTTACCATTCATTTCACCGACGTAAGTTGCACCTTCCATCAGGCGTTCATAACCAAAATAGGTCGGGACAAATACAATAGGTTTAGCACGACCACGCAAATGACTATGCACAGTCATTGCCAACATACCTGTTTTCGGCGGTAATAAACGTCCAGTACGTGAACGTCCACCTTCAATAAAGTATTCTAATGGCGTGTTGCGCGATAGGATACTGTATAGATATTCTTTGAATACTGTGGTGTATAACGCATTTCCACGGAAGGTTCGACGTATAAAAAATGCACCGCCACCACGTAAAAGCTGTCCAACGAATGGCATATTCAGGTTATCACCTGCAGCAATGTACGGTACCATCATCCCACGCTTATAAATCACATAAGAGAGTAATAGGTAGTCAATATGGCTACGATGACAAGGTGTATAAATAATTTCGTAGTCTTTCGCTAATTCACGAACTGTATTGAAATTATGTACTTCTACGCCGTCATAGAGTTGAGTCCAAAGACGCGTCAGGGCTTGTTCTGCAAAACGTACGGTTGCATGAGAATAGTCTGATGCAATTTCATTCACGTAGCCGATCGCACGGCGCTCAGCTTCAATCAAACTGATTTTAGAGCGAATACTTTCTTTGCGAATTCCGTCCTGAACATCTTGAGATTTAATCAATGATTGCATCACGTTTCGACGATCTGACAAATCTGGACCTAATACAACTTCACGCTGACGATCTAGATAATCATTGAGTTGATTGACGATATATGTTGCAGGAGACAAGTTTGGATGTGTTACACGTGCGTAATCTACCAATTCGCGCAGTGATTTTGGTTCATGAAATTCAAGAAAAGATTGGCGACCATGTAAACCAATGTTCATCAGTTGTTTAACAGTACTTGGCGTTGCCCAAGTGTCCGTAAATAGCAATTTAAATAATGAATCTTCTTTGTCCGGTGAGCGGCCCCACAGTACAGTCACAGGTACAAGTTCAATGTCAGTATCTGGGTGCTTATCCAATATCTCGATCAATCTGAGGAGACGAGGTGGAAATGCATGGGGTGGCGGATTAAGTAAGTTTGTTTCATCTTGGTGTTGTAAAAATAATACAGCAGCTTTCTCTTTATGGTCCCCGATCATGAGTGGGTCAAGTGCTGGCGCGAGATTTAATCGACGAGTTTCGCCGTCAACCACTAACGCATTACTACGCGAGTAATTTTGTAATACATAGCACACCACTTTTTTGTGAGTCGTGTTATTTTCAGTGGGTGGTGTTGAAGGTTGGGTTTCAGTAGGAACCTCTCCAAGAACATGCGGTGTTACTACGAGGTCAAGCAACTTACTGGAAAGTCGACGATACATTTGACCAAAGCCATTCTTGGACATACATACTCCTAGCCAAAGACGAATTTCGCATGACGCGAATGAAGGCAATTATTTTCTTAAATCTGTGATCAAAACAATATGTCATTTTCTAACAAAATGCACAGAATTTGGATGAATTTTCGTTAATAATCGTATTTTTAGCCAAAATATCAAATTTGTTTTATGACAATATAGTCAAGCAAAGTTTAGTTGTTTACTCGGAAATTATGGCAATATAGAGATTGAGTCATTAAATTGGAAAATCTGTTTAAATTCAACAGGCCCAATTTAATGTCGTAGCAATGAAATATATAGGTCCGATATGAATCAGCTCACGCAAGAACTCGTAGATTTACTCACGCTAGAAAGACTTGAAGATAACATTTTTAGAGGCAAAAGCCAAAATTTGGTTGGAAAACGTGTCTTTGGTGGGCAAGTTCTAGGTCAAGCGTTACGTGCTGCTTCATATACAACTGATCGCCCTGCACACTCATTGCATGCATATTTCTTATTTGGTGGAGATGTTAATGCACCCATTATTTATGAGGTAGATCGAATCCGAGATGGGCGTAGTTTTGTGAGTCGCCAAGTTCGTGCGATTCAACATGGCAAGACGATATTCATGTGTATGGTATCTTTTGCAGACCAAGAAGAGGGTCTCAATTATCAAGTTGCTGAACCCGAATACCCGCCAGTAGATGGGTTAAAATCTGAAGCTGAACTCAAGAAAATGATTGTGGATTTTGTACCAGAGAATGTACGTGCCAGCTTTATGCGTGATCGTCATGTTGAAATTAAGCCTGTAATGCCAGTGAATCCATTCCAACCACAACCTGAGGCGCCGTCTTACGCGCACTATATTCGTACACATGATCGTTTGGCTGATGATGTAGATGAAAACGCATTACATCAGGCGATCGCTGCTTTTTATTCAGACTTTACTTTGATGACAACCGCGCTTCGACCACATGGACTCAGTTATATTTCACCGAGTTTACAGTGTGCCAGCATTGACCATACCATGTACTTTCATAAACCATTTCGTGTAGATGATTGGATGCTCTATGACATGGAGGCAACGATTAGTGCAAGTTCAAGAGGATTGAACTTTGGGCGAATGTGGCAAAATGGACAATTGGTCTGTAGTACAGTACAAGAAGGTCTAATTAGAATTCGTGAAATCGAAACGCAATAAGATAATTGATCTATGCTTCAAGCCAAATCTTCAGATTTGGCTTTTTTACTTCATATTTGTATTTATAAATTATTCGTTTCGGTTGCAAAGCTAACAAGAAAAAATGATCGATTCTTGAAGTCGCTCATGGCATAGTGCGACTAATAAATCAAAATGAAAAGCACAGGACATGAGTCTAAATACGCAAATTTTAATTGCTGCAATTTTAGGTGTGGCTTTTGGCATCTTGTTAAATGTATTCCCTGATACAGCATTTTTTAACGGAAGTTTATATGGCTTAGGGATTGCCAGTAGTATTTTTATTGGTCTACTTAAACTATTACTGATTCCTCTAATTTTTAGTTCTATTGTTGTCGGAGTTTCCAATCTGCAGACTGGTGGCCAACTTGGTAGAACTTGGAAAATTACCCTTGCTTGTTGTGTCACAACCACAACGTTGGCGCTGATTTTAGGGCTTGCGTGTGCGCATCTTTTCGAGGTCGGGAAGGGTGTAGACATCACTATTTTTCAAGAGACCATGAATCAGCATCAGACGCCTGATACTTTGACTCCCTCGAGTTTTTTTACCAACTTTATCCAAAATACACTAATAAACCCGTTTAAAGCATTTGCTGAAGGTAATGTGTTAGCCGTTGTCGTTTTTGCACTTTTAATTGGGGTGGCTCTCGTTAAAGGTGGTGAAAAATTTAAAACAGTGAAAGCGTTGAGTCAGCAATTTTTTGAAATCATGATGTTGATGATTGGTTGGGTGATGAAGCTCGCACCAATAGGGATTTTTGCGTTACTGGCAAAGTTAATCGCGACGGAGGACCTATCTGTTCTGAGTCGATTAGCAGAATTTGCAGCAGTAGTCACGGGAACGACCATCTTTCATGGCCTTGTTGTTTTGCCTTTGTTGCTCTGGATTTTCGGGAGAATGAATCCAATTACATTTTTTAAGGGAACACGAGCAGCCTTGATTACGGCGTTTGCTACCAGCTCAAGTTCCGCAACCATGCCGCTATCAATGAAGTGTGCTCAGGAAAATTTAGGAGTAAGACCCCAGACTGCAGGATTTGTGATCCCTCTCGGGACACAGTTGAATATGGATGGGACGGCATTGTATGAGGCTGCGGCGGCGCTGTTTATTGCGAATTTAATGGGGCTTGACTTAACGTTAGGACAACAATTGATTGTGTGTGCGACAGCAATGATTGCATCTTTAGGGGCACCAGGTATACCTAGCGCAGGTATGGTTACCATGATTATGGTTTTACAATCAGTTGGACTCCCGGCAGAAGCAATCGCGATATTATTGCCGATTGACCGTTTGTTAGATACCGTTAGAACAGTGGTGAATGTGCAGGGGGATATGATGATTAGTGTTGTTGTAGATCGTTACACGAATCCTGATCATGAACCTATTGAAAAAAATACAGCTTAAAAGATTAGATCAGATATAAAAAAAGCAGGGATCACCCTGCTTTTTTATTGAATACATTATGCAACTTTCAGTGCTGCACGTTCCGCTGCTGGTGACTGATTTAGATAGTTGATCGCATCTTCAGTTTTTGCTTCATGAACAGGGTCATACCAAGGCATTAAATAGCCGAGTTGTTGAGAAACAAGCCAGAATGGGTGAGGAAGTAAACCATTGTCTTTTTGGGCAATTCGTGCCCATTCACGCCAAATCCAAGGTTTGTAAACAGCTGGTTTAATTGATTTAAAGCGAGGGTCTTGACCCATAATATGAGCAGCACCATCAACCCATAAACCTAATACAGCAGCAATCACAACTACACTTTGATAATAGCGAGAAATATAACCACCGCCAAGATGACGATATAAGTCAAATGCAACGGTACGGTGTTCAATTTCCTCAGCACCATGCCATTTTACGAGATCGAGCATATTGGCATCAGCACCCAATTCTCCCCATTGTTTGTTGTACAAGGCATATTTGCCGAGGACACAAGTCATATGTTCAACAGTAGCAATAATACCTAATCTGAATAAATCCCACTGATGATCTAAGGCTTTTGGGACGTTTAGACCTAAAGGTTTATCCGCTAAAAGTTTTCCAAAAAGAAAGTCCATGATATCGAGGTTACGTTGAATATCGATATGACGTGCGCTGAGATATTCTTTATTTGCTGAATTATGTGCTTGAGCGTGCATCGCTTCTTGGCGAATAAAAGCTTTCACATCTTCTGCAAGTTTTTCATCAGTAATTTTGGGTAATACTTTGTTGTACAGACGACAAAACCAAAATTCGCCTGCTGGTAAGATATTGTTAATTTCATTGATAAAATAACTAACGAAAGGCTGATTTGGAACCCAATCTACTGGTGTATCCGCCCACTCAAATTTAACTTTACGAGGTTTGATGTGATACTCAATAGAAGATCCAATCTTACTATTTCTTAATCGAGACAATAATTTCATCACACTTTCCTGAATTTTTGTTGTGATTATCATTTTTCAGTATAAAAAAATGCCCTCAAATAACCTTAGCATTTGAGGACATTGATGTATCAATTAGTGAATGTAATGATTTAACCATTCAGTAGGGTAGATACTATTCGGCTTTGTTGGATTCTAGTTCGGTTGTTTCGCTTGGTGATTCATCATCTTGTTGAATATCATGATCAAAATCTTCATCGATGTCTGATTCACTTACTTCAGGAATTGCACTTAGATCAAATCCGTTAGGTTGCTCAAGCGTAAAATTTAAACGACCAGCAATAACGCTTGCGAGTTCTTCAAGACCTTGCTTATTGAGGGATGAGAACAATTGGATAGAGAAGTTAAGCTTCATTTTCTTTAATTGAGCTTTAACTTCTTGCAATGCTTTGGAAGCTGGACCACGATTTAACTTATCTGATTTTGTTAATAAAACATGGACAAATAATTTACGTGAATAAGCCCATTCTAACATCATGACATCGAAATGTTGTAAAGGGTGTCGTATGTCCATTAACAATACAAGCCCTTGTAAACTTTCACGATGAATGAGGTAGTTTTCAAGCTCTTTTTGCCAAACGATTTTCATGCTTTCAGGTACAGCAGCATAGCCATATCCAGGAAGGTCAACTAATCTTTGTTCGGCATTGCCCATGCTAAAAAAGTTAATCATTTGTGTGCGACCAGGTTTTTTAGACGCACGTGCAAGTTGTTTTTGATTAGTTAATGCATTAATCGCACTCGATTTACCAGCATTCGAACGACCTGCAAAAGCAATCTCATAACCTGTGTCATCGACACATAAATTCAGTTTTGGTGCACTCATTAAGAATTCGGCTTTGCGCAACCAGTTGAGCGCTTGAACCGAATATTCAGTAATCGCTGGATCGGCTTTTTTCTCATAGCTGATCTTTTGCTTTGGGGCATTTGACGCCTTACTGTTTTTCGACTTTCCTCTGCTGTGATGCATAGCTCAACTTCAATAACTCAATTTACAATCAGCTATTATAAAGGAAGTCGCGCATGCAAGCGAATACTCAATCGAATTGAGTAAATCTATGGTGTAACTTGAATGAACGGAATGGGTGAATCTGAATTGAATTTTATACCTAAGGTGGGTATAACATCCTTCAGTTTAAATTGATCTAAATGCTGATAAAACTGTTTGACTGCATGATCTAAAATGCCTTTTAAGCCACAGTCACTTCTTAATACGCATGGTGGGTTATGACACTCTACAATTTGCTGATCGCCTTGAAGTGTTCTCACTAAAGTCCCTAATGAGATATTCAGAGTTTGAGGGGCTAGACGTATACCGCCACCTTTGCCTCGAGTGGTCATTAGCCAATTTTGTTTTGCCATAAAGTGAACGATTTTCATGGCGTGGTTTTCTGAGACCTGCAATTGGTTTGCCAGCTCTGCAATGGTATAAGGCAAGTCGCGAGGTTGTGCGACATACATCAATATACGCAGGGCATAGTCGGTAAATTTATTCAGTTGCATAGATCATCATAAAAGACAGCTTATTCCTATCTTAACATTGAAAGCCCCGCGAACGGAGCTTTCAGTGATCTCTTAATATCTTATTTCGGTTGAAGATTTAGATGAATCAATTTTTTAGTGGCGCAGATACCTCAACAACATCACCTACTTGATAGTGGTTTAATAAGATATTTGCCACAGAATATTCAGTAGCTTCATCTACCGCTTTCACTGTGATTTGATACTGGTCAGCTTGTGCAGCATCAAAGCTAAATTGTTGTGGTTGGCGCATCTCTTGCCCCGGTACTTGGACTCGCACCGAAATATATTCACCTGCTTCAGCCGTCGCAAAGGTGTGACCGTCTTTGGCAGCTAAAGTTAAGGTTTTGGTGTTAGCTTCAGCTTCAATCGCTGTAAGTTTAAATTCACGCCAGCCAGCCCAACCGCCATTTTGTGCAGTCAAAGCTTCATATTTTGATTTTTCAACACCAATTAAAATGTCTGCCAATTGCATATACGCGGCTTTCCAAGCAGCAATCAGATCAGAGTCCATTGGCACATCTAATACTTCGCTGATTGAATGCAGAAGGTTTTCACCCACAATCGAGTATTGATCCGCTTGAATGTCTAAACTTACGTGTTTAGTGGTAATTCGCTCAATCGCTTTTGCCAACACTGTAGGATTTTCAATATTTTCAGCATATGCCAAAACAGCAGCAGCTAAAGCACGTGGCTGACGACCAGTACTTTGATGATCCATGTTAAATGTATTTTTTAACTCGGGGTTGTTGTTCAGCATGCGATTATAGAAATAGGTCGTAAGGGCAACACCATTCTCACGCAGAACGGGAACAGTCGCTTTTACAAGTTCAATATGTTGTGGCGTCATGAGCTTCAACTTTGGCTTTATTAAAAGATATATTTAAAATACATCTTTTGGGGTCGAGCTGCAATATGACTTGCATAGAAAACCTTAAAATAATTATGGGATATTAAAATATCCCATAATGAAGTTAAAAATGATGGGTAAAGGGAGGACTATTTTTTTCCAAATAATGAGCCCAGTAGACCGCGTACAATTTTTTGCCCAGTGCTTCCGCCGAGGCTTCGTGCAGCACTTTTAGCAAACGTACCGACAATATCTTGGGTGAGTTTTTCGCGTTGTTTGGCTGCACGTTCTGCTTCTTTTTGTTGTTCACGGGCAAGGCGTTCTTGCTCTTTAGCAATTTGCTTCGCGTAGGCCTCTTGTTCCTTAGCTTGTTGTTTTGCTAACGCTTCTTGTTCGGCTTGTTGTTGACGCTGAACTACTTTGTTTTGCAGCATTTCAAAAGCACTTTCTCTATCAAGTACTTGCTCATAAACACCTGCAACCACACTGTTTGTCATGAGCGTCTTGCGCTCTTCAAGCGTGATAGGTGTAAAAGATGAATATGGGGGTATGACCCAGCCGCGTTCAACCATTTGTGGCGTGCCTTTCTCATCTAGACAGCTAATCAGCGCTTCACCAACTGCCAACTCCGTAATGGCGTCCTGTACTTTGAATGCAGGATTGGGTCTAAAAGTATCAGCTGCAGTTTTTACTGCTTTTTGATCTTTTGGTGTGAAGGCACGAAGTGCATGTTGAACACGGTTGCCCAGTTGTCCTAAAACACTTTCAGGTAAATCCAGCGGATTTTGTGTGACAAAATAAATACCTACTCCCTTAGAGCGGATTAAGCGTACCACTTGTTCGATCTTTTCTTGCAAAGCAGGGCTGGTATTGTCAAACAGTAAATGTGCTTCATCGAAGAAAAATACCAATTTCGGTTTATCCATATCACCGACTTCAGGTAATTGTTCAAACAGTTCGGAAAGCATCCACAGTAAGAAAGTCGCATACAGCTTTGGTGTGTTCATTAATTTATCGGCAGCGAGCAAATTAATATTGCCGTGACCTTGTGCATCGGTTTGGATAAAATCCATAAGGTCTAATGCAGGCTCACCAAAAAATTGATCACCGCCTTGATCGGACAGTGCTAGCAAATTACGTTGGATTGCACCCAAGCTGGCAGGAGAAAGATTGCCGTATTCTGCTTTAAAGTCAGCTGCATGCTCAGTCACATAAGTGATCATCGCCTTGAGGTCTTTAAAGTCGATCAGTAATAAACCTTGATCATCCGCGATGCGGAAAATCGCAGAAAGCACACCTTCTTGGGTGTCATTCAAATTCAGCATTCGGGCTAAAAGCAATGGACCAATTTCTGATACTGTAGTCCGAATCGGATGACCTTGTTCGCCAAATAAATCCCAAAAAACCACAGGTGATGCGCTAAATGGAATTGATTCAATATTGAGGCTCTTGATGCGTTCATCAAACTTTGAATTGCTTTCACCTGCTTTGGCAAGGCTAGATACATCACCTTTTGCATCGGCTAAAAATACTGGCACACCAATACGAGAAAAGCTCTCTGCCAAGACCTTCAAAGTGACTGTTTTACCTGTTCCTGTTGCGCCGGCAATCAAGCCATGTCGGTTTGCCAGTTGCGAATGTAAAACAATCTCTTGGGGTGTATCTGAGGTTTTTTTTGCGATGACAATTGGTGTGCCCATAATTATTCCTTTTTATTTGATCTTTTGTTGTTGCATTATTTTGAGTGCTTGTTGAATATCTTCTATCAAATCGTGAGGATGTTCCAGTCCTATACAAAAACGAACCAATATTCCTTCTTCTAAATGTGGATGTGCAAGCTCACGCATTTGATCAATTTGATAGAGCATTACTAAACTCACTGGGCCACCCCAGCTAAAACCTAATTTAAACAGGTGGAGAGCATCACAAAAATTGCGTATATCTTGAAGATTATATTTTTTATCAAAAATTACACTGATCAAACCTGCGCTTAATTCTGATAGGCAAACTTCTTTCCAAAAAGTATGACCTGCAGATTTTGGATTGGCAGGGTGCAATACTTGTGCAAACTCATTTTGCTGTTGAAGCCAGCTTAATAAAGTTAGCGCTGATTTAGATTGGTGCGTATAACGGAGTTCCATTGAAGATAGGCTGCGCTGAATCTGTGCGGTGTCATCGCCTGATATAGAAATTCCTTGAATTGCATGCATGCGAAATAGCTTGTGGTATAAATCCTTGTTTTTTGTTACGACACTTCCCATGAGAATGTCACCACCACCGCTTGGATATTTGGTGAGTGCATGGACGGTAATATCGACTGCTAAGTGTTCTGTACCAAAATCAAAAGCATTAAAAGCTAGACCCGCTCCCCAAGTATTATCAAGTGCGGTAAGCATCTTATGAGCTTGAGCTTTTTTCACCAGATTCGTTAAATCTGGAAATTCAAGTGTTACAGATCCTGCAGCTTCTAACCAAATTAACTTAGCTTTATCACTTGGTTTAAAGCTCTCAACATCAATTGGGTTATAGACCTTAACGGCAATACCATAACGTGATTCTAGGTTTCGCAGATGCTCCATATTTGGACCGTAAATATTGTCAGCGACCCAAACTTCATCACCATGTGCTAAAAAACAAGAATTCACCAAGTTGATTGCAGAGAGTCCGCTTGGTGCAAGTAGGCAGTATTCTCCGCCTTCTAATTGTGCAATATTGTCGCCTAGCGTAAACGTAGTGGGGGTGCCATGCGTTCCGTAACTATAGTCATAAGCATCGGTCCAATGGCGATTGAAAAGAGCATCGGTATTTTCAAAAATGATCGTTGATGCACGATAAATAGGGGGTTGAATACTATTTAAAAGTTGAGGTGCTTTTCTAGGGCTGTGTATGAGTTGAGTTTGCGTATTTATTTTCACAATTTACCTGTATAAACCGTCATTTTATAACTAACAAAACATACTACTAAAAAACTGCATAGCTGTGCTTTGTTTAAAATTATTTAACAACCTATAGGTTGGCTTCATTTTTGCAACTGCTAGTGCAATATAAGAATAGTTCGGGTTGGAAAATGAAGCCATTAAAAGTGCATTACTTTCAGCATATTGCTGGTGAAGGGTTCGGAAGTTGTTATGAATATTTAAAATCAATTGGAGCGCAAATTAGTGCTACGGAGTTTTTTGCATTACCTGTTGAGATGGCATTAGAAATCGAGGCGTTACCAGCAATTGAAGATATTGATTTACTCATCATCATGGGTGGAGCAATGAGTGTAAATGATGAGGCAAATTATCCATGGCTAAAAATAGAAAAAAGATGGATCCGTCGATATTTATCACTGGGCAAGCCTGCAATTGGTTTGTGTCTCGGAGGTCAGCTTATAGCCAATGCTTTGGGAGCAAGTGTACGTTTAAATGAACAACAAGAGTTAGGTTGGACTAAAGTCTTCAGAACTCAACATGGTTTATCAGATTACTTTGAAATACCTAAAGAATTGGAAATAATGCAATGGCACAGTGAGACTTTTGAGATTCCTAAAGGAGGCGTCAGACTGGCTGAAAATAATGTGTGTGCAAACCAAATGTACCAAATTGGAAAGAATGTGCTGGGTTTTCAGTTTCATCCAGAAATAACGCCGAAAGTTTTACAAATGTATATTGAGAATGAAGAGCATGAAAAGGTATTTTCTGGCGCTTATGTACAATCTTTAGATACCTTAAAACAAACAAAAAAAACGAGGTTTCATAAAGGGAATGAATTGCTGATCGATGCAATTAATTATGTATTGGGGTTCGGGCAGGGTGTACAAAAGAAAGCCGCCAACGCTTAACCGTAAATTGAGAAAAAATGATAAATAGGTTTGCTTAACAGTTAAACAATCGTTATAATGGGCGACCCTTTAATATTAAGGGCTAAACAACGTTGATTGTTGTTTAGATCGTTACAGTCGTGGCATCGATCACGACCTTAGTGATTTTCACTGCCTCTGACACTTGCCTTGTTTTCGGACAGGGGGAGATGCGTCATGGGTGATTCTTTATATATTTGGCTTGGAGTTTACTGGTATGTCTAACCAGAGAATCCGTATCCGTTTGAAGTCTTTTGATCACCGTTTAATTGATCAATCTTCTCAAGAGATCGTAGAAACAGCAAAACGTACTGGCGCACAAGTTTGTGGTCCAATCCCGATGCCAACTCGCATCGAGCGTTTTAACGTTCTAACTTCACCGCACGTTAACAAAGACGCGCGTGATCAGTATGAAATCCGCACTTACAAACGTTTGATCGACATCGTTCAACCTACAGACAAAACTGTAGATGCATTGATGAAATTAGATCTTGCAGCTGGTGTAGACGTTCAGATCGCATTGGGTTAAGGCTTTCGGTTAATTAACACTCTAAGTTAATTAAGCCGCTTTTTTAGAGGTTTATGCACATGGCTATTGGTTTAGTCGGTCGCAAGTGCGGTATGACACGTATCTTTACAGATGCTGGTGTTTCTGTACCTGTTACAGTGATTGAGGTTGATCCTAACCGCATCACTCAAATCAAAACGCTTGAAACTGATGGTTATCAAGCGATTCAAATCACTACTGGTGAACGTCGCGAATCTCGCGTTACTAATGCTCAGAAAGGTCACTTCGCTAAAGCGGGTGTTGCTGCTGGTCGTTTAGTTCAAGAGTTCCGTGTTACAGAAGCTGATCTTGAAGGTCGTGAAGTTGGCGGAACTATCGGTGTAGATTTGTTCACAGTGGGTCAAATCGTTGACGTAACTGGTCAGTCTAAAGGTAAAGGTTTCCAAGGTGGTGTTAAGCGTTGGAACTTCCGTACTCAAGACGCTACTCACGGTAACTCTGTTTCTCACCGTGTTCTAGGTTCTACAGGTCAAAACCAGACTCCTGGTCGCGTATTCAAAGGCAAAAAAATGGCTGGCCATTTAGGTGCTGAACGCGTAACTACACAGGGTCTTGAAATCGTTGCTATCGATACAGAACGTTCAGTTCTTGTAGTTAAAGGCGCGGTTCCTGGTGCTACCGGTGGTGACGTAACTGTTCGTCCTACTATCAAGGCTTGAGGGGAAATAACGTGAATTTAAATACTGTTTCCGGCTCTGCTGTTGAATTATCAGAAGTTGCGTTCGGTCGTGAATTCAATGAAGCTCTTGTACACCAAGTTGTTACAGCTTATTTAGCTGGTGGTCGTCAAGGTTCAAAAGCTCAGAAATCACGTGCGGACGTTTCTGGCGGTGGTAAAAAACCATTCCGTCAAAAAGGTACTGGTCGCGCTCGTGCTGGTTCTATTCGTAGCCCAATCTGGGTTGGCGGTGGTAAAACTTTTGCTGCTCGTCCACAAGACTGGTCTCAAAAAGTAAACCGTAAAATGTATCGCGGTGCTATGCAATGCATCCTGGCTGAACTTGTTCGTCAAGATCGCTTAGTTTTAGTTGAAGAGTTTGCTGTAGCTGCTCCAAAAACTAAAGAATTGCTTGCAAAACTTAACGACTTGAATGCTACTCGTGCATTAATCGTTACTGATGCTGTTGATGAGAACTTGTATCTAGCTGCTCGTAACCTTCCACACGTTGATGTGGTTGATGCTGCTGCTATCGATCCTGTTAGCTTGATCGCGTTCGATAAAGTTGTTATGTCTGTAGCTGCTGCTAAGAAAATTGAGGTAGAACTCGGATGAACAACGAACGTATCTATCAAGTCCTAAAAGGACCTGTATTCTCAGAAAAAGCACAAGTTTTAGGTGAAACTGCTGGTGTTCAAGTGTTTAAAGTTGCTATCGATGCAAACAAACTTGAAATCAAAAAAGCAGTTGAACAATTATTTGGTGTAGAAGTTGTTAAAGTTAACACGACTATCACTAAAGGTAAGACTAAACGCTTTGGTAAAACTATCGGACGTCGTTCTGATGTTAAAAAAGCATACGTCACCCTGAAAGCTGGCCAAGATGTAGAAATGGCTGACTTGGGCGATACCGCTGAAAGCACAGCGGAATAAGGACGAGAATTATGCCTATTCAAAAATGTAAGCCAACGTCTCCAGGACGTCGCTTTGTAGAGAAAGTCGTTCACGACCATCTTCACAAAGGTGCGCCTTATGCTCCGTTGGTAGAAGCTAAAAAACGTACTGGTGGTCGTAATAACAACGGTCACATTACTACACGTCACGTTGGTGGTGGTCACAAGCAACATTACCGTATTGTTGACTTTAAACGTAACAAAGATGGCATTCCTGCGACTGTAGAGCGTATCGAATACGATCCTAACCGTACTGCACACATTGCATTAGTTTTGTATGCTGACGGTGAGCGTCGTTATATCATTGCGCCTAAAGGTCTACGTGCTGGTGATAAAGTTCAATCTGGTAACGATGCTCCAATTCGTCCAGGTAACTGCTTACCACTTCGTAACATGCCTATCGGTTCTACTCTTCACAATATCGAGCTTAAAATCGGTAAAGGCGCACAATTAGTGCGTTCTGCTGGTGCTTCTGCTCAGTTATTGGGTCGTGACGGTTCTTACGCAATTATTCGTCTACGTTCTGGCGAAATGCGTAAAGTACACGTTGAATGTCGCGCAGTTCTTGGTGAAGTTTCTAACCAAGAAAGCAACTTACGTTCACTAGGTAAAGCTGGTGCTTCACGCTGGCGTGGTGTTCGTCCTACCGTTCGTGGTATGGCGATGAACCCGGTAGATCACCCACATGGTGGTGGTGAAGGGCGTAACAAAGGTATTCAACCTGTAAGCCCATGGGGTCAAAAAGCTAAAGGGTACAAGACACGTACCAATAAGCGTACGACTAAGATGATCATTCGCGACCGTCGCGTTAAGTAACAAGTAAAGGAATCTGACAATGCCTCGTTCTCTGAAAAAAGGCCCATTCGTCGATGCGCACTTGTTCGCTAAGGTTGAAGCGGCTATCGCGGCTAATAACCGTAAGCCGATCAAAACTTGGTCGCGTCGTTCGATGATCCTCCCGGATTTTGTTGGTTTAACAATTTCTGTACACAATGGTCGTAACCATGTTCCGGTAATCGTATCTGAGCATATGGTTGGTCACAAGCTTGGTGAATTTGCACCGACTCGTACTTACCGTGGTCACGGTGTTGACAAGAAATCTAAACGTTAATAGGTGCTATGATGGAAGTAACTGCTAAATTACGCGGTGCCGCTATCTCGGCACAAAAAGCTCGTTTGGTTGCAGACTTGATTCGCGGCAAATCTGTTGCGCACGCTCTTAACATCCTAAACTTCAGCAACAAAAAAGCTGCAGTTTTAGTTAAGAAAGCGTTGGAATCTGCGATTGCAAACGCTGAACATAATAACAGTTTAGATGTAGACGATCTTAAAGTTTCTACGATCTACGTTGATGAAGGCATGAGCCTTAAACGTATTTTGCCACGTGCTAAAGGCCGTGCAGATCGTATTACTAAGCGTACTTGTCACATCACCGTTAAGGTAGGGGTTTGATATGGGTCAGAAGGTTCATCCAATCGGTATCCGCCTAGGTGTTGTGAAACGTCATAACGCTAACTGGTATGCGAATCCGAAACAATACGCTGAATACTTGCTTAAAGATCTTCAAGTTCGTGAGTTTTTGAATAAAAAACTCAAGAATGCGATGGTAAGCAATATTCTTATCGAACGTCCAACAGGTGCTGCTAAAGTAACAATTAGCACTGCTCGTCCTGGTATCGTAATCGGTAAAAAAGGCGAAGACATTGAAAAATTACAGCGCGAACTTACCAATATTATGGGTGTTCCAGCGCAAGTAAGCATCAACGAAATTGATCGTCCAGATTTAGACGCTCGTCTAGTTGGTGAAGCAATTGCTTCTCAATTAGAAAAACGTGTAATGTTCCGTCGTGCTATGAAGCGTGCGGTTCAAAACACTATGCGTGCTGGTGCGAAAGGTATCAAAGTTGAAGTTTCTGGTCGTTTAGGCGGTGCAGAGATTGCACGTACTGAATGGTATCGTGAAGGTCGTGTACCTCTACATACTCTTCGTGCTGACATCGACTATTCAGCGGTTCGCGCAGAAACTACTTACGGTACGATCGGCGTTAAAGTTTGGATCTTCCGTGGTGAGATCTTGGGCGGCATGAAACAAGTCATGAACCCAGCTCCAGCTGAAGAACGTCCAGCTAAACGTGGTCGCGGTCGTGGTGAAGGTCAAGAGCGTCGTGGTCGTCGC
Organism: Acinetobacter sp. 24-47-39; assembly: GCF_056783825.1. Lineage (NCBI taxonomy): Bacteria > Pseudomonadati > Pseudomonadota > Gammaproteobacteria > Moraxellales > Moraxellaceae > Acinetobacter > Acinetobacter sp. 24-47-39. The sequence continues at coordinate 59,134 of NZ_JBWYIP010000013.1, forward strand.
AATGATCGTTCTGCTGAAAAAGGAGAATAATCCATGTTGCAACCTAAACGTACTAAATTCCGTAAAGTGCAAAAAGGCCGTAACACTGGTCTAGCACATCGCGGTAGCACAGTATCTTTTGGTACTATCGCACTTAAATCAGTTGAACGTGGTCGCATGACTGCGCGTCAAATTGAAGCAGCGCGTCGTACAATCAGCCGTCGTGTAAAACGTGGTGGTAAGATCTTTATCCGTGTATTCCCGGACAAACCAATTACTGAAAAACCATTAGAAGTTCGTATGGGTAAAGGTAAAGGTTCTGTGGAATATTGGGTTTGTGAAATCAAACCAGGTAAGATCCTGTACGAAATGGAAGGTGTGAACGAAGAATTAGCGCGTGAAGCATTTACGCTTGCTGCTGCTAAACTTCCGTTTAAAACCACTATCGTGACTCGGACGGTAATGTAATGAAAACTAAAGATCTACGTGAAAAGTCGGTAGAAGAATTGACAGCTTTGCTTGATGAGCAACAGTTGAACCAATTCCGTCTTCGCATGGCTAAAGCAACTGGTCAATTGGGTAAATCGCACGAAGTGCAATTAACTCGTAAAACTATTGCTCGCATCAAGACCCTCCTTACCGAAAAACAGGGGAACGCACAATGAGTGAGCAAACAGTTCGCACGTTAACAGGCAAAGTAGTAAGCGACAAGATGGACAAGTCTATCGTTGTTCTTATCGAACGCCGCGTTCAACACCCGTTGTATGGCAAATCAATCCGCCGTTCAACAAAATTACACGCTCATGATGAGAACAACACTGCTAAAACTGGCGATGTTGTAACTATCAAAGAAAGCCGCCCAATTTCTAAAACTAAGTCTTGGACTTTAGTTGAAGTTGTTGAAGCAGCTGCTGAGTAAATAACGTTCTTGTTGCATCATCGGTCAATTTCGAGTACTCTTTGAGCCTTTCGAAATTGTGACCGGTGATGCTCGGTTTTGGAGTAGGGCAATGATTCAGACCGAAACTATGCTCGACGTAGCAGACAACAGTGGTGCTCGCCGTGTACAATGTATTAAAGTACTTGGTGGTTCACATCGTCGTTATGCTTCAGTTGGCGACATTATTAAAGTTACTGTAAAAGAAGCAATTCCACGTGGCCGTGTTAAAAAAGGCGACGTAATGAATGCAGTAGTTGTACGTACAAAATTCGGTATCCGTCGTCCAGATGGTTCTGTTATTCGTTTCGATGATAACGCTGCTGTTATTTTGAACAACAACAAAGCTCCGATTGCTACTCGTATTTTCGGACCAGTGACTCGTGAACTTCGTACTGAACAGTTCATGAAAATCATTTCATTGGCTCCTGAAGTTCTATAATAGAGGCAATCATGGCTAAGATTAAAAAAGGCGATCAAGTAATCGTGATCGCAGGTAAAGAAAAAGGCAAACAAGGTACTGTTTTGTCTGTTTCTAATGACCGAGTTAAGGTTGAAGGTCTTAACTTAGTTAAGAAGCATCAAAAGCCTAACCGTGCAACAGGTGCTGAAGGCGCTATCGTTACACAAGAAGCTTTGCTTCATATCTCTAACGTGGCAATTTTTAATGCTACAACCCAAAAGGCTGACCGTGTTGGTTACCAAGTGATTGATGGCGTGAAAACTCGCGTTTACAAATCAAATGGTGAATCAGTGGCGGTAGCGAAGTAATAGGTTGAAATAGGCAATGGCCAGACTTAAAGCGCGTTACAACGACGAACTTAAAGCTCAATTACAAGAACAATTGGGCGTTAAGAATGTGATGGAGATCCCTCGCATCACTAAAATCACGATCAATATGGGTGTTGGTGCAGCTGCTGCTGACAAAAAACTCCTTGATGGTGCTCTTTCTGATATGCAAGCTATCGCTGGTCAAAAACCAGTTCTTACGTTAGCTCGTAAATCTATCGCTGGTTTCAAAATCCGTGATGGTTGGCCGATTGGTTGTAAAGTTACTTTACGCGGCGAACGCATGTACGAATTCTTAGACCGTTTGATCTCTATCGCGATCCCTCGTATCCGTGACTTCCGTGGTTTCTCTGCGAAATCATTTGACGGTCGTGGTAACTACTCTATGGGTCTTAAAGAACAGATCATGTTCCCTGAGATCGATTTTGATAAGATTGACCGTATTCGTGGTATGGATATTACCATCACTACGACTGCTCGCACCGATGACGAAGGCCGTGCGCTTATGCGTGCATTCGGCTTCCCGTTCAAATAAGAGGTCGATATGGCTAAGAAAGGTATGATTAATCGCGAATTGAAACGCGAAGCTACTGTTGCTAAATACGCTGCAAAACGTGCTGAATTAAAAGCTGTTATTGCAAACGTAAATGCAAGCGACGAAGAGCGTTTCGAAGCGATGATGAAGTTACAAGCATTACCACGTAATGCATCTCCAGTACGTCTTCGTAACCGTTGTGGTTTAACTGGTCGTCCTCATGGTTACTTCCGTAAGTTCGGTTTAAGCCGTAACAAATTACGTGACACAGTAATGCAAGGTGATGTACCAGGCGTTGTTAAGGCAAGCTGGTAAGGAGCACTATAAATGAGTATGCAAGATACCGTTGCCGACATGTTAACACGTGTTCGTAACGCACAAATGGCGAAGAAACAAACTGTTTCTATGCCAAACTCAAAGTTAAAAGTTGCGATTGCTAACGTTCTTCAACAAGAAGGTTATATCGCTGACGTAGCTGTTGCGGATGCTGAAGGCAAACCAACACTTACTTTGACTTTAAAATATTTCGAAGGCAAACCAGTTATTGAAACTGTGAAGCGCGTTAGCCGTCCAGGTTTACGTCAATATCGCGGTAAAGATAACCTTCCAAGCGTTAAGCAAGGTTTAGGTATTGCAATTGTTTCTACAAGCAAAGGCATCATGACTGATCGCGCTGCACGTGCTGCAGGTATCGGTGGTGAAGTTATTGCTTTTGTTTCTTAATAGGTGATTCCTCATGTCTCGTGTGGCTAAAGCCCCAGTAACTGTACCTAACGGTGTAACAGTTACTCAGAACGGCCGGCAGGTCGAAGTGAAAGGCAGCAAAGGTACTTTGTCTTTCAACCTGCATGCGCTGGTCGAGCTAAAACAGGAAGACGGTATTCTAGCTGTTGCTCCTAAAGCTGAATCTAAAGATGCTTGGATGCAAGCTGGTACTGCTCGCGCTGTGCTTAACAACCTTGTTAAAGGTGTTAGCGAAGGTTTCGAACGTAAGTTACAACTTATCGGTGTTGGTTATAAAGCTGCGGTTAAAGGGAACACAGTTCACCTTAACCTAGGTTTCTCTCACCCGATCGATTACAACCTTCCTGAAGGTGTAACTGCTGAAACTCCTACAGCTACTGAAATCGTGCTTAAATCTGCTGATAAAGCAGCTTTAGGTCAAGTTGCTGCAGATATCCGTGGTTACCGTCCGCCAGAGCCATATAAAGGTAAAGGTGTTCGTTATTCTGATGAAGTTGTACTTCGTAAAGAAGCTAAGAAGAAATAAGGCGCGAGGTTCTTATGAACGAAAAGAAACAAACCCGTTTGCGTCGTGCGAAAAGCACACGCTTGCACATCCGTGCATTGGGTGCGACTCGTTTGTGTGTAAACCGCACTCCGCGTCACATCTATGCTCAAGTAATCTCAGCAGATGGTGGCAAAGTATTAGCGCAAGCTTCTACTTTAGATGCTACGTTACGTAGTGGTACTACAGGTAACGTTGAAGCAGCTACTAAAGTTGGTGCTTTAATCGCTGAACGTGCTAAAGCAGCTGGCGTAACTAAAGTTGCATTTGACCGTTCTGGTTTCAAATATCATGGTCGTATCAAAGCCTTGGCTGATGCTGCTCGTGAAAACGGCTTGGAGTTCTAATCATGGCTAAAGTTGAACAAAACGAAGGTCTTGTTGAAAAGCTGGTTGCCGTTGATCGTGTAGCCAAAGTTGTTAAGGGTGGTCGTATCTTCTCTTTCACAGCATTAACTGTTGTGGGTGATGGTAATGGTCGCGTAGGTTTTGGTCGTGGTAAAGCTCGTGAAGTTCCAGCTGCTATTTCTAAAGCACTTGAAGCTGCTCGTCGCAACATGATTACTGTTGAACTTGTTGATGGTACTGTTCAGCACCCTATCAACGCTCGTCACGGTGCTAGCCGTGTTTACATGCAACCTGCTTCTGAAGGTACTGGTGTAATTGCTGGTGGCGCTATGCGTGCTGTTTTAGAAGCTGTTGGTGTACGTAACGTATTAACTAAATGTTATGGTTCTACTAACGCTGCGAACGTAGTAAACGCGACTTTCAATGGTCTGCGTGATATGACTTCTCCTGAGAAAGTTGCTGCGAAACGTGGTCTTTCAGTAGCACAAATTCAAGGGTAATCAATCATGAAAACGATTAAAGTTACCCAGACTAAATCTGCATCGCATCGCTTGAAAAATCACAAGCTTAGCCTTAAAGGTTTAGGTCTGCGTCGTATTGGTCACACTGTAGAAGTTCAAGATACTCCTTCTAACCGTGGTATGATCAATCAAGTTTACTATATGGTTAGTGTAGAGGAATAAGCCATGACTCTGCGTTTAAATACAATTGCACCTGCAGAAGGTGCTAAACGTGATAACCTTCGTTTAGGCCGTGGTATTGGTTCTGGCGTTGGTAAGACTGGTGGCCGTGGTGTCAAAGGTCAAAACTCACGTAAGAGCGGTGGTACTCGTCCAGGTTTTGAGGGTGGTCAAACTGCATTATATCGTCGTCTACCTAAGTTCGGTTTCACTAGCCAATTGGCTTTGAAAACTGCTGAAGTACGTTTGTCTGAACTTAACAAAGTTGAAGGCGATATCGTTACTCTTGAAACTTTAAAAGCAGCGAACGTTGTACGTAAAGATATGATTCGTGCTCGTATCGTTCTTTCTGGTGAAATCACTCGTGCATTCACTGTTCAAGGTGTTGCATTGACTAAAGGCGCTAAAGCTGCTGTTGAAGCTGCTGGCGGTAAAGTCGAGGAGTAATCGCGAGTGTCTATGTCTCCTAGTTCTACAGGTCATGTTCACATGATGAAAGGTCAACCATTTCACGTGAAATATCGTGAAATTATTCGCCGATTAATGTTTTTAATTGGTGCTTTGGTGGTCTTTCGACTAGGAGCGCATATTCCGCTGCCAGGTATTGATAATGTCGCTTTAGAACGTTTCTTTAATGCAAACCAGGGTACTTTCCTTGGTTTGTTTAATATGTTCTCAGGCGGGGCATTGGAACGAATGTCCATTCTTGCGTTGGGGATCATGCCGTATATTTCTGCATCGATTATCGTGCAGTTAATGTCAACGGTTGTTCCTTCGCTGGAAGCATTGAAAAAAGAAGGCGAGCAGGGCAAGCGTAAGATTAACCAATATACGCGTTACGGCACATTATTCCTTGCAATTGTACAAGGTATTGGTATGTGTGCTGGTCTGATAAGTCAAGGGATTACCTTTACTTCAGGTTTAGCATTCTATATTCCTGCATTAACGTCTTTAGTTGCAGGTACCATGTTCTTAATGTGGTTGGGAGAGCAAATTACCGAACGTGGTGTTGGTAATGGGATCTCTATGATCATCTTTGCAGGTATTGTTGCTGGTTTACCAAGTATGGTTGTGCAATCATTTACCCTTGTGGAAAATGGTCAATCAAGTTTAATTGGTATTGCTATATTTGGCTTATTGTCTTTAGCTGTTTTAGCTGCGATTGTGTTTATTGAAAAAGCACAACGTCGTATACCTGTTAACTATGCTCAAAAGCAGCAAGGTCGCCGAGTATTTACTGCACAACAGACTCACTTACCATTAAAAATAAATATGGCGGGTGTAATTCCAGCAATTTTCGCAAGTTCGTTATTGCTGTTTCCTGCAAGTTTAGGTCAATGGTTAGGTAGTTCTGATCCTAATGCAGGGATCGTTAAGCGTACACTACAAGATTTGGCATTAGTTTTATCGCCTGGACAACCATTATATTTGGTGCTATTCGGTGCGCTTATTATTTTCTTCTGTTATTTTTATACGGCACTAGTTTTCAGTCCTAAAGAAGTATCAGAAAACTTAAAGCGTAGTGGAGCTTATGTACCTGGTATCCGCCCAGGTGAGCAAACTGCTCGTTATTTAGATCATATTCTTAGTCGTTTAACATTTATCGGTTCGATTTATATCACTGTTGTATGTTTAATGCCGATGGTACTTCAAAGTTCTTTTGGTATTCCATTCCATTTGGGTGGTACATCGCTGTTGATCGTGGTTGTTGTAGTTATGGACTTTATGGCTCAGCTACAGGCACACCTCACATCACGCCAATATGATAATCAAACACTAATGAGTAAAACGACTGCTCATCCTAAGGGATAAGCGCACTTAGAGGTTTCATCATGAAAGTTCAAGCTTCTGTAAAGAAAATTTGTGGTAGCTGTAAAGTTATCCGTCGTAATGGGGTAATCCGCGTGATTTGTAGCGCTGAACCTCGTCATAAGCAGCGTCAAGGTTAATCTGATCAAGACCTGTTGATTTCAGTAGGCTAATTAGGTTATTATCCGCCCCTCAAAGATTTTGTGGGGCGGTTGATTATCTCTACTGCCTTTTTGGAGAAAGTGAATGGCTCGTATTGCCGGTGTAAACATTCCGGATAACAAGCATGCTGTTATCTCTCTTACGTATATCTTTGGTATTGGCCGCCATACTGCTAAGCAAATCTTAGCTGCAACTGGTATTGCACCAACTACTAAGATCCGTGAATTAGATGACGCTCAGCTTGATGCGATTCGTGCAGAAGTTGCTAAGGTTCCGACCGAAGGTGACTTACGTCGCGAAATTTCCATGAACATTAAACGTTTAATGGATTTAGGCTGCTACCGCGGTCTTCGTCATCGTCGCAGCTTGCCTGTCCGCGGACAACGCACCAAAACTAACGCACGTACCCGTAAAGGTCCGCGCAAACCTATTAAGAAATAAGATTTCTGGAAGCTAAAAGATGGCTAAAGATACTCGCACACGCAAGAAGGTCACTCGTACCGTCTCTGAAGGTGTTGCACACATTCACGCTTCTTTTAATAACACCATTGTGACTATTACCGATCGTCAAGGTAATGCACTGGCTTGGGCCACTTCAGGTGGACAAGGCTTCCGTGGATCACGTAAATCAACTCCGTTTGCTGCTCAGGTAGCTGCTGAAGTTGCTGGTAAAGCTGCTTTAGATTACGGTTTGAAAAACTTGGACGTCCTTGTTAAAGGTCCTGGTCCAGGTCGTGAATCTGCGGTTCGTGCTTTAGGTGCAGTGGGTTATAAAATTAATAGCATTACCGATGTGACTCCAATTCCTCACAACGGTTGCCGTCCACCTAAAAAACGTCGCGTGTAAGGAGAAACATTCATGGCTCGTTATATTGGTCCAAAATGCAAACTCTCTCGCCGCGAAGGGACAGACCTGCAACTTAAATCAGGCGTTAAACCGTTTGATGTTAAGACAAAAAAACATGCTAAAGCTCCTGGCCAACATGGTGGAGCTCGTGGTGGTAAACAATCAGAGTACTCACTACAATTACGTGAAAAACAAAAAGTACGTCGTATGTACGGTGTTTTAGAACGTCAATTTAGTAACTACTATAAAGAAGCTGCTCGTGTTAAAGGCGCAACAGGTGAAAACTTGTTGAAATTGCTTGAAAGCCGTTTAGATAACGTTGTTTATCGTATGGGCTTTGGTTCTACACGTGCAGAAGCTCGTCAGCTTGTATCTCACCGTTCAATCACTTTAAATGGTCGTCGTGTTAACATCGCGTCAATCCAAGTTAAAGCTGGTGACGTGATTGCAGTACACGAAGGCGCTAAACAACAATTACGTATTAAAAACGCAATTGAATTGGCTGCTCAACGTGGAACTCCTTCTTGGATGGAAGTTGACCATTCTAAATTAGAAGGTACATTCAAATCTGCACCTGATCGTTCTGATTTACCTGCTGAAATCAACGAAAGCTTGATTGTTGAATTGTATTCTAAATAATCCTTGAGGTAGCAATAATGACGCGTACTGCAAACGAGTTTCTAACTCCGCAAGCGATCAAGGTCGAAGCGGCAAGCGGGACCTCGGCAAAAGTGATTCTAGAACCTTTAGAGCGTGGCTTTGGTCATACTCTAGGTAATGCTTTACGTCGCATTCTTTTATCATCTTTGCCTGGCGCTGCTGTGGTTGAAGTTGAGATTGAAGGCGTCGAGCACGAGTACAGTACTTTAGAAGGCTTGCAGCAGGACATCGTCGAGCTCTTGCTGAACCTTAAAGGATTGTCTATTAAGCTGTTCGATCAAAATGAAGCATATTTGACGTTAGAGAAACAAGGTCCTGGCGATGTAACTGCCGCTGATCTTCGTTTACCTCACAATGTTGAAGTGGTTAACCCTGAACATTTGATCGGCACGTTAAGTGCTTCAGGCTCATTGAAAATGCGCTTGAAAGTTGTTCAAGGTCGTGGTTATGAGACTTCTGATTCTCGCTTCCCAGAAGGTGAAACTCGCCCAGTGGGACGTTTACAATTAGATGCGTCTTATAGCCCGATTAAACGTGTTTCTTACACAGTTGAAAATGCTCGTGTAGAACAACGTACAGACCTTGACAAGTTGGTCATTGATCTTGAAACAAACGGGACTGTTGATCCTGAAGAAGCGATCCGTAAAGCGGCAACAATCTTGCAACAACAAATTGCAATCTTTGTTGATCTTCAGAAAGATCAAGCTCCAGTTGCTCAAGAACCTCGTGAAGAAGTTGACCCAATCTTGCTTCGTCCAGTAGATGATCTAGAGCTTACTGTTCGTTCTGCTAACTGTTTGAAAGCAGAAAATATTTACTACATTGGTGATCTTGTTCAACGTACTGAAGTTGAGTTGTTAAAAACTCCTAACTTAGGTAAAAAATCGTTGACTGAGATCAAAGATGTTCTGGCTTCAAAAGGCTTACAACTCGGCATGCGTTTAGAAAACTGGCCACCAGCTAGTTTACGTATGGACGATCGTTTTGCCTATCGTAGTCGTTAATTAAGTAGGACTATCACCATGCGTCATCGTAATAGTGGTGTGAAATTAGGCCGTACAAGCAGTCATCGTAAAGCGATGTTCCAAAACATGGCTAATTCTTTGTTTGAACACGAGTTGATCAAAACAACTGTGCCTAAAGCAAAAGAGTTACGTCGTGTAGCTGAGCCTTTAATCACTTTAGCTAAAGTCGATACAGTAGCAAACCGTCGTTTAGCGTTTGCTCGTACTCGTTCAGCAGCAACTGTTGGTAAATTATTTACCGTTCTTGGCCCTCGTTACAAAGAACGTAACGGCGGTTATCTACGTGTTCTTAAAGCGGGCTTCCGTGCAGGTGATGCTGCACCGATGGCTTACGTTGAGCTAGTAGATCGCGAAGTTAAATAATTTCGTGTAGAACATCGCAAGTTGTTCAAAAAAGGTCGGTTGAATAAACCGGCCTTTTTTTGTCTAACAATTGGCATTACTTGACCTGAATTGATATGTTTTTTGCAACTTTTAGTCAAACTTGACATTGTGTATTGTCAAAAATATGTTTTAATAAAAATGTTCTTATAAAAAGGTTAATAAAAGAAATGGATAAGCAAGTCGATATTCTTATTGTTGGTGCTGGTATCTCTGGAATTGGAATTGCAGCACATTTAATTAAAAATAATCCGAACCGTAAATTTGAAATACTCGAACGTCGTAAAAGTTTCGGTGGAACGTGGGATTTGTTTAAATACCCAGGTATTCGCTCCGACTCAGATATGTCTACTTTTGGCTACAATTTTAAGCCATGGCGTAAAGCGAATGTGCTTGCAGATGGCGCTTCGATTAAAGGTTACTTGGGTGAAGTTGTTAGTGAGTACAATATTAAAGAAAAAATTCATTTTGAACATCGTGTACTTTCTGCGAATTACGATACTTCAATCAAAAAATGGATTGTAGAAATCGAAGATCAAAATCAAAAGAAACAAACTTGGCAAGCTAATTTTGTCTTAGGCTGCACAGGCTATTATAACTATGATCAAGGTTTCCAACCTGATTTTCCAAATCAAGATAAATTCAAAGGTCAATTGATTCATCCACAGTTTTGGCCTGAAAATTTAGATTATACCGGCAAGAAAGTAGTCATCATTGGTAGTGGAGCAACTGCAATCACATTAGTACCAGCAATGGCAAAAGGTGGGGCTGGGCATGTAACAATGTTACAACGTTCACCGACTTATATTGCTTCAATTCCTTCGATTGATTTTGTTTATGACAAAACACGTAAATTTATGACAGAGGACATGGCATATAAGTTTACGCGTGCTCGTAATATCGGAATGCAACGTGCAATTTTTGCTTTGTCAAAAAAACAACCTCAACTTGTTCGCAAGTTACTTCTTAAATCTATTGAAATGCAGTTGAAAGGTAAAGTAGATATGAAGCACTTTACCCCAAGTTACAATCCTTGGGATCAACGTTTATGTGTAGTGCCAGACGGTGATTTATTCAAAATTTTACGTAGTGGTAAAGCAAGTGTTGAAACAGATCATATTGAATCCTTCACTGAAAATGGTATTCAATTGAAATCTGGTAAACACTTAGATGCAGATATCATTGTTTCTGCAACTGGTCTAGAAATTCAAATTATGGGCGGTATCAAAGCGACTGTTGATGGTCAGCCGATCAAGACTAGCGAACATATGCTTTATAATGGTGTGATGGTAAGTGATGTACCAAATATGGCGATGGTTATTGGTTATGTGAACGCGTCATGGACCTTAAAAGTAGATGTCGTTGCTGATTATATTTGCCGTTTATTCAAATATATGGATCAGAACGGTTATGATGAAGTTGTCGCACCAACTGACCATTCTGCAATGCTCGATGAAACAGTTATGGGTGAAATGTCATCAGGTTATATTGCGCGTGCGGCTGATCAACTTCCAAAACAAGGTACTAAGGCACCTTGGATGGCAACGCATAACTATTTAGCTGATCGTAAAGATCTCAAAAATGCGACTTTTAACGATGGTATTTTAAAATTTGCGAAGGCTCCTGCACAGTCTGTAAAAAAGCCTAAATTAGTGTCTTAATGAATAGCTATTAAAATAAAAAAGGAAGCGAAAGCTTCCTTTTTCTATTTATAAAGAACGTGATATGAGTTCTTTCATGATTTCATTGGTGCCGGCATAAATACGATTTGCACGGTTATCGATATATGCGCGTGCAATAGGGTATTCAAGCATGAAGCCATAGCCACCATGTAACTGTAAGCACTCATCAACGACTTTAGAGAACATATCAGAAATTTTATATTTTGCAGCTGCGGCAGCATCTACACCTAAAGTACCCTCAAGTTGTAATTCCATACAACGATCTAAATAAGAACGACAGAAGTCTATTTCAGTTCGAAGTTCTGCTAGCTTAAAACGTGTATTTTGAAATGCACCAATAGGCTTACCAAATGCTTTACGATCTTTTGTATATTGTACTGTGTGTGCAAAGGCAGCTTCTGCACCTGCTTGGCAGATAATCGCAACAAGCATACGTTCCCAAGCGAGTTCTTTCATAAGCATGATGAAGCCCATGCCTTCCATACCAATCAAATTTTCCTTTGGAACACGAACATTATCAAAGAACAATTCGCAAGTATCTTGTCCTTTCATACCAATTTTATTGAGTGGTTTACCTTTGGTGAATCCTGCTCGATCAGCTTCGACAATGATAAGCGATAAGTTGGCTGAACCTTTATCACTATTACCTGTTTTGCACACAACAATCGCCATGTCACATAGATAACCATTGGTAATAAAAATTTTAGAACCATTGATGACATATTCATCGCCATCTAAAACTGCAGAAGTTCGTACAGCTTGTAAGTCTGAACCTGTACCAGGCTCAGTCATCGCAATGGCAGTGACAACTTCACCAGAAGCCATTTTAGGGAGCCATTTTTTCTTCTGCTCTTCGTTGGCAAAATTATTCAGGTAGTTCGCAACAATATCCGAATGCAATGAAAAACCAGTTGATGAATCCATTGCATAAGCTTGTTCTTCAATGAGGATCATACTGTAGAGTCGATCTACACCATATCCACCATATTCTTCAGGCATTGTGGTGCACAATAGACCCATTTCACCCGCTTTATTCCATAAGTCACGATCTACATGCTGTTGTTCTTCGTATTTGGCAATATTTGGAACGACTTCTTTTTCATAGAATTTTCGAACAGTATCACGAAAGGCTTCATGCTCTGCATTGAATAATTTTCGAGGCAACATATTAGGAATTGGTCGAATTGCGCCTGATTGCATAATTATATTTCCATAAGTGTTATTAGAATAGCCACAACATAAGAGAGCCTGAACATTGGTGCAATGTGTTGAATGCTCAAAACGCAAGAATTACTGATGAATTTGGTCAATTGATATTTTTAAAACACAAAGCTCATGGCTTCAGTTAAAATGGAATGAACACAGATTAGGGGATAAAAATGTACGATGAATTAACGCTTGAAGAGCGTAAAGTTATCTATCGCGCACGTCGTGGTTTAAAAGAAATTGACGTGTATTTTGATCCTTATGTAAAGCAATACTATTTGCAAGCTGAACCTGAAGAGAAAGCAATGTTTGCTGAATTGGTTGAGCAAGAAGATCCTGATTTATTGGATTGGTTTATGGAGGTTTCTGAACCACCTCGACCTGAATTGCGCCAATTCATTCAAAAATTAAAAGATTATGTCCATAATCCATGAGCGTTATTCACTGAAACACAGCCTTTGTTCAGCTGTGTTTCACGCTTTCTTTATGTTCATCATGAGTATTACTTTATTAATCAGTATTGAGCTCATTTATGCTTTAAGCAGTATTATATTTATACTGATTATCTGGTGGAGTTTTAGAAAAAAACCACAATTAAGTGAATTACAAAAACAAGACAAAGATTTATGGTCGATTCAAATGACTTCAAATCCAAAAATATACCAAGCAAAACTGACTCGAGTTTTTCATTTTCACTACTTCGTTGTACTCAGTTTTAACGAAAAGAAATTAGATTCTTTGGTGATTTGGAGAGATCAAATAGATGAAAAACAATGGAAAAGCTTGATTACTCATGCAAGTTTTGGCTAATTGTTAGACAATAAGTCTTTTATTTTTAAATTTAAAACATGATAAAAAACAATTATTTATAAATATATAATATGAATAAAAAAATGAATTGTTTGACGAAAATGAAAGAAAATCAAATTGTTAGACAAAAATACGGTGAAATCTTAATTTCTAAAGTACATTAAATATACCAACAGCTAATGAGGAATTTCAAAATGAGCGAAATTCATATGTGGTTGTTTCTAGTGGTTGCTGCTGTTATGGCAATTATAATTGGAAGACTAGGAACTGTGCTGAAGGAACGAATTGAACACCACAACAATGAACAAAATAAACTCTCTTGAGTTTACCGTTTAATAAGTAGCATGTGCCGAACCGTCGCAATGCTACTTTTTTTTGCCCAAAATTTTAACAATTCAAAAAATAAGTCAATTATTTCAATTCAGATCAATGACAGACTAATTGTTAATGAAGTGCATTGCTGCACTTTTATTCAGCGATTGCATCTGATATTTTAAATCGCAAGGATGACAAAATTATAAAATTGAGGACAGGAAGTATGTCTAAATTAAAGACTCAAGGTCTTTTCACGGCAATTGCAGTTGTAGCAGCTACAACTTTATCTGGATGTTCATACGTAATCAAAACTGGTGCGAATGCATCACTTGCGTTTAGTGAAAAACACATCTTACCACCAGTACTCTCAATGGGTGATGTGGATATGGTGTGTAATCAGGGCACAGCTTTGACTCCTGTGATTATGGCGACTAAAGATATGGGTGCTGATCCGACCCGTATGGCAGTTCTTTTATATTCAGCTTCAGGGATGTGCGCAGAAAATCGTGCCTTAGATGCAGAATTAAGATACCTAAGAGCATCAAAAGCAGGTCAAGTGACAGAAGCACAAGATGCGCGTATTGAACAAAAGCGCTGGGCTGCTGTTGCTGCCGAACGTCAATATACGGGTTATCAATTGTTTGCGGAACGTTGGCAGTCTAAATATAAATATAATTTAGGTGACTCATGTCCAACTATGCGTCGTAATCTTGACCAAACAGTATATCTGTTAGGGATGTTAAGTGGCTTACAAGCGATGACCAATGATATTGCTTCTGGTGGTCAAGTGCATGTTCCTAAAGATATCGCAGCAATTGTTGAACGTGGCATGGTCTGCCTTGATAACAACAAGTTTTGGGGTGTACCGAATGCTACTCGAGCAGTGATTTGGACATTATTACCTGGAGCTGATGCAGGCAAACCAGATCCATACCAAACGCTTAAACAATCTATGCAAATTGGTGAGCAAAAAGGAGTACGCTTATCGCATGCCTTGTATGCTGTTGCAGCACAAGCCAGTGGTGACGATGCAAAAATACGTGATGCATTACGTACTTATGCTGCTTCACGTGCAGAAGAAGTTCCTGTAAATCCAGAGTTTAAGTTATTGGATAATATGGCAGGACAAATGATTCAAGCGATCTCAGACCGTTATTGGACGGAGAATACAGGTGTTCGAACTGAAGCAGATGGAATGTCGAGCTTCTGGGATGATCAAGCGACCAATGAAGCCGATGATCTTTTCGAGAACACATTAGGCGAATAAGATTTTTTTAATTTTGTTCAAAATTAATAATGGAGTTATTCAAGAAAAAGAGCTTTAAGCTCTTTTTCTTTTAGGAATACGAAAGATGAAAGATACTATCCTGATTCGAAAAATACTGTTTATTGCATGCTGTATCAGTATTGCTGCTAGTTTGCAGATTTTTCAGGAGTATTTTTTCTATTGGCGTCCTGTATTGGATGAAGAAATTTGGCGAGTATGGACAGCTCACTATGTACATGTGGGATGGATACACTATGCATTGAATATGGTGGGTTTAGCCTGTCTACCATTCATCTTCCCATATGTCAAAATTAGGTACATGTTGTACTTGTTGATCGCACTACCGCCATTAATTAGTTTAAGTTTTTTTTATGTTTATCCTCACGTTGAAGCTTATGCAGGTCTATCAGGGGTACTACATGGTATGTATATGGCTTTGGCAGTTTATTTTTTAAAATTTGAAAAAGAACGTAAATTCTCGCTGCTTGTATTAGCTTTAATCACGGGTAAAATTTTGTGGGAAAATATTTTTGGTTCTCTCGATACTGCGCAAATGATTGGTAGCCCCGTATTGGTTGAAGCACATTTAACAGGTGCAATATGGGGGGCATTACTCAGCATGCTCTTTTTAATTTATCAGCACATCTCCGTAAAGGACACACACATCTCTTAATTACTCTGATGCTTAATTATCACTTATTTTAATGTGTGATCAGCTTCAAATCTTTTGCATTTATTTTTTTAAGGTCATATTTGTTTAAAAAAAGAAATACAGTATGGTATAGCCTACTGATTTAGTTGGTTTTTATCTCGCTCTTAAGAGGTGGATTAATGAAAATTGGCATAAATTTAAAAAAAATGGAAAAGTCAGTCATTCTTTTTTAAAAAAAAATCAGTCAGATTCATGTGATAAAAGTGGTAAGGAAATTAGGTAAAGGATTTTGCCTAAGCCCGAATTAGAAAAGATGAGCTGTACAGGCAATGTATAGCAGTATTAAATAATGGAATAACAATGCAAGAGCCTTCTAAAAAGAGATCTGGGTTAGGTCTACTTAGTTATATATGGACTGAGTGGATATCTGCGTTTACGATTTTGCTTCTACTGTTACTGACGCTCATCATCGGGACAGGAGAAATGATTCACGGGCAGATGTTACGTATAGGTGAAAGTCTATACGGTGACGAAAAAATTGGTATGCAGTATTCATTCTTGCGTGCCGAACCTGAAAAGCCAGTCTGTGATCGAAATCCCAATATTGACCTTCTGGTTCAAAACCAAATGCAAGCCAATGCAAAAGATGAATTTGCAGATATTTTTGGCACAACATCTGAAGAAGATGTTCGTGCCTCTGTGTTGGCTGGTCAACAGTTATGTGAAGAAAAATATGCCTTCTACGATAAGTCAATTCAGTATTTAGAAGATAACCCTTCAATACGAACTTACCGAACCATGGAAACAACTTTCTTTGGTATTTTCCAATTTGGTACGGAAAATAAGGCAGTTCTATTGATTATCATGGTGGTACTTGCAGCGATCACTGCAACACTTAAAATCCACCACATTGGTCTACGCGGTCCAAGTTCTGTTTTAGATTATCGGGTTTACGCTGTCGCAATGATACTTGCGAACAGTTTCTTAACCAGTTCAGCGATCAGTCAGTATAGATCTGTATTGAACTCTGGTGTTCCGCCAACCAGTGAGATGACAATCATCTATTGGTTATGGATAATCTTGTTCAGTACACTGACATTAATTAGTTTGTACCAATTATTCCGTGTACCAGAAAATGCGAAGCCAGGTGGTACGATTGGCATGGCATTATTGTCAGTCCCACTTTATGCCTATATGGCGATCACAACAGGATTTAACTTTACCTTTGTGATGGACTATCCAATGGGTCAAGGGATTTATTTAGGGCAGCTGGTTGAGTTCTCTACCATTTTCCTTAATCTATCACTGTTCATTTGGGCAGGTATGCTGTTAAAGCAGACCTTGATTGTTGATAAATTCCTAAATATTTTACGTCCATGGAATCTAGCGCCTGAAACGCTTACCTGGTTAATCTTACTTGCTGCTGCATTACCTACAGCCTATACAGGTGCATCAGGTATTTTTGTAATCGCTGCAGGTGCGATCATTTATAAAGAAGTTTGGAATGCGGGCGGACGCCGTCAATTCGCTTTGGCTACAGCAGCGATGTCGGGTTCGCTTGGTGTGGTACTCCGTCCATGTCTATTGATTGTTGTTGTTGCATCACTGAACAAAGAAGTAACAACTGACTTATTATACCAATATGGTATTGGTGTTTTCCTCATCACTTCGACACTGTTCCTACTAATTTCTCTGTTCTTTGCTGAGCAAAAATTCCGTATTGCAGCGCCATCAGTTGCATTCCCGAATTCCGCTAAGGCATTAGTGGCAGTGGTTCCTTATGTGATCGTGTTCCTGATTGTGTGGTCATTCTACAAGTATGCATTAAATACCAATTTGAATGAGTTCACTGCACCAGTCATGATGCCAATCATCTTACTTGTCATGGTGCTTTATGAAAAATTACGTCATGAGCCAGCACCGCTCGCACCAGTAGGACATTGGGATACGACATTAAGCCATACTTCGGTTGAACAAGAAGCAGCTAAGGCGCGAGTGTCAGCATCTGAAATTGCAGCGCAAGATAGTCCAGACAATCCTGCGCGTAAAGTGAGTTTCTGGAAGTCAATTCATGTATCTGCAAGTGAAACAGTCGGACATATCGGGGCGCTTGTGATCTTAATGGCATTGTCTGTCAGTGTTGGTGGATACTTAGAGCGTATCGAGTTGATGGAACACTTCCCAACGGATATTGAAAATATCTATATCGTGATTACCTTGATCGTATGTCTCATGGTATTCGTCGGGATGATTATGGACCCATTTGGTGCTGTGATTCTGATCTCAGCAACAGTTGCGCCTGTCGCCTACGCTTATGGTATTGATCCTGTTCACTTCTGGATGATTGCTTTAATTGGTTTCGAATTGGGCTATGTATCACCTCCGGTTGCACTCAATCACTTGCTCGCAAGGCAGTCGATTGGTGATGAAGAGGTGGCTGCTGCCGATGCAGAAGTGAAAGATAAAACGTTCTACTACAAATACGAACGTTGGATTCTTCCTCTGATTGTGATGATTCCAGCAATGTTGATTATCGCCTATGTGCCTTATATCTTTAAGTTATTCGGTTGGTATCAATAATTAAATAAAATAAGCACCTTCGGGTGCTTATTTTTTGTTGTTTTTTAAAACATCTTAATTTCTTGGGCGCGGCTTAAATTGAATAACACCAATTTCGTCTGCAACCTCAGGCATTTGAGGTTCATCTATATGTGTCGGACGATTTTCAGAATAGTTACATTCAATACATTCGATCCATTCTGAATCACCTGAAGTGAGCATGACAATACGATCCATAGCTTCACATTTCGGACATTTTGCACCTGCAATGAAACGACGTTTGATCGACATAATGACTCTCACCTTCAAAAATTAGTAGCGTAGTTTAAGCAGTTTTAGTGTCATTCGTCCAACCTTGATGGCGTAATAATGCATCAATTTTAGGCTCACGACCTCTAAATTTAACAAAGGCATCAAGCGCTGTATCTTTACCGCCTACAGCCAGCACTGCCTTGCGGAAAGCAAGTCCAGTCTCTTGGTTGAAGATCCCTTCTTGTTCAAAGCGATCGAATGCATCACTTGCTAAAACTTCAGCCCATTTGTAAGAGTAGTAGCCTGCGGCATAACCCCCTGCGAAAATATGGCTAAAACTATTTTGGAATCGGTTGTATGGTGCTGTAGGGAGAACAGCATATTGTTCACGAATTTCGTTTAAGGATTGTTGAATACCTGTTGCATCTAAAGCAGGAGATTGTTTATGTATATTCAAATCAAACATGGCAAACTCAAGCTGTCGAAGGGTTTGCATGCCTGATTGGAAAAATCTCGCATCCAAAAGAGACTTAAGGAGTTCTTCAGGTAAGGGTGTTTTGGTTTCAATGTGTTGGCTGATTAAAGCCAAGCTTTCATTATCCCAAGTCCAGAACTCCATAAACTGACTTGGCAGCTCGACGGCATCCCAAGCGACACCATGTGTGCCTGCTACAGAGATATGATCTACTTCTGTGAGCATATGATGCAGACCATGTCCAAACTCATGGAAAAGAGTAACGACTTCATCATGTGTCAAAAGCGCAGATTGTTGACCAATCGGTGGTGTAAAATTACCGACCATGTAACAAATCGGTTTCTGCATGCCATTGTTGGTTTGCATACGTGAGCGGAATCCGCTCATCCATGCTCCACCACGTTTCCCACTTCTAGCGTACAAGTCAAAATAGAATCCACCTATGACACTGCCTTGATCTTCAAGCTCATAATATCGTGCATCTGGATGCCATACAGGTGCTTTACGTTCAATGACTTGAATACCATATAAACGCTCCACAATTTTAAATAAACCTTGAACGACAACAGGGGTAGGGAAGTATGGCTTAAGTGCTTCCTGAGAAAGGTTAAAATGTTGAATTTTGAGTTTTTCCGAGAAATACGTCGTGTCCCAAGGTTGTAGTTCATCTACACCATGAGATTGAGCAATTGCTTTTAATGCCTCAATTTCTTGTAGGGCAGGTTTACGAGCATGTTCTGCCAACTCAATCAGGAATTGATCTACAGCTTCAACACTTGGAGCCATCTTACTTGCCAGTGAATATGCTGCATAATGCTCAAAACCTAAAAGTTGAGCCATTTCTTGGCGCAGTTTGAGAATTTCTTCCATCACCGCAGTATTGTCATATTCAGGGTGATCTGACTGATCCGACGCACGCGTGGTATATGCTTTATATAAGGCTTCGCGAAGCTCTCGCTTATCTGCGTAAGTCATGATTGCAAGATAAGAAGGAAAATCCAATGTCGCCACGGCTTGATCGAGTTCGCGTTGTTGACCGTATTGTTTTAGAAGTTCGATACTGCTCGCAGGTAAACCAGCAAGTTCATCTTCAGTTAATGGTTTGAAATATGATTGTGTGGCATCAAGAACGTGGTTAGAAAAATCTGAAGAAAGCTGCGATAAACGAGCTGATATTTCTGCGTAGCGTTTTTTTGCATCGCCTTCTAGAGCCACGCCTGAGAGTTTAAAGTCTCTAAGTGCAAGTTTAATTGCACTCTGTTGAGCTTCTGGTAAATCCGAAAAAATAGGTGCATCATGCACATATTGGTAGGTTTGATAGAGCGCAGTATGTTGCCCTAATTGTGTGTAGTATTCACTTAAGCTAGGTAAAAGAGACTGATAAATCTCGCGGGTTTCAGGATTGTTCATCACAGCATTTAAGTGAGACAAAATACCCCAAGATTCGCTCATTTGGTTTTCTAACTCATCGATTTGATCGAGCACATTTAATTGTAATTGTACCGTGTCTGGGACTTTCTCGAGTTGGTTTATAAAGTGTTGACCATTTTGAATCGCTTGTTCAATCTGTGATTTAAGCTGATCAAGCGTAATTTGAGAAAAATCGGGTACAGGCAAAGTTGCCTTTTCTAAAGTCATTTGTATAAGCCAAATTATCATGTCAGTTATTTATAGATGTAGGGGTCTTAAATAGAGAATTCAAGGATAAAAGTTAAAAACAAAATTATTAATAGGATTGATTTAAATGGAACAAAGAAAAAAAGGAAGTCATTTCTTTATTTATGGCCGCGTGTAATTTTGTCGTTATAGGAATGTTTTTCTACTGGCTAATATTTCATGCTCTCGCCCCTTGCTTGTTTGGCAAAACAGAATTTGATAAAGGTGCATTAGCAACAATGATGGGTTGGTCAGCGACTCTATTTATTGGTTATGCGGGTTACATTTTGCTAGATAAATGGAAAGAGCAAGAAAATCAAAAAATAATGAGGGATGAAATTATGTTCTCATCAAAAAAAATATTTGTAATGATGGGACAGTTAATGTCTATTTCACATATCAAAAAAGAAAATTTAGAGAGTATTAAGTTTGACGGCTTAAAATTTTTGTATAAAGAAATATTTTCTAGTTTAAATTTAATATATAGGTTGACACAGGATATAGAAATTAGCGACATAAAAAATAGTGTGGAATTTCAATTTACCGCATTTCTGGATATTAGGGAAAAATATGAAAGTGATACTATTGTCTATGATGTTTATTATCAAGAAACTAGACGTATAGCTCAAAGCTTTGGTGCCTTACATAATCAACTTGCAGATAAAGTAAAGATTAAATAAGAAGAGCGCCGTGGCGCTCTTTAAAGATTTAGTCTAATTTAGCTTTCGCATTCGACTTTTTCTTTTTCACTTTAGCTTTCTTTTTCGCTTTATCTTTTACTTTTCCATCAGATTTTTTGTCTGATTTTTTAGTATAAGAGCTTGGTTTTGCCTTGGACTTTTTCTTACGAACAGGGCGTTCACCGCTTTCATCTTTATCTTTTAGGAGTTCGACAGGCTCATTCAACATGCGATTTAACGCTTCTTGCTTGGTGACCGGTTTTTCCTTCACGACACGTGGTGCTCGACTACGAATAGCGCGACCTGCATGGCTGAGTTGTTGAATCAATTCAAAATCAATCTTACGTTCTTCTAAATTGACACCTGCAACCTTGATGCGTACTTCATCACCCAAACCGAAGGTCTGACCACGATTTTGCCCAACTAAACTTTGACTCGCTTGATCGAAGACAAAGAAGTCATCGCCAAGCTGGCTTACATGGACCATACCATCGACATATAAATCTTTTAAAGTGACAAATAGACCAAACTCAGCCGTAGCACTAATGACGCCAACAAACTCTTCACCAAGATGCTGTTGCATATAATGGCATTTTAACCAAGTGGTTACTGAGCGAGAAGCTTCATCAGCTCGACGTTCTGTTGCCGAGAAATGATTACCGGCTTCTTCTAGTGCGCCACCTGAGACTGGTGCAGGTTTATTTTTCAGGTGTGCTTTGATAGCACGATGTAATAATAAATCTGGATAACGACGAATTGGAGAGGTGAAATGAGTGTATGCCTCATACGCCAAACCATAGTGACCAGCGTTATTTGGCCCATAATAAGCTTGCATCATGGAGCGAAGAAGCACAGCATGAATACTTGGCGCATCAATACGGTCTTTAGTGGCTTCAATGACCGCTTGGTAGTCCGCTTGCGTAGGTTGATCAGGGAATTTCAAACCTAATAACTTAACAAAGTCGCGAACTTTTTGAATGCGTGAGAATTCAGGTGGCTCATGCACACGATACAACATTGGAATTTCGTGTTTTAAAGCAAATTCAGCAGCAGCGACATTGGCTAACAACATACATTCTTCAATGAGTTTATGAGCATCGTTACGTGATCTTGGTAGAATTTCTTTAATTCCACCAAGTTCATCAAAGGTCATGTACGTTTCAACGGTTTCAAATTCCATTGCATGGCGTTCTCCACGTAAACCTTTTAATACTTGGTAAAGTTGGAATAATGTATTCAGTGATTTACGCACTGTACGATCTTCAGGTACAGCTTGACTATCACCTTCAAAATATTTTGCAACTTGGTCATAGGTGAGTCGTGCTTTAGAGTGCATCACCGACGGATAGAATTCAAATTTTGTGACTTTACCTGCGCGACTTAAATTCAAATCACAGACCATACATAGACGATCGACATTTGGATTGAGTGAGCATAAGCCATTTGAAAGTGCTTCAGGCAACATCGGTAAGACAAAGTGAGGGAAGTACACAGACGTACCGCGTTCTTGTGCTTCATCATCTAAAGGTTTACCAATACGAACATAATGACTGACATCTGCAATCGCCACCACGACGCGATAGCCGCCACCAGGACGTTTTTCTGCATAGACAGCATCGTCGAAGTCACGCGCATCTTCACCGTCTATTGTGACTAAGGGTAAATCTCTTAAATCAATGCGTCCTTGACGATCTCGTGCTGTCGGTTCTTTAAAACTTTCAGCTTCTTGAACTACTTCTTCTGGAAATTCGTAAGGTAAACCATATTCTAAAATGGTTTGAGGAATAATAATTTCAGTATCAGATTTGTCGGCCATAGATTGAATAATATGACCTGTAGCAAACTCTTCACGATTTGGAAAATCATCAATTTCAACTCGAAGAGAATCACCAACTTTAGCTTTCGCATGCGCAATGAGTTCTTTTTCTAAGGTAATCGGTTGATGCGCATTTGGATTTGCTGGTTGAATGAAGTATTCACCTTCATATTCTGCGAGTTGCCCAATGATTTGTTTGACGCGTCGTTGGGTAATTTCAGTAATGAAACCCCATGGTTTACCTTTACGGTCAACAGAGGTCTGTTGAACTTTAACTCGGTCACCATGGAAGACTTGACGTAATTCACGCTCAGGTAACAAATATTCTTCTTTCTTACCATCTATACTCGCAACCCCTAAACCTTTGCTATTGATATAGATGGTCGCATCATGAACAGGTTGATCTGCCATAAGCTGGAACTTATAACCTTCTTTCGTCAATTGACCATCGCGAACCATCGCACTTAAACGGTGACTAAGTGCTTCAATACTTTTTTGATCCGCAATTTCGAAGTGTTCCACAAGGTCTGCATGAGACAATGCTTTTTTCTTATTCTCAATCGTTTCTAGAATAAGAACACGGCTTGGAATAGGATTATCGTAACGTTCAGCTTCCGCTTTGGCTTCAGGGTCGACCCAATTTTTCATAATGTCTTTGGCTTCATATCAGAAGATAAGTTTAGCATAAGACATGATGAGAAATACTGCACGTAAATGATTGCAATAAAGTGTTTTTAGTTCATAAATTATAAAAGAGATGCAGAATAGACAGTATTAAAGTGAAATTAATGCAGATTAAAGGTAAAAAACCTGAAAATTGTTTAAAAAATATATGATTGAACAAAAAACATAGAATTTTTTAAATTCTCACTTGAAGAGTAGGGACGAAGTTTGTATTATGGCGTCTCGTTACGGTGAGGTGGATGAGTGGCTGAAATCACTTCCCTGCTAAGGAAGCATACCTATTACTGGTATCGAGGGTTCGAATCCCTCTCTCACCGCCAACGATAAACTTGAAATGCGCTCATAGCTCAGCTGGATAGAGCACTTGGCTACGAACTAAGGGGTCGGGAGTTCGAATCTCTCTGAGCGCACCAATCAAGTTAATCGATGTAACGAAGTCGTAAGACACTCAAGTACGCGCTCATAGCTCAGCTGGATAGAGCACTTGGCTACGAACTAAGGGGTCGGGAGTTCGAATCTCTCTGAGCGCACCAACTTGATCATCTCTAAGATGTAAAAAAGAGAAGAAACCGCTTAATTGCGGTTTTTTTGTTTCTAGAATGAAGTGATGCTATAAATCATCATATTTTATTAGCTACTTAAGAAAGAAATAAATTTTAAAATTTCTACACATATTATTTTTAATTAATAGATATTAGCTCTTATAAAAACATCATCAATCCAACTCAGGATTGTTTGGAATTTGGATTGATCCTGTTGACCATCTCTTAAATTGTTGATTATCTAGCCATAATTTACATTTACGTATAAATACTGTTCGCTTGATTTAAATTTTATTAAAAAGTACTTAACAAATAATAATATTCATATATAATGCACTCCATCAAGACGTCGCGCTCATAGCTCAGCTGGATAGAGCACTTGGCTACGAACTAAGGGGTCGGGAGTTCGAATCTCTCTGAGCGCACCAACTTGATCATCTCTAAGATGTAAAAAAGAGAAGAAACCGCTTAATTGCGGTTTTTTTGTGTCTATTTTTTATCTTATTTCTTCTGCTCTTCGTTTTTGACTTTCAATGCAAAGACGACATTCGCCCCAACTGTAGGGAGCACATCATGATAAGGCAAGCTCCGTGCTGCACGAATCAGGAACGGTGCTTTTTCATCTATTTTTCCAGCATTCGTCATTTTCAATAAAGTACCTTGTTGAAACTTATCAAATTGCATTTTTCCTTTAATGTATTTCAGATCACCGCCTTGAGCATAAAAACTATTCTGATTCGACTTAGGAAAGCTAAAATTTAGTTTAAATCGGAATGGAATTTGAATAACTCCTAACCCGAGTTCAACTTTAAAATCTGCCAATTGTGTTTGGTCTTTTAGGGTTTCGATATCAATAGATTTGAGTTGGCGGGGAAACAACTTTTTATAATGTACAGGCTGTGTCCATTTTTGTAATTGTTGCACTGGTTGGGAATAATACTGATACGTCGTCACAAAACGCATTGATTCTGCACCGTGTTGATAAGGCACGGTTGTCGGTGTATGGACAAAACTTACAGGGTGTTCGGTGATACGACTGATTTGTGCGATTTTGGCCAATTGATTTGTCGTTAATTGGTCGGATGGAAATTGACCTGGTTTGAGCGTACTCGAAGAAGGTGCTGTTAATTTTTTTCGAATTGATTCAAGTAAAAATGCATGTGTACCACTTGGAATTCCCATTTTTGCTTCAGGCACTGCATTCAGAACTTTGCTAAATAGAAAACCTTTAGGTTGGTTCAAATCTCCCCATTGCGTTAGGGTCAGAAGAGTATGATTTTGATCCAATTTGAACCATTCAAATTTGCCTAGACCATAAGGAACGGGTGCATCCACAATCAAACTCGAAATAGTATTACCTTCAATATGATGCTGAAACACTATGGTCTCATTAAAGTTGAGCACAGGTATTGGTGTTGGAATGGAAATTTTATATTGAACCTGAGTGATATTTTTTTCTTGATTTAATATTTTAGCTGACTTCAATGTCGGGAATAAACCAACAAAATTTTCAAACTGTGAAAGCGTTTTGGCGACCTTTTCTTCATTAACAGGCAATACGATGGCAGATGATGTGAACTTCACATTTGGATTGGGTTGTTTTTTGCGTGTCGGAATAGATGTTTGGGTATTTGTGTGCGCATAGATGAGAATCTGATCTTTTGCGATGCTGGCGAGTTCGGTACTATTATTTTGAAATGGTTTTAACGCACTGGGTATATTTTCTTTCCATTCAATAATCGCACTGTACGACAAGCTAGGTACAAAAATAAGGCTTAAGCACAATGCTCGATAGTTAAAGTATTTCATTTTCATCCTGAACTATGAATTTAGACTTTTTATTTTGTGTCATTGTAAATCGTGTGATGCTTTCATCAATAGTGCGATGATGTAATCAACAGTATTCATTAAAACGACAATTCGATTTCAGGTAAAGTGGTGTAATATCTTTGCTTAAGAAAATCGATTGTTGAATCCCCTATGTCTGATACTCAACCAGTTTTATCTGTCCGTTACTTCTTAAATTTACAAGAGTCTCAGGATGGTTTTGCATTAGCTACTTTTGGCAAAAAACAATTTACGCGTTTTTTAACGCCACTTGTCAGTATTGCGATCGTGATTTGGGGGCTTTATCTTGGATTAGAGGGTGTAGGACGCTATTACGTGGCTTTAGGCACGTTCTTTATCTTTTTACAAATCGTTATGCGTTACTGGTTCTTACCTATGATGTTCAAGCGTCAGTTTGAAAAATATCAATTTGGTAAGACTGAACAAGGTATCGATTTGTTTCAAAACTCTGCCGAGCTTTTTTCAAGTGGTCGTCCTAAACAAGCATTTGCCTACAGTGAAGTACAAAAATTTGTAGTGGGTAAATTGACCTATATGCTTGAACTCAAAAATCATACAGTGGTCATTATTCCAAAACGTGCATTTGAGTCTGATGTAGACAGAACACTGTTTGAAAATACATTCCAAAAACGTTAAGTTTTGATGAGTTCATTACTCAAACTATAAATAAGAGAGATTTTCATGAGTGCAGTTCCATCAAAAATTGTATGTGTCGGTCGCAGTTATGCTGCGCATGCTCAAGAATTAGGTAATGCGATTCCTGATCAACCTGTCTTATTTATCAAGCCGCCGAGTAGCTTGGTGTCCTTAGCAGAAGGGATTGATTGGAATCGTGCATTGGGACAGTGTCATCATGAATGTGAACTTTCATTACGAATAGATCGACCGCTCAAAAACTTTAAGGATCCTCAAGAGGCATTAGCAGCAGTAGGTGCAGTCACCCTTGGTTTGGATTTGACTTTAAGAGATCAACAAGATCAGCTTAAAAAGAAAGGACAACCTTGGGAACGTGCGAAAGCATTTGATGGATCTTGTATTTTGGCAGATTGGATTTCGCTTGATCAGGTCCCAGCATTAGATCAAGTCCAGTTTAAGCTCGAAATTAATGATCAACTTAGGCAACATGGTGATACGGGGTTACTGATTTTTAAATTAGGAGCGCTTTTGGCAGAAATCAGTCAAAACTTTAGCTTAATGTCTGGTGATGTTGTCATGACGGGTACGCCTGCAGGTGTGGGACCATTAGAATCGGGTGATCAGCTCAAAATGACTTTGACTGGCTTAAAACAAGATTTTGTGTGGACTACGCAAGTGCATTAATGATGCATCAAGCTCAATTAAAAAGGATGATGGTTCATCCTTTTTTTATGGCTAGAGATTGTCTGAGTTGATGTTTTTACGAAACTGTTGGGGCGTGATGTGCATCCAGCGTTTAAACATATTGATAAAGGCTGAGGCGTTGGCATAGCCCAAATCTAGAGCAATATGTTCAACGGTTTTATTTTCAGACAATAAGCTTAATGCTCGTGTAATTTTAAAGCGTTGGCGCCATTCATTGAGCGACATCGAAATTTCAGCTTCACATAAGCGCGATAAAGTGCGCTCACTCATATTCACCATTTGAGCATAATCTCTCAGTGGACGCTGATCACTGAGATGCTCATGGATGTATGTAAATATCGTTTGTAATGCAGGATGATCAGAATGGGGCAAGTAGCTTTTGAGCAGGGGTGAGCTTTTTAATTGATCCAGTAAAACCATTAAAAGTCGTTGATATTCGGGTTGATCATGTTTGAAATAAGTTTTTCTGAGTTCATTGAGTAGCGCCGTCACTAAGGGGGAGCTTAGTAAAATACCTGCTTGTTTGGGCAGTGCATCACACAGGCTTTCATGCACGTATAAGGTGGCATGAGAAACAGCTGTGAGATTAATACTGCTGTGATGCAGATGCGGCGGTAGCCAAATTCCGTAGGGCGGAGGTGTTAAATATTGATTTTGATCAATATGAACTTCCATTACACCATCAAATGCATAGATAAATTCGCCCCATGCATGACCGTGTTTAGGATATTCCGAATGGGCTGGATCATTGCGGAATGTTAGCCAAAGATTCTCTTGGATATGATCATAATTATCTAACTGAACGAATAGTTCATGTGGATGGCGTTTTGGCATATTAAATTGCCTGAATAAATGTATTTGTTGTCTGTTTTGAATTATATATTCTAATTCAGTCAGCAGTATAGTGACGACTTGTTTGTGTGAAGAGTGCCACTCATGGGTGAGCGAAGAGGTCTTGACCTTCAGGCGTCAAGCTTAATGATCGTATTGTGTTTAGTCTGGGGTTTACAGCAAATTATCTTGAAACTTGCAGCTACTGATATTAGTCCTCTGATGCAAATCGCATTGCGCTGTGGTTTGGCAACCTTGCTTGTCGTTCCATTATTGTATCTACAACGAGTGCGACAACTGTTTCATTACCGTTATGTTGTTCCTGGAATTTGGTTAGCCTTTTTATTTTCTGCAGAATTTTATTTGGTTGCTGAGGCACTCAGGTACACCAGTGCTGCGCACACTGTTGTTCTGCTCTATACCGCGCCTATTTTTGTGGCTTTAGGCTTACATTGGAAAGTCAAAGCTGAAAAATTGAATCACTTCCAGTGGTTTGGTATTTGGTTCGCATTTTTTGGCATCGCTTATACTTTTTTAGTGCGTGATCAAGCTCAAAGTCAACTCAACCATATTTTATGGGGAGATTTTCTTGCTGTAATGGCAGGGATGATGTGGGCATTGACTACGATTTCTTTAAAATTTTCAACGCTTTCTGAGGCGCCTCCCACTCAAACATTATTTTATCAATTGCTTGGGGGCTTTATTTTTTTATTACCCTTAGCTTTTTGGACTGGACAAGCAGATGTACGCTGGTCACAACTGGCGTTTCTGAGCTTAACATTTCATGTGGTTGTCATGTCTTTTTTAAGTTTGCTGCTATGGTTTTGGTTGTTACGAACTTATTTAGCAAATGGCTTAGGTGTGTTTTCGTTTTTGACCCCCATGTTCGGCATGTTGTTTGGTGTCTGGCTATTAGATGAGGAGATCGAAACGAGTTTCTTGGTCGGTTCTTGTATGGTTCTTGCAGGGATTATGATTGTGTCTTTACACCGCTGTTTGAGAATTTATCTTGATCGAATCGGCGCAAGAATTGGAGCATTCCATTGAATCAGTACACATGGCTGGGATTAAGCTCGATTTTGATTTGGGCCTCGTTGGTTGCGGTGGTGAAACTTGTAACTGAATCATTAAGCCCGATACAGGCGGTGGCACTGATCTATAGTTTTAGTGCATTGTTCATGTTATGGAAAAATGGTTTTCCCAAGCTTTCACTCATGCCTAAAAAATACTTATGGGGCTGTGGTGCTCTTTTTGTTGGCTACGAGATCCTGTTTTTAATTTCGATTGCACTTTCAACGCATCGAGAACAGGTATTAATCATAGCAATGATTAATTATCTTTGGCCTCCTTTGCTGATTGTATTTTCGATTCTTGCACGGCAATTGAGCGCGAATATTTGGGTGATTACTGGCTTTGCATGTGCCATTCTTGGGTTAATGATGGTTGTTAATCCAGATATTCTCGAGCCGAAAAGCATATTGGTGGCCGTGCTTGAAAATCCATTGGCGTACTCATTTGCTTTCATCGGCGCCGTACTATGGCCTTTGTACAGTATATTTACCAAGAAATATGCAGAAGGTCATAATGCTGTTCCATTTCTTTTTCTAATGACTGCAGTTGGGTTGTGGGCTGTACATTTTGTGATGCGAGAACCGTTTGTTGAGCTGAATTTGATGACATGGCTGATGGTTGTAGTCATTGGCAGCTTAATTGGCTTGGCTTACAGCAATTGGAACCAAAGCATGCAATATGGACATCTCAAAATTTTAATTTTGGCAACGTATTTTATGCCCATTTTTTCAAGTCTGATGTCGATGCTGATTCTAGATGTGCAACCTCTAATGAGCTTTTGGATCGGTTGTGTCTTAGTGACCTTAGGCGCACTTATTTGTTGGCAATCTACACGTCCATATAATCCGTCTACGAAATAAGAAAAGACCTATAGAGGTCTTTTCTTATTGCAAGAGTTTATTTTTCTTCAAGTATGGTCGATAGCGGTACGGAGAGCTTTGCAGCAAGATAATCATCAGCTTCAATCAGTGCAGGACCAATACGGTTCATCCATACATCATCTTCATGAATTTTTCCGATATCATTTTTATCAGGCAGCGTATAAGGCAATGATTTATAAAATGACCAAAAATCAAGATGATCTAAATTTCTAACCAAAACATATTCATTATTATCTGTACGTTTAATAATATTCTGCTGTTCTAATAGATTAACATATTTAGGCCAGCGGCCAATTTCACGGCGTCCTAAAATATCAAGTGCCTCCAGATCGGTTACGGTTTTACCTTGTTTTTGTTTTTTATAGAATAACTCAAGCATATCTAGAAGCATGAGAATTGGATGGCGCGTTTCGGTCTTACCTGTATGAAATGCTGTGAGGGCATAACTTATCTCAACACCAAGCAGTACGATGTTCCAAGAGAGATAAATCCACAACAGGAAAATTGGAACTGCTGCAAAAGCACCGTAAACCAACTGATAACTGGTAAAGTTAGTCATCACGAAGCCGAATAAATTTTTCAGTAACTCGAAGGTAACAGCACTAAAAATCGCAGCAATCATGGCTGCTTTTATTGGAACAGAGCGGTTTGGAATCGTCCAATACAAGGCAAAAAAACCTAATGCGGTGAGTGCAAATGAGATGACCCATAAAATAAAAGTGCCATTCAATTCATAACCTGCAAAATTATTGCTTAGGATGTTCATAGACGCTAAAGTCGATGAAATCACAAAAGCCGAACCCAGCAGGATTGGTCCCAGTGAAATGATGGTCCAATAGCGCATAAAACCAATAATGCCATTACGCGTTTCTGTCACACGCCAAATACGATTGAATGCTGTCTCAATGCTAGTGAGCATCATTACTGTGGTAAAGAATAAAAACAGCACACCAATAATGGTTAAGTTGCTCGAATTGTCAGTAAATGCATTCAATGCTTTATCAAACGCGATACTGGTTTTAGGCAGAAAATTACTGTAGATCAATTGTTGTAATTGTTGCCGAGCAGGTTCTAATGCTTTAATCGATGAAATGATAACCAAGAATACGGTCAACATCGGCACGACAGCGAAAAGTGTGGTGTAAGTTAAAGAGCCTGCTTGCTCACGACAATTGTTAGCTTCAAAGCGTCGTAGTACAAACAAAATAAACTGAAACCATGTTTTATTGTAGAAAGGTAACTTTTTTAAGATTTCCGCCATAAATAATGAGTCTCGAGTATTTTTTAGTTAAAATTCTGTACGTTCGTTGCACAGCTTAACCAAATTTTAAAAAAAATACCGTATAGTTTTCTTTTTTCATTGGATGATCTTTTTATGCAAGCATATGTTCTAGTTTTGTATTACAGCAAATATGGTTCAACCAAGGAAATGGCACATTTAATTGCTCAAGGAATTGAATCTACTGGAATGCTTGCGAAAATTAGAACAGTTCCACAGTTGGCAACAGTGGTGACCGAAGCAGCACCAAGTATTCCAGAGGAGGGCGATATTTATGCGACTTTGGATGATCTTCAACATTGTTCGGGACTTGCATTAGGATCACCAACTCGATTTGGCAATATGGCATCAGAAATGAAATATTTTTGGGATCAAACAACGAGTTTATGGCTCAATGGTGCATTGCATAATAAACCTGCTTGTGTGTTTGGTTCATCGGGCTCTATGCACGGCGGGCAGGAAAGTACATTACTGACTATGTTGCCACCTTTGTTTCATCATGGAATGTTGATTTTGGGTTTAACCAATGCCAACCCAGCTTTATCGAATACAAAATCAGGTGGGACACCCTATGGTGCTACACATGTCAGTGGACCTAGACACGATCAATCTCTAAGCCAAGATGAAAAATCACTGTGTATCGAGCAAGGGAAACGATTAGGTGAAGTGGCGTTGCAAATGTTAAAGAAATAATTTTAAAGATTATTTTATCAGGCATAAAAAAGTGAGCTTCTCGCTCACTTTTATTTTGAAATATGTTTCTGTTCAAATCGGTGTTTGCACTTTTTGCATTGGTAATCGAGGAAAACATTCTTATCGACAATTTCTCCCGCTTTTTTTCCAAAACGATGACCTAAAAAGCCACCAGTCACACCCACACTGATTGCACCAACAAAAGTGCCAATTGTGCCACCCATGATTACACCTAAAGGGCCCGCAACAGCACCAATGGAAGCACCAATAGAAGCACCTGATGCAGCACCACCCACAGTACCCGCAGTTGTACCCGCTGCGGAAAGAAGAACACCACCTGTTTTTTGCAGTAATTGTTCATGGTTGCGTTTTTCAATATCAGTTGAACCGCATTTTGGGCAGTGTATTTCTAAGTTTTCAGTCATTTAGGATTGCTCTAATCTATACATCCATTTATTTAAAAGATTCTAGCATTGCGATTAAAGTTGCAACATGGCCGAATGTAGAAAAACTGTAATGCCAGATAAAATAAAAAATTGATTTGAAAATAGATTAATTTAATTTTTAAGGATAAAACCATATTTTATGAGCAGGATGGCTTAGATCTTGAACTGAATAACTAAGCGCAAATAGTGATTTAATTTTTTTCGAAGTTTGGCTTATTTTTTTATTCCAATCAAATAAATTACCAAGACAATGAAAAAATTATTTGTACTAAGCACCATTGTGACATTGAGTTTTAGCCTCATTGCATGCTCAAAAGAAAAGCCTACTGAGCTTAAGGGGCAAGATGAATCAAATGAAAAATTAACAACCTTGAATATTGGCTATCAAAAAGCGGCGCTTAAATTCATCGTTGCAAAACAAAATAAAACTTTTGAGCAGGCATTCCCTGGTGTGAAAATTCAATGGAAAGAATTCCCGGCAGGTCCTCAAACACTAGAAGCATTAAATGTCGGTGCTATTGATGTGGGGTATACAGGGGATACACCTGTAATTTTCGCACTTTCTGCAGGTAAACCAATTCAATATTTAGCTTATGAAAATGGATCTAAAAACTCACATAGCTTGCTCTTACCCAAAGACAGTACGATTCAAAGCTTAAAGGATCTAAAAGGTAAGCGCATTGGTGTTACACAAGGTTCAAGTGCGCATTACTTTCTCTCACAAATATTAGATCAAGCTCAATTGAGCTGGTCTGATATTCAACCCGTCTGGTTAACGCCTGCAGATGCCCGAGCTGCTATTGATAAAAAATCACTCGATGCTTGGGCGATTTGGGATCCTTATGCAAGTGCTGCTTCGCTTAAAGGTGATACACGTGTTCTTATTGATTCAAAAGCTTTGCCATTAGCGTATAGCTTCTATTTGTCTTCTCCAAAATTTTTAAAACAACATGCGGTTGAAGCCCAAAGATTTGTGCAAACATTAAATCAAGTAGATGATTGGATCAATCAACACCCAGATCAAGCCGCAAAAATTTTGGCGCAAAGTACAAGCTTGGACGAAAATATTACCAAACTGGTTTTAGAAAAAAGAAATATTCCTGCTTATGCCAAACTGGTCGATACAGATACAGTCACGGCGCAACAAAAAATTGCAGATTTGTTTTATCGACTCAAACTCATTCCGAATGCGGTGTCTTTAAAAGATCATGTGTGGACTGGGCAAGACTAAGTGATTGAACGCGAATCATATTTTTATAGACGCATAAGTATCCAATTTAAATGATTTCAAAAGCATTCATCTTTCAGTCATTAATACAATGAAGTATTAGAAAGATGAGTGCATCATGAATCAACCATTACAACAAAGCTTAACAGCACTTCCTATTCTAAATTTAAGTCAATTTGATCAATCATCAACGCAAGCAGATTTTCTGCAACGACTTGCACATATCGCCAAGGATATTGGTTTTTTTTATTTGACAGGTCATGGCATTTCAGCTGAAAAAATTTTGGAGATTCAGCGTATTACTCGACAGTTTTTTTCGCTGCCACAAGAACAAAAAGATGAAATCGCTATGATTCATTCCCCGCATTTTCGAGGGTATAGTCGAGTAAATGCCGAAGTTACACGTCTGCAACCTGATTTTAGAGAACAAATAGACATTGGTTTTGAGCTGGCAGCATTAGAACCTGAAACTGGACCGACATGGAGACGTTTACAGGGACCAAATCAGTGGCCTTCGAATTGGCCTGAGTTTCAACGCGTAGTCACCGCATGGCAACGAGATCTCAGACAAGTTGCAATTAAATTATTAAAAGCCTTGTTGCTTTCATTGGGGCAGCAGGACACAGCACTTGATCAATTGATTACAGGCAGTCCACATGAACTACTCAAGCTGATTCATTATCCCCCAATTGATCAAATGAATCATCAGGGTGTAGGCCCTCATAAAGACTCCAATATTTTAACTTTACTTTTACAAGACCAGATCGGAGGACTTCAGGTCTTAAGTCAAGGCAAATGGATTGAAGTACCATTTGTTGAACACGCATTTGTCGTCAATATCGGTGAGGTTTTAGAGCTTGCCACAAATGGATATTTGATTGCGAATCAACATCGAGTCATATCTCCAACCAATGCAGAACGGTACTCGGTTGCTTATTTTCTTTCTCCAAATTTATTTGCTGGTGAAATTCCGCTTTTAAATCTTGCAAATGATTTAAAAGCACTTGCACAAGGACCAGAGACAGATCCACTGAATCCTTTACTGAGAAATGTGGGAGAAAACTGTATCAAAGGTCGACTTAGATCTCATTTAGACGTTACTGAAAAATATTATCCAGCGCAATTTAAACAACTCAAACAATCAACAACAATATCGAGTAAATCATGAAGTCAAAATACGCCCAATTTTTATTTATTATTTTTGCAATTCTCATTATCAGTGCATGTAGTGCTCAACCTGAACCTCAAAAAACAAAGCAAACACAACAAACAATCGTGATTGGATCACATGGATCGGATGTTGATATTTGGAGACATATCGCGGATTCTGATCTGGCGAAAGCAGCAAATGTTGACATTGAGGTGAAAGAAATTAATGACGGTGTGGCTTTGAATCAAGCTTTGCTCGATGGTGAAATTGATGTAAATGCATTTCAATCTTGGGCGTATTTCAAAGAATTTAATGACTTGAATCATCATAAGCTTGCTGTCTTGGCGACCACTTATTTAGAGCCTATGGGTTTATATTCTCAAAACTACAAGTCACTAACTGCTTTGCCTGATCGGGCCTTAATTGCAATTCCAAATGATGTGGCGAATACAGCACGTGCATTAAGACTATTAGAACGTGCTCAGTTGATTCAACTTAAGCCAGATTTTAATACGATTTCTGGAACTCTTGAAAGTATCCAGTCAAATCCGAAATCACTTCAATTTAAATTGGTCAAAGGTGCACAACTACCACGTGTATTGTCTGAGGTGGATTTAGCCGCAATTGGAAATACTATTGCTCTAGAAAGTGGACTAAATGTAATAACAAATGCGATATTTAAAGAAGAGGTTACTGATAAAGCTTTAGAAAATGTCAATATACTTGCAGTGCGTAAAGATCGATTGAATGATCCACAATTTCAAAAACTTTCAAATCTTTACCATCAGCCTTACGTTGAAGATTATATTCAAAAGCATTTTGGTGGTACAAAATTGGGTATTCAACTTGATCCTGCCACATTAAAATATAAAAAAGCGCCGTTAGGCGCTTTTTTTTAATGTTCAAAATTATTCTTGAACAAAAGTCACAGTCCCATTTGCAAGTGATTCAACACGAGCAAGTGATTCAACTCGGTAACCTTTTTCAAGTAAAAGATCACGGCCAGGTTGGAACGACTTTTCAATCACGATACCAATCCCGACAACCTCAGCTTCAGCTTGGTGAATCAAGTCAGCCAGACCTAAAGCAGCTTGTCCATTTGCAAGAAAGTCATCGATCACAAGAACCTTATCGGTTGCTGCAATGTGCTTCTTGGAAATAGCAATTGTGCTTTCTACTTGCTTTGTAAAAGAGAATACTTTTGAACGATATAAATCATCTTTTAAAGTTAAAGATTGATACTTACGTGCAAAAATTACCGGTACACCAAGTTCCAAGCCAGCCATCACAGCAGGTGCGATACCTGAAGCTTCAATTGTGATGATTTTGGTGATGCCCGCATCTTTGAATAGACGAGCAAATTCTTGACCAATTTGTTGCATCATCACTGGGTCGATTTGGTGGTTTAGAAAAGAATCAACTTTTAAAACCTGATCAGATAGAACGATACCTTCGTTTAAGATTTTCTGTTCTAGTGCGTACACGGGAGAATCCTCTAGGGCAGGTGCCTTTTTAAGCAAAGACGTATTTTAAAAAGCATCTGCAAAAAAGCAAGTAAAAAATGCCTTAATTTTGTGGACCGTTATACCCTGTCAGTAAGAGCCCGTATGAAGATTTTTTATCTTGGTGTGTGACTTTCACTGGTAGATAGTCCAATTTCGGAGACAGCCAAAAAATCGTTTCACGACCTGGTTTATCATGTTTCATCACTACTTTGATGGTATCAAACGTACCGTACTTAGTTTCTACTTTTTCAGTGCCTTGTTTGATGAAACGACGTGATTCAACTTCTTTAGCATCTGCAATCCAGTATTGCGATTTTAAACCACTATTTTTTAAGTCTTCACGAATTTGCAATTCTGCATTTAACTCATCCAGTACACCAGATTTCCATGCAAATGAACGTTGCTCTTTATCTTTGGTGGTGTTAATGGTTTTGGCACTTGGATTAAATTTAATGCTCATTGTATTGTTATGAACCAAAATTTTACTGGTGCGACTGAAATTGGATGATTGAATCTGATTATTGTTGAATGTGAAGTTACTGGTTTCAGTCGCTGAAGCAATACCTCCTGCTTTAGCTGCAAAAACGTAATTCCAGGTGTTACCTGATTTTTTCAAGGTTCGTGTTGCTGACCCCAAGTTTTTACCATTGTATGCAAACTGATAAGAGGCTTGGAAGGGCGTCATGGCAAGCGCTTGACTTGAATAGCCTGTGAAAAGCACGGCTGTACCTACACTTGCAATCACACTCAAAGTTTTAAACGATTTAAATGCCATAAATATTTTCCTTTACCTTCGTATCGAAGGATCACTTGAAGTTTTATTATCTCTGATAAATAAGGAGAAATAATCAATAATCACAGTGAAAATGTATTTTTCTGTAGCTTAAGCTTTATGACGACATTAGAACTCTGCGCTCTAGTCATCCTTTTGTTTAATTGGTGTAATGTGATCACTTTCCACTTCATCAGATTTAGATTTGAATCGATCAGTATTCATTTTGCTAAATAAAGCCATCAAATTTACATTACCAATCACGACCAATTCTGTTTCACGAAGTTCTGCATGGTTGACGTGTACTTTGCCCAATGTTTCGATGATCGAGCGATTTTTACCGAGCCACTGATTTAAATCGAGATGTAATAGATCATCTTTGACTTTAATGACATTAAAACGCTCTAAAATCATGCCAAGTGGATCTTTTCGAAGAATTTTTTGATAGAAGAATAGTGCAGATCGGAATGCAATTTTCATCCAAAAGGTTTGAAATTTTGCTTCAATGACTTCGGTTTCACTAATTTGTTCAAATACAATCAGTTGTACGTCTTTATTCAATTCCATTTGAATGAGCTTTAAATCTACAGAGAGAATGGTATAAAGCCCTTTCACATTCAAAGTGGCATAGAGTCGAAGCCAATCGTCATGTAAATCAGCATGTAAATCTTCAAGTATGCTGACATTGTCGGTCACAAAGCGCTTGAAAGTCGCATTTAAAAAAACTTGAGAGACAGGAAATTCACGTTCTTCTTCAATAAACCCTTCAGCCTTTTGATAGACTTTACGAAATTTGTTCGCGATATTTGAAATAATCGTTGGCATAAGTGAAGTTCCATTACCTCTAAATCTTGTGAGATGTCAGCTAGTGTATATCTTGTAGGTGATTACTGCCGAAGGATAACAGCTTATCCAATTGCGATGTAATGTTTACAAAGACGTTTATTATGGTTTTGATGGTCAGGCGTTATTTAAGTTTAATCTATTGGTTTCGCATGACTTTATCTCATTTTATCTGAAGAACTTACTCAATATTTAACTCATTTGTCTAAAATATGTCATCAATATAAAGATCAACTCGATTTATTCAGATTGATAAGCGCGCTGAATTTGACAGACCTCAATCGAATACGTGTCATACCATGATAGGCGACCTTTTTGTTGCGCATAAAGATGCTCAGTGTCCTGACGCCAAGCTTGAATATCCTCTAACCGAATCCAATAAGAAAGACTGACTTCATTATCCTTCTCTTGATAGGTTTCAAACTTTGTACAATGGTAATCATGCATCGCTTTATGCCGCATTTGGCTAGCCAATATTACATATTCATCATCAATATTTTTTATTTTAGCTTTGAAGATGACAACGAAGTTCATTTTTGAATACTCATTTATTATTTTAATTTGCTTCCCGAATAACGGGAAGCATAGACCGAAGTCATTGAGGAGTGTTATTCGTCATCCAATAGCAGGTAAGGATTTTCAAAACCTAGTTTTTGTAAAATCTCAATCTCAATTGCTTCCATTTCCTCAGCATCTTGTTCAGAAGTTTCATGATCATAGCCCATCAGATGTAAAGTACCGTGAACCAACATATGAGTGAAATGTGTTAATGGTGCTTTAAATTGTTCTTCTGCTTCACGAAGCACAACGGGAATACAAATCACCAGATCTCCGATAGGGAAACTGTCTAGAATTTCAGCCATTTCATCTGGTAAGTCGCTTGGAAAAGATAAAACATTGGTTGGCTTATCTTTACCACGATATTCAAGGTTAAGTTTGTGACTTTCTTCGACATCTACGCAAGCTATACCAATTTCACAATCGCTTTGTGTATCAATATGACGAAGGGTGGTTTCAATAATTTTTTTAACATACGCACGTTTGAGCACCAAGCTTGATGCTTCAAACGATTGTTGTAATGAGAGACTGAGTTTCAAAATCTTGCCTTGAGCGTGATTAGATTTAAATTACTCTGCATCTTGATGCTGAGCATCAGCAGCAGAATCATTTTCTGATATGAGTGCTTCTTGACGCGCTTTACGTTCCGCACGTGCTTCAGCAGTTAAACGATGTTGTTCACTGTCCCAACCTTCGTATGCTTCTACAATTTTTTGTACAAGCTGATGTCTTACAACATCACGTGAGTGAAAACGTGTGATATGGATTTCTTTAATCTTTTCAAGCACGCGTAATGAATGTGCCAAACCAGACTGCTGTCCACGTGGTAAATCCACTTGAGTAATGTCACCGGTAATGACTGCACGCGAACCAAAACCAAGACGAGTTAAGAACATTTTCATCTGTTCTGGCGTTGTATTTTGAGCTTCATCTAAAATGACAAAGGAGTGATTGAGTGTACGACCACGCATATATGCAAGTGGCGCTACTTCAATAATTTGACGCTCAATTAATTTTGCCACTTTTTCAAAGCCAAGCATTTCATACAGGGCATCATAGAGTGGGCGTAAATAAGGATCAATTTTTTGTGATAAGTCACCTGGCAAGAAGCCAAGTTTTTCACCAGCTTCCACAGCGGGGCGAACTAAAAGAATGCGTTGAATTTCATTGCGTTCAAGCATATCAACGGCAGCAGCTACAGCCAAATAGGTCTTACCTGTACCCGCTGGACCAATCCCGAAAGAAATATCACTTTGAAGAATGCGTTGTACATAGCGTTTTTGGTTGGCCCCCCGCGGATTAATGCGGCCCTTACGGGTTTGGAGCCAGACTTCATCAAGTCCTGTGTGTTCTTGATTAGGATCCAATTGTAATTCATGATCAGTCTGGCTGCCTTGAATCATTAAATGAATCAAATCAGAGCTGATTTGTTGAGAAACTTCAGCTTCGGCGTATAAGCGCTGAAGTAAGCTTTCAACTCTCTCGACTTCATCAATTCCACCGTCAATAAAAAAACTATCGCCACGCTGACTGATTTTTACATCTAAACGTTGTTCAATTTGTTTCATATGACCGTTGTACGCGCCAAGCATGGTTTGTAAACGGTCCATTGAAACACCGGGAAAAGCCACTGTACGTCGAATCGCTGCAGTCAAGAGATTTCCTTTAGAGTCTATTAATCTATACCTCTACATTACGCCACGTCAGGTTCAAGATTCAAGAGTTCACCGTAAACTAAATTTAAGGTTTTAATCTCTGTAATCTCAATCTCTGCAAAGCGTCCAAGCCAAGAGGCATCACCAATAAATGTTACTAAACGTGTATTGTCTGCGGTTCCTACCAATAAGTTTGGATCGTGTTTTGAAACGCTCTCAATGAGCACACGTTGGACAGTACCAAGCATAGCATCAGTTTTTTGGATACTTGACTGCTTAATCCATTGTTGAACTTTAGCCAAGCGCTCTTTTTTAACATCTTCAGGTGTTAAATCTTCCAGCTCTGATGCTGGTGTACCAGGACGTTTCGAGTAGATGAAACTATAAGAATGATCAAAATCTAAGTCTTGAATAAATTGATATGTCTCTTCAAAGTTAGCATCAGTTTCACCAGGGAAGCCAATAATAAAGTCTGAAGACAAATGCATATCAGGGCGTACCTGGCGTAATTTAGCAATCTTATCGATATAAACGTCAATCGTGTGGTTACGCTTCATCGCCTTCAATACATCATTTGAACCACTTTGAACTGGTAAATGAAGGTGAGAAACCATCTGTGGTAGGTCACGATAGCATTGGATAAGGTCATCATTGAATTCTAATGGATGAGATGTCGTATAGCGAATACGACCAATGCCTGGAATTTCCGCCACTAGACGAAGAAGATCAGCAAACGTACAGATTTCACCTTCGAATGTTTCTCCGCGGTAACCATTTACGTTTTGACCGAGTAAAGAAACCTCACGTACGCCCTTTTCCGCAAGACCAGCAATTTCAGCAAGTACATCATCTAGGGGACGAGATACTTCCTCACCACGAGTGTATGGCACCACGCAGAATGAACAGTATTTTGAACAGCCTTCCATAATCGATACGAAAGCTTTATAACCTTCAACGCGAGGTTCAGGTAAGAAGTCGAACTTTTCGATATCTGGAAATGAGATGTCTACCAGTTTGATTTTCTCTTTTTTCGGCTTTTCAATTTGATCCGTATGCTGATCAAGCATTTGTGGCAAACGGTGAAGTGTTTGTGGACCAAATACCATGTCGACATAAGGTGCACGTTTTTGGATATTGTCACCTTCTTGAGATGCAACACATCCACCTACACCAATCACCAAATCAGGATTTTTTTCTTTCAGCTTGCGCCAGCGACCTAATTCTGAAAATACTTTTTCTTGCGCTTTTTCACGAATTGAACAGGTATTCATTAAAAGAATATCTGCATCAGCAGGGTCTGTTGTTAATACATAACCGTGTGAATCACCTAGCAAGTCGGCCATACGATGACTGTCATACTCATTCATCTGACACCCTTGCGTTTCGATATACAGTTTTTTGACTGCACCATCGATGGCTGGGGTGTGCTGTGGCTGGGTAACAGTGTTTTCTGAGGCAGCTGGGGCACTATTCGGAATGAAGGTTTGAACCGTCATGAAGGCTCCTATCCTATAAAAAGGGATAAATATGTTCCGGTGAAGTATGGGGGAATCCCACACTCGATAAAAGCGAGCTATTTTACAGTATTTGTACTACGGGTTGAACAAATATATAAATCAGATCAAGTTTATGGATTTACAGTAAAAATACTTTAAAATAATAGTGGTTAATCAGCGCTTTACATAACAGAACAGTACTTGATCATTAGAGTATTTAAAATACATTTTAAAATTGCCAAGCGCTGCAAAAGAGTTGATCATGCAAAAAAGCATGTCCAAATGTAGCGACGAGTTAAAGTTGAGAAGAGAAGCGTGTTAAAAAAAGCAGTGAAGCAAAAACAGTTAAAACAATATTTAATGGGGCTGATAACACTAGGTTGTTTGCCCGTTGCTCATGCGGCTGAAGAGCAATTTAATGAGGCGATTAAATTTGCGAACTCGGGTAATACAGCTCAGCTCGAATATTATCGTTCTGCAATGCAAAATGATGCGCTTGGATATTATCCAGAATATTGGATGTTGAATAATAATTTAGGCTTCCAACCTGCAACGAATATTATCAGCTTTGCACAGCGCTATCCTCAATCTGCAATGGCTGAAAAATTAGCTGCTGATTATGTCGAAGAAAAGGTAAAACAAGCAGATTTCAAGACAGCTCAACCTGTTTTACCTTATGTCACCAATCCTGATCAAGCTGAAAGCTGTGCGGTTGCGCAAGTAAGAGCAAAAAATGGCGATACATTGGTATACCCTGAATACAAAGATGTCTGGTTTACAACAGAATCGCAGCCAGAATCGTGTAATGGTTTAGGTCGCTTAATGCTAAGTAGTCCCTTACTCACCACCACAGATCGTCAACAGCGCCTGTATGCGCAACTTAGAGCGGGACAGTCTGGTCAAGCGATCGCAACAGCACAAACTCTGGGTTTAAACTTGTCATTAGCACAATTAAATCAAATTCAGGCAGATCCTTTGAATTATTTATGGTCTGCGACCAAAGGAACAACAGTAGATTATGCTTATTTGGTGTTTGCTTTAGGTCGTGCTGCAGATGCTGACTTGAACACGGCGCTTCAAAATCTTCCTCGTGTCGTGCAAGGTGTTCCTGCAGATGTTCAAAAGTATATGTACCGCACGGTGGCGTATATTGGAGGCACGACAGTGATGAAAAATAATTTTAATCCTGAAGTGCTGAAGAACTTTGATTACAGTTATGGCGTGCCTTTTACACCAGAAGAGGCTGAAATTTACGCGCGTCAAGCGATTCGTTTTGGTGAGTGGGAAAGTGTGTTGCGAGCCATAGATAGTATGAGCGTTACGCAAAAACAAGAAGATCGCTGGCAATATTGGATGGCGAGAGCATATGAAAATCGTAAAGACCAAACTTCCAAGCAAGCTGCAAAAAGTATTTATCAACGATTAGCTGCCGCTGGCGATGATTATCACAATCTGTTGGCAAAAGACCATTTAGGTATTCGTTATAATGAAGCACATGATCGTGCTCAACCAAGCGCACAAGATATTCAACGTTTAGATCAAGATATTCACTTTAGACGTGCTTTTGCATTACGCAATATCAATGCTTCAGCAACTTACACAAATCGTGAATGGAATTGGGCTGTCCGCCAAGCTTATCTTAAGCAAGATGATGGTCTATTACTGGCTGCGGCAAAACGTGCCACAGAAATGGGGTGGTATGACCGTGCTATTTATGCGGCGGAAAGAACACTTAAACGTCATAACTATGCATATCGTTATGCGACACCACATCAAAATCTAGTGGTGACGCATAGTAAAAATGCAGGGATTGATCCTTCGTGGGCTTATGGTTTAATGCGTCAAGAAAGTCGCTTTGTGACCACGGCTCGTTCACATGTAGGTGCTGGTGGATTGATGCAAATTATGCCTGCAACAGCAAAAGATGTGGCACGAAAAATGGGTGAAACGTATAATCCTGCTGCATTATCCGATCCGAATACCAATATTCGTTATGGGACATATTACCTGTCAATGATTCAAGGTATGCTGAGTAACAGTCCAGTTCTGGCTACGGCTGGTTATAATGCAGGACTGACTAGAGCACGCCGTTGGCAACCAGAGTTCAAAAGCATTGCGGCGGATCAATACACAGAGTCAATACCACTTCATGAAACACGTGACTATGTGAAGAAAGTTATGACCAATGCTGCTCATTATGGTGTATTGCTTGGACAGGGGCCGCAAGCGATCGAAAGTCGTATGCCGCCTATTCCAGTAAGAAATACGCAATAGCATTTCAACTACTTTTGTGAGCTTTGATGAATCACACAAAACTGCTGTTTAGTTGTCAACACACTTACCTCCTCAGTAGTTTGAGCGTAGGGGCTTTGTTGTGTTCAGCAGATGTGATGGCATCAGGGAAAGGTTTACAAGGATATGTGCTTCAAGTACAGATGACACCTGCCATTTGTGCATTAGATCGAACAAAAGCGAAACACCGTAAATGCCTAGAAGGATATTCACTTACGATAAAGGGTCTTATCCCAGAAACCAGTCGTCATGATTGCCAAACGAGTTCATCTGCCACCTTGGCACCGCTACAGAAGAGGGTTGTTGCTAGGGTG
Source organism: Acinetobacter sp. 24-47-39 (assembly GCF_056783825.1). Lineage (NCBI taxonomy): Bacteria > Pseudomonadati > Pseudomonadota > Gammaproteobacteria > Moraxellales > Moraxellaceae > Acinetobacter > Acinetobacter sp. 24-47-39. The sequence goes on from NZ_JBWYIP010000013.1 coordinate 103,372, forward strand.
ATGCCTGATGAGCAGGCTAGAATTAGGCTGTGGGCCAACTATGGTGGTTGCGTTCCAATGAATGCCAGTCAGTATTTTCGTACCATTATTAATCATGCAGACCAATTAAAAGTTCCTGATTACTTAACAGGAGTGGATCGTAAAACAGTCTCTATCTCGACATTACGATCGCAATTCATCAAACTCAACCCAAAATTACCCAGCCAAGGTATTGAATTTCAATGCCAAAGCTTAAATGGTCGCCCGGTGTTAACGGGGGTTGAAATCTGTTATCGCACGAATGGTCAATTCAAGTCATGTGCGTCTGATATTGTCTCGACCTGCCCAAATACATTTGACATAGAGGGCGCCTACTAATTTATTTCCGCGAAGTTAATTTATATTTCCTATCAGACTTTTGTTGAAATTCATTCTCTTTTCAATGCATCTGTCAAAGTATTGGAGTACAATCTTCGCCGTTTATGATTATTAAGATTAGATAGAACAGCTATTTAATCGCATTGACTATCCTCTCAACTGGAGATAATTACATGAAGCAACCTGTTCGCGTTGCCGTTACTGGCGCTGCTGGTCAAATTGGTTACAGCCTTTTATTCCGTATCGCTAGCGGTGAAATGTTGGGTAAAGACCAACCAGTTATTCTTCAATTATTAGAAATTCCTGTTGAGAAAGCTCAACAAGCGCTTAAAGGCGTGATGATGGAACTTGACGACTGTGCTTTCCCATTGTTGGCTGGCATGATCGGTACTGATGATCCTAAAGTTGCATTCAAAGATGCTGACTACGCGCTTCTTGTTGGTTCACGTCCACGTGGTCCTGGTATGGAACGTGCTGACCTTCTTAAAGTCAACGGTGAAATCTTCATCGGTCAAGGTCAAGCGCTTAACGAAGTTGCTAGCCGTGACGTTAAAGTTCTTGTTGTAGGTAACCCTGCTAACACGAATGCCTATATCGCAATGAAATCTGCTCCAGATCTTCCAGCGAAAAACTTCACAGCAATGTTACGTCTTGACCACAACCGTGCGTTAACTCAACTTGCTCAAAAAGCTGGTGTTGCAGTTTCTGACATCAAAAACATGACAGTTTGGGGTAACCACTCTCCAACAATGTATGCTGACTATCGTTTTGCTAATGTAAACGGCGAAAGCTTAAAAGACAAAATCAACGATGCTGCATGGAATAAAGACGTATTCCTTCCAACTGTTGGTAAGCGTGGTGCTGCGATCATCGAAGCGCGTGGTCTTTCTTCTGCTGCTTCTGCTGCAAACGCTGCAATCGACCATATGCGCGATTGGGCTCTTGGCACAAACGGCGAATGGGTAACTATGGGTATTCCTTCTGATGGTTCTTACGGTATCCCTGAAGGCGTAATGTTCGGTTTCCCTGTAACTTGTGAAAATGGCGAGTACAAAATCGTTCAAGGTCTTGAAATTGACGAATTCAGCCGTGAGCGTATCAACTTCACGCTTAATGAGTTAGAAGAAGAACGTGCAGCGATTGCTGATATGGTTAAATAATTTAGTTTTCAACTAAATTAAAAAAGCACTCCATTGGGAGTGCTTTTTTTATGCACAAAACTTAACAATGCTTAAGAAATCCTTCTACATTGAACTTAGTATTGACATGTTATCTTGAACAAAATCATGAAAATTCAAGGAGCAATCCATGTTAGATATGGAAGTAAATCAAGAATTACTTTTTGAGCAATTGGGCCTAGATAGCTCACCTGAAGGGATTGATCACTTTATACAAACACATCGGCTTGATCCCAATACGCCGATGCATGAAGCTGATTTTTGGAACCCATCGCAACGCGATTTTATTATTAGTCATTGGAAAAAAGATAATGAATGGGCCATTGTCATTGATCAACTGAGTGAGCAACTCACAAACGACACAAAGTGATGAAAATATAATCACAAATTGAAACAATAAACCCAGACCAAAAGCTGGGTTTTTTCTTGGATTTCTTATAAGTTATTTAAATAATAATTTTATTAAAATCTGATAAGGAGAGTCTCTTGATGGAACATAAACCTTCCTTAGCGTTATTGTTTTCTCAATTGGGGTTGGCAAATAGCCCAGCGGCAATTGAACTCTATATCCGGACACATCAGCTTTCCGCTCAACAAAATTTACATGATGCGCCATTCTGGAATAAAGGTCAGCGCGACTTCTTAATTAGTCATTTAGTACAAGATGATGATTGGGCAATATGGATAGATGAACTTAATCAACAATTACATATGGATGCATATAAATTAAAAATGGCCTAAAAAAAGCCCCATTCATGGGGCTTTTTTTAATGCACTTTAGGTTTGGTTAACTGGATAAACCATTCTTGATCATGAAATTGTTTGAAAGAAGGGTGGGTTCTTACTACATCTAAATCATGATCAATGGTTTTAAAATATTTATTCAGCCAATGGCGTGTAAGTGCTGATTCTTTACGAGAAGCACAAGCATAAGCCAGATTAAAATAAACATCACTATGGTTGGTTGACGTTAATGATTTTAAAATTTGCTGAGTGATAATCGCAAATTTTTCATCTTGAGTAATCTCAAAATACATCATGTAGGCTCTAGCTAACATCAGGGTCAGATTAATATACAAACGCATTGGCATTTCTTCAAAATCTACTCGACCTTGTTCAAGAAGAACAATCGCTTCTTGAAGAAAATGAATTTGTTCCTGACGAAACTTACTCATACTGACCAGCTCTAAACGCAATTCAGCACGTTCAAAGGCAAGCTCAGGCGTATTTTTTTGTAAGTAAAGTTGGTCTGTTTCACCAATGCGTTGAATAATTAGCTTGGTATTAGATTGCATGGATGAGTCCTCATCAGGTTTAAAACCTATATGGAGGCAACTTCGAAAAAATAAAGCGCTAAATTAAAGTTCATGCGGTCCTTAACCAAGCTGTAATCGAAAGACGTTGGTGGTGTGCAACAAGAACTTCATGTAATAAATCGCTTTGAAATAGAGCGATGCGATTAGGTTTAGGTTCAATAATATGCCACTGATTATTCTTATCTTGGAGCTTTAGTTGACCACCCCAATGCTGATGCCATTCCTCATGCAAATAAAAAACTGTCGACATCACACGACCATTTTTGCCTTGAGGGTTGTCTCGATGTAAAGCATAGAAATCACCAGGATTATAACAAGCGAAGTGGGCTTCGACTTCTTGAATGCCTAAATAAAATGCACGATTTAATTCTTGAGAGAGTAAATCTAAGGTTTTTATGTGTTGATGGGAAATTGATAGTTTTGGATCTAACCACAAAATGTGATCGCTGCGGATTGTGCTGACAATGCCATTTTGAATTGCTGCATTTCGAAAATCATCGAGATGGATTTGGCATTCATTTACAACGTTTTTTAAATAGCTTGGTGGGTATGCATGATCGATGATACTGAAGCCATGTTGATCTAAATCATCAAGGATTTGATCAACATTCCAATCCCCTGGGATGACAACTGCTTCCATATTTATCTCGCTATTTACTGTATAAAAAAAAGGTCAGCTATTTTAGAGTAATAATCGATTCTGAATGAAACACTTTTTCATGTTAAAATGATTGTTGATCTTAGGAATAATTGAAACATGAATTACCGTCACCATTTCCATGCTGGAAACTTTGCCGATGTCATGAAGCATGTATTGTTGCTTCAGATTTTGTCACGTCTTAATCAAAAAGATAAGCCGTATCGTTACATTGATACACATGGTGGTGCAGGTAAATACGATTTATCAACGTCTGCAGCACAGAAGTCGGGAGAGTTTTTAAATGGTATTCACCGTTTAGTTAAACTCGATGACTCAATTAAGCGTAATGCCCCTGAAGGTGTTAAGCAATATCTTAAAGTTGTAGAAGATATGCGTGCAGGTGCCGGAAAAGGCGCTTATCCGGGTTCGCCATGGTTCGCTTTGGAAGGAATGCGTGAAACAGATAAAGCAACAATTTTTGAGATGCAACGAGATGTATTTCAGCAACTTTATATGAATGTGCGTGATCGTCGTGCAGGTTTGCATGAGCGTGATGCTTATGAAGGTTTGCTCGGTGTGATTCCTCCTAAAGAAAAACGTGGATTGGTCATGATTGATCCACCATATGAGGTGGAGCGAAAGGATTTTCCGCAGTTGGTTGAACTCATCGCTACGGCATATAAGAAATGGCCTACAGGCGTATTTGCAATTTGGTACCCAATTAAAGACCGTGCAATGATTGATCGTTTTGAGAAAAAAATGATTAAGACTGGTATTCGCCGTCAATTGGTTTGTGAAGTATGTGTATGGCCAGACGATACACCTGTAGGATTAAACGGTTGTGGTTTATTAGTGATTAATCCACCTTGGAAGTTTTCTGAAGATGCAGATGAAGCATTGCAATGGCTTTTCCCGCACTTAAGAATGAGTGAAAATGGTGGTCATGCTGCCGTTCGTTGGTTGGTCGGCGAATAAGAATATTGAGAGATAAGGCTACAGTTAGGACGAATGACAATGACAAATATAAATAAACCTGAAACTGAATCTTCTCCAAGAAATGTTCCGGGCTTTGATGGTATTACTTTCGAAGTTGAAGAAGAGGAACATACGCAAGAAGGGCAAAAGGTTAAGCGTCGTGGGATTTATCTGTGGCCAAATCTGATTACTACTGCGGCATTGTTGTCAGGGTTTTACTCAATTATTGCAAGTATGAATGGCGAATTCACACAAGCCATTTATGCCATTTTTATCGCTGCTTTATTTGATGGTTTAGATGGTCGGGTCGCACGAGCAATTGGAGCGCAAAGCCCTTTTGGTGAGCAGTTTGATTCATTATCAGATATGTTGGCATTTGGTGTTGCGCCTGCAATTTTGATGTATAGCTGGAGCCTCCATGATCTAGGTCGAATCGGTTTGGCTGCATGTTTTGTCTATACTGCTTGTGCTGCATTCCGATTGGCACGTTTTAATGTGCAAATAGGTGTGGTTGATAAACGCTATTTTATTGGTGTAGCTAGTCCTCTAGCCGCAGTAATGATCATTTCTTTGGTTTGGGTGGGGCGTGATTTCCCTGAAATTTTTGTCCTATCTGATCCAATGATTCAGACGATAAATGCAGTCATTATTATTGCAGTTGGCTTGCTGATGATTTCGAATATTAAATACTATTCGTTTAAAACCGTAGATCGTAAACGTGTGCCGTTTGCAGTCTTGCCTATTGTTGTGTTTATCTTTGCTGCGATTACGTACAATATTCCTGTTGGTATTTTAGTGCTTTCGATTATTTATGCACTTTCAGGTTTCGTCACTACATTTTTGGCTCGAGAAAAAACAAGATAAATAAAAAAGGAGTTTGATATGCAGTTGTTGATGAGTTTAGCGGACGATTCAAAACAGCTGAATCAGGCTCCTTTTCCTCTTCGGTTGGATTATCACGGTCCACGAGGAATCTATAAAATTATCCATCAAGGATTGATGATTCCAGGATTACCATCTCCACTTCATTATTTTAATTTTTTAACCATTATCGGACAGCCGAATGTTCCAATGCTGCGTAATGATTATGCAATTAAAACAAAAGCCTTGGATACTGTTTCACTCATTACGAGCATTAGTCCACATATGGTTGGACATTTTAATGGTTATTCAATCATCAATGATTGCGAGATTAAAGAGAATAAATTTGTATTTGGACAAAGAGAGCAACTAGAAGGCTCAATCCCAAACTTCAAATTAATAAGAAAGGACAATGAACTTTCCGTTGATCTGAATATTCAAACTCAACCAATTATTTCGCACTTTACCAAACTAAAATTAGGTTTATTTGATCACTGGTCATTAGTGTGTCAATGCAAAGGAACAGTAACCTATAAAGAACAAACATATAAAATTGACCAGTTAGGATCATTTGAATTTGCCAGAGCGATCAATATTCCTTATCTACCGCTTCATTTTTTAACCTATCAGATAATTAACTTAATCGACCAAAGGCAGTTACTTCTTGCTCATATACGCAATGGTTTAAATCAAATTGTGCAATCAAGGATGTATTTAAGAGATTTAAAAGCTCAGACATCTGAAATGTTTGATGATGTTTATTTCAAAGTCCATCGTGTATACCCAAAAGTAAAAACACCTAATGGACATGAGATGTATTTAGCGCGCGTATTTGAATGGTCATTTGAAAATAAAAAAAGAAAAATAATCGTGAAAGGTGAAAGTCGTGGAGATTTTAAATTCGGTCTTGCCGCAGGTTATGTAGGTAGTTTTAGTTATGAGGTGCAGATTGATGGAATTCAAGAAGAAGGACAATCTGGGTATTGTGAATATATAGATTGCCGTAGTTTAAAGTGGCAAGAAATTAATAAAGATGAAAAATTAATGGATAATTTTGCAAGTATTGTGCCATGCACGCTTAAAAAATAGCTCCAAAAGCATAAAAATCACGTAAATTGAACAATAAATATCCAGTTAATCATATTTTTTTTAAATATTTAAAAAACATGGTTGCATTGGGGGAGGAATGCTGTAGAATGCACATCCATCGGCGGTGATGTTGATTGAAACTTGTTGAAAAACAAGGATTTAGCTGAGTAAGCTGGATCTAAGTTTTGAGAATGGGTTAGAAAATAAATTAACATTGCTAGTTGACTTTCTGAAAAGAAAGGGTAATATAGCCGACCTAGCTTGATGCTGACGAAGCATTGAGAAGATCATTAAGAGATTATGAAGAACAACTTGTGTGGATTTTTACTGGTTGATTGATCGATATATATTATCATTGATGATTGGTAGAAATTTCTCGAAGTTTATTTGAGCAAATTTTTTGTCAGTAATTGATGAGCCAAGATTGGTACCCTATAGGTACTATTGATTTTAAACTGAAGAGTTTGATCATGGCTCAGATTGAACGCTGGCGGCAGGCTTAACACATGCAAGTCGAGCGGGGGAA
>NZ_JBWYIP010000014.1:0-94900 GCF_056783825.1 Acinetobacter sp. 24-47-39
AGAGGTAAAAGGCTTGGTTTGAGATTCAATTTAATCGCTGGAATCTACAACTTGGAACTGAGCAAAAAATGATTTATGAAAGAGGTCTATTAGTTTCAGTAATAAATTTGAACAACATTTAGTAAATATCAAAGTTAATCAATCTTTAGCACTGACTGAAGATAATAATAGCGAGCAGGCCAATCAATTTCAAAAATGGTTTGATGACTTTAATACCCATCTTAAATTTTTATTTGAAGACAATAGTGCCCACTTAGTTTTTTACCGTCAAAATTACAAATTCAAAATTTCATTAGAAAATCGTGAATTTGATTTTCAAAACCTATCTTCAGGTTATTTGGCTATTTTTGAAATTTTAGCAGATCTATTAGTTCGTTCAGAATTTTTTGAAATCACGCCAGATGAATTACAAGGTATTGTACTAATTGATGAAATAGACGCTCATTTGCATATTTCTTTACAGAAAAAAATACTCCCTTTCTTTACTAAATTATTCCCCCAAATTCAATTTATTGTAAGCACCCATTCGCCTTTTGTTATTACATCAACTGATAATAAAACTGTAGTTTATGATATTTCTAGTGGTGAATTTTTTGAAGAAGATTTAAGTCTTTATTCACATGAATCAATTATTAAAGAACTTTTCCATGTTAAAGAAGATAATGAAAATATAAATCAGCTTTCTAATCAACTTTTACAGTTCATTAACTCAGAAGACTCAACTCAAGACCTGAATGTAATTCAAAGTTTATTAGATGAAATTAATAATGCCTTTGAAAAACTATCAGTTGAGTTGCAACTTCAGTACATGGTCGCAAAGAATAAGCTTGCTAAATTGAAGCATGAGGGTCACTAATTCATGTTTTCAGTTGTAAGACCTACCACTTTCCCTAAAAGCCTAACTGCATCTACTAAAGACTATCGAGCTGCGGATGTCGTTGAAGAGCTTCAAAAAATATTCTTTTGTAAATGTTATCTTTGTGAAAGAAAAGATTTTCCTGATGTAAATATTGAGCATCGTGATCCACATCGTGGTGACGATACAAAAAAATATGACTGGCATAACCTTTTTTATGCCTGTGTAAGGTGCAATGGCATTAAAGGCGATACACATATAAATATTTTAGATTGTTGTCAACCTATTGATGTATCACAGGCAATTGAATTACATTGCCCTCTTGTTAATAATGATGCTCATCTAGTAAGTGTAACTTTAGGGAATTTACCTAACAATCAAGAAATTTCCTCAACTATTGCACTTCTTGAAAAATGCTTTAATGAAACTAATACAGCACTTAGAAAAATTAGTAGGCACTCATTAATTAGAGATATACAAAAATATCAGATGCAGTTATTAAATATAAGATTTAACTTAATATATCCAAAACGACCTTTGACAAAGAGAACCAAAAATAAATTAATAAATGAACTTAAGGTGATGTGTAATCCTGATTTCCCTTTCTCAGCTTTTTGGAAATGGGCTATTACTCGTGATAACGATTTATCAAAAATTGTAGGCAATGTCTTTTAAAGCCCTCACCCCAGCCCTCTCCCATAGGGAGAGGGAGCGTCATTTGATTTAATGCCTGTATAAATTTCACAATGGAATTCCCTCTCCTGAGCAAGTTTTAAAGCACTGCTTTAAAACGAAGCGCAAGTGAGGGTTAGGGAGAGGTATTTTTTAATTCAACACACACCTGCCACAAATCCTCCAACACCCCATCCGTCCGCTCTAACACATCATGATTCCAATACCGCACCACTGTTAAACCCAAAGCCTCTAAAAACTTCGTGCGTTCAGCGTCATATTCAATTACATCATCCATTCCATGCTGACTACCATCCAACTCAATCACTAAACTAATTTCATGACAATATAAATCCACAATATAAGGTTTGATCACATGCTGACGGCGAAATTTAAGGTTCATAAATCGTTTGGCGCGAAGTATTTGCCACTTCAGATGTTCTGCATCTGTGGCGGTGTGGCGCATGGATTTGGCAAATTCTAATAATTGGGGATCTATTTTCATTTTTATTTCCTTCTCCCAGAGGGAGAGAGAACTTTTCGTTGTGATTTTAATTATTGTTGCTTGATTAAAGCTAAATCTTAAATTGAATGAAAGGATCCTTATAACTTTCATCAACTTTAAATCCTGCTTCCTTGATCTCCTCCTCTTCTTCCTTACGACCCAATAAACACTCTTCTCTGTATTTTTCTAGTTTTATTTGTTTTTCATTGATTGATAATTCATCTAGATATAAATCATCAGCACCATAAAAACTTAAAGCACTGTATATTGAAGCTAAGTACCGTATCTCGAATGTGGCTGAGTAATCACGGTTATAAAAAATAGAAATTTCAAAATCCCCCACATAAAAGTAACTATCAAGAGATAAAAAGTCTTCGGATTCTAATACAGATTTAAATTCATCAAATTGAATGAGATCAGGGGCGAGACAAGTATGATCACCAGAAACTAGAATTTTGTTGTAGTCTTCTTTTTTATAACGAATATCATCTAGACCAAAATAGTTTTGACATCCTAAATCAAGTAAATCCTGCATAAAGCGTTTGTAATCTTGAAAAGCATCTTCTAATGAACTATTCGCTTTCGACCACCTTTGCTCGAACTCAATTCCCTCAATGATCTCATTGGTTTGTTTAAGGGAAAGATCATAGACTTTTTCAAATTGGAAACTCTTACCATTCAGTTCTAAATTCAGCTCAATATTCCTTTCATAAGGATCATCACCAAAATTACAAGCATAATAACAATATCGATTATTTTTGGGTTCTTGTACGGTTTCAACACTCATTACACGATTTTGGTTTTTAAAGCGAATGAAACTATCCTGTGCCAATGAAATGACGACTGTTGAAGCATCAGTTAAATCCACTTTAACAAAACCTGACCGACTCTTAGGCTCTTGATTCTCCTGTTGAGCTTCGACAACGGTACGGTGCGTTAAATTTGAACCAAATAATTTATAAGCTGTGAATAATATTGCAACCACAATAAAAGCTAAGATGATGAAAAAACTCATTTATTCTTTTTCTCTTTTTGTATGTATATAAAAATGAATGAGCATTTAATTTAGACATAAGTCTTGTCATCTTTAAAATAACGTACCTTACTGCACTTATTCAAACTAAAAATAAAAAAACTAAAATATCCCACATTCCAACAACATCCCGATACCACTCTCTTCCGTCATAGACATCAACCGTTGCTTTTCAGATTTTAACTATTGCTCTATCCCTCATCCCCTTGCAAAGCATTGCTTATCATCCCATAGGGAGAGGAGAAAATTATTAGAGAATTCTATGCTCTATCAATATTTCCCCCACTCCCTTTTTATCAATTCTCCACAACTACACGGCCATTCAACGGCTGAATAGGTCGATTATTCGGATGTCCCAGTAATTCTGCAAAGTCCTCAATCTGCTTGGCTGAGGCTGTTTGAATCTCTTTTAAAATTAGCCAGCGAACACCCTCGGAACATGGAGGTGTGGTGAGCGACCCACTAAAACGATAATAATCCAAATTCTTTGGCAATAAATGATTAACAGACTGGGGCTGTTTTAACTCAACTGTTTGCCCTTTTTGCTTCGGTAATGAATTCCATATTCTTGCCAATTGCGGATTCTCTGCACCTTGTGCATACATCATCCCCACGACAGCCAGCTCTCCTTTGGCATTGGCATGTACAAAATGGATTTCTAGCGGATATTGTTTGCCATGGATTTTATTTTCACTTGGGGTATGCAAATGAAACTGCTTGAGTTGAAAACGATCACCATCCAGCATCAACTCTCCGCCTTCTTTAAAGTCGACTTGAACCGTATGACCATTGTTATGAATACGTTGAATCAAAGTTTGATAGCTAAACTGCAATGGTTTCAAATCCGCTTTTACAGAACGCTCAATGTTAATTGGTGACTGATTCTGACCAGAACAAGCTGCATAGTTCGGGCTTAGCTTGTTCCATTGTTCAGGGTGGTAATAATCCCAATCTGCACCTGCCCATACACTTGAAGAAAGAATAGAAAGTGAAAATACTTGAAAAAAACTTCTCATCATTAAACCTTAATACGCGAACCGTTCATTAATTTATGTGATTTTTACCATTATTATTTTGATCTATTTGATATTTTCTCATAGATCAAATGATCTCCACATCTTGATCATGACTGAATCAAAAATGGAACACAGTTATAGGAAATATGAACATTTGGAACAATGACGATATTGATCAAAATGATTTTATGAAGGGTTAATACTTATTTTTTAAGATATTTTTTATTGTAAATTTACTGTATTCTTTATTAGAGTTTTACTTAACGGTATAAAAAAGCTTCTTCAAGCCTAGCAGATATAAATATCCCGTGAGTACTTGAAGAAACTGTCATAAAAAATCATTAAAGAGACGAACGATTTTATTTTATAAAATTATTCACGATTAGATCTTTTACCTCATCTCCTCGACCAGCTAAAACCGCCTTCATCGCATACAATGAAGTCGCCTTCACTTGCTCAAATTTTGGTTCTGGTGGCATCACCAACTCTACAGGGTTGGTATGAATATCGATTAGTGCAGGACCATCATGAGCTAAAAATTTCTGAATAGCTGCTTCCAAACCATGACCATCTTTTTGAGTCATGCCATAAATCCCGATCGCTTCAGCGACTTTGCCAAAATCAGGGTTCGCTAATTTGGTAAAATTATCCAGTAAGCCATCAACTTTTTGTTCAAGCTCTACAAAATTGAGCGAATGGTTATTAAAGACAACAATTTTGATCGGCAACTTTTCCTGTACGATGGTCATGAGATCACCCAACAGCATACTCAGACCACCATCACCACATAGCGCAATCACCTGACGTTCAGGAAAGGCTTTTTTAATCCCGAGTGCTTGAGGCATCGAGTTTGCCATCGTACCGTGCAGTAAACTACATAGCAATTTACGCTTACCATTGGTATCGATGTGACGAAGCATCCATAGTTTCGATGAGCCTGCATCTCCAGTGAAAAATGCATCATCATCTGCATATTTGTTGAGAAGCGCCACCACATATTGCGGGTGGATCAAACCATCTTTACCTATACGCTCTTCTTTCAAACGAGCTGCATCTGCAACTTTCTTTAAATCTAAGCACTCTTGAATAAAGTGTTGGTTCTGCTTGTTTTCAACTAAAGGGATTAATGCACGCAGCGTTGGTGCAATATGTCCAACAGCACCAAAATCTATAGGATAGCGACGACCTAAATGAGTAGCATCGACATCGATTTGAATAATCTTCGCGTGTTTAGGATAAAACTGTGGCCACGCAAAGTCCGTTCCAAGCAGTAACAATACCTCACTATGATTAATCGCATGTAAGGCTGCTTTATTACCATACATACCATTCATCCCCATATTATGAGGATTATCATATTCAATAAAATGTTTCGCACGTGAGGTATGCACAACGGGTGCATTTAATTTTTTCGAAAGTTCAACCACTTCATCGTGAGCATGCTGAGCTCCAATACCCGCATAAATCGTGACTTTTTGATGAGCATTGATGAAGTTTTTAATCTGATGAAGTTCAGCAGGATTAGGCGTAGTTTCAGGCTGCGGATGATGTACCCTGAAATCCAATGATTCCTGAATATATTGACTGCTGATATTGGTTGGCATAATGACCACCGCTACGCCACGTTTATTCAGTGCTGCCTGACAGGCCAATGTCATCACATGTCTGACTTGACTGGCTGCTTTGATCTCCTCGCAATATACAGAACAACTTTTATAAATTTCTTTAAAGTCGACATATTGGGGAAAATCTAAATAGCCTGCTTGTTCGGTTGAAAGTTGGCTTGCGATCAAAACCACAGGCGCACCATTACGGTGTGATTCGTACAGACCATTAATAAAATGCAAGCTTCCAGGACCACATGAGCCAGCACATACTGTTAAATTGCCACTCATCAATGAATCTGCACCTGCTGCAAATGCACCTACTTCTTCATGGCGAACATTGATCCATTGAATAGAACTACGCGATAAAGAATCGGTAAAGTGATTAAGCGTATCTCCAACTATGCCGTAACAGTGCTTTACGCCGACTTGTTCCAACACTTCAATCATAATGTCTGAGACTTTTTTACTTTTCATGTTATTCCTAGTTTTAGTTTTTAGAGCATTATCGTTATATTATGGTCAATACATCAAATAAATGCGACAAAATACACATTTTATATAAATTATAATATTAATTTTTTAATAATAGGACAATCAACCATTGAGAAATACGGAATGAGTAGATGTCAGTAACAGCTATTTATAGCTCGTATGTTTTGGATTCAAAGAAGTGAATGTTCAATCAAAAATGCTAACCCGGAAGCTTTTGACATTTCCATTAAACGCTGCTTTTCCAATTTGAGTTGTTGTTTTAACGATGAAACATCTTGGTCAATCTGTAGATAGAGCTTTTGAATATTTAAAGCACCTTGAGTTTTTTGTACTTCAATTTTTGCCTTGTTTGACCACACTAAGCTATTAATCAATATCTGGATTTGCTTTTCTAAAGTTAAACGCTGTGCTTGCAATACTTGTTGATAGTACTTCAATTGATCTTGCTGAATAGCTTTCTGTATACCGACTTGAAGTTGCTCGACTTCAAGTTGTAACTTCAATAGCGTGAATAAATCCTCTTGTTCATAGGCCTCATTAACGCGTTGTAATAATGCCGTCTTTGCAGCCTTTTTGCATTCATCAGGTTCACGGTCTGGATGAATGATAGATGCTGTTTTGAGATATACTGTTTTCAGTGATTGATTCACTAACTTTTCTGCTTCGGCTTGTTTATCTTGCTGCCGTTTAAGTTTGGCTTGCTGCCTTGCTTGTTGATACTGCGCTTTGTCCCATAACGAATCGTCATCAATCGTTGAATCATTTTGTTCACCATGAGCATCTGGTGCTTGACTAGATTCGAAGTTGTTCTTTTTATCTTGCTTATTTCGTGGTTGAGCAAACACCTGTTCAAAATAAATATGTAATTTTTTAACTGTCTCAAGTTGAGTTTCATTGAGCATATTTGATTTGCTCAACATTTGGGTCAAGTTAAAACACTTCTCTTCTACTGCCTTTTGAGACGACTTATTTAAATCAATTTGACTTAGGCTATTCCATAGACTTTGTAATTGCTGAAACAGTACTTGATAAACATCACGATAGACAGGAATAAGTTTCTTCTGCGTGTAGGCAAGAATTTCTTCTTGCGCGTGTTGCCATGCGGATAATTGTAATTTTTGTTGTTCAATCTGATCAATCAAAATCCTCAACTTATGATCTTGAGGAACTTGAACAAGTTGTGCAAAAGAACTGGTTTGAATTTTGAATGAAGTCACGTTAGGTGCTTAGTCCAATGAGAGAATACTGAGTTTAGCAAAATGTGGATGCTTTATTTTAAGCATCAATCACAGTTTGATTTCGACCATTGGCTTTTGCTTGATAAAGATGTCGATCTGCTCGTTTAAGAATGGCATAAGCATCAGCATCGTTGTGATCAGTCACACTGACACCAATACTGACAGTCAAAGTTTTCTCTGCCAAAATAATAGCTTGTTCCACCAATGTACGAATTTTCTCTGCCAAAATTTGCGCACCCATCAGATGTGTTGCAGGTAATAAAATTACAAACTCTTCACCACCATAACGTGCCACAAAATCGGTTTCACGTGTTGCTTGATCAAGGATTTTTGCTACTTGTTGTAACACTTGATCCCCTTGATCATGACCATATTGATCGTTGACTTGCTTAAAATAATCGACATCCAATATAAGTGCTGCATAGCCAATTTGATTTCTTTTATGTTGAGCAAACCAGTATTCAAGTTGTTCGTTTAAAGCACGGCGATTGTGTAAACCTGTTAATGCGTCATGTCGTGACAATCGAATCAACTCAAGATTAGCCAATTCAAGTGCTCGAGTACGCTCTTGAACCTTCCGCTCTAGTGATTGGTTTGCATCAAGTAATTGTTGTTTCTGTTCCAGTAAGGTTTGCGTCATGCTTTGTAGAGAATGTGATAATCCTTGGATTTCACGGATGCTGCTTTGACTATGAAATGCCGTATGCACGTCTCCCTGTTCGACCGCATAAGCCGATTTGGCTAAAGCCTCAATGGGTCTGCTCAATTTATTGGCAAGTTGATAAATCACATAAAAGATAAACAGCGAGACGAATAAACCAATCAGGAAGATTTTGAATTGCAAATCACGCATATCTGCCAAAGCAATCGCCAAAGGTTGACGAATTACCACATGCCAACCAATATCACTTTTAGTCTCGGACTCCACCGCAATATTTGCGGTTAAGAAATCCTGCCCTTCATTCCAATCATCAATATAATAAAGTGCATCGTTGACTTGAAGTTGAGGTGGCTGGACTCGTCCAATACTTTTAAATGGATACAGCAGTTCACCCTGTTTATTTAGGATAAAGACTTCTATGCCACGCTGAGATGCTGTTTGAGATAAGGCTTTGTTGAGAATATGACGTGCCCACTCCCAATCTGCATGTGCAGCTAACACTCCTTTTAATTTTTGAGTATTTGGATCATAGATTGGTGTTGCGAAATCAATGAAACGCATCGGTTCATGAGGATTTAAAGCTTGAATTTTTTTTGCCAATAACACAGCTTCATGCACATCACCTAAGTACGTACCCTGTAAACCTGCCTTAAACCATGGCCGTGAAGAAACATTTTCACCTTCAAGAATACCATCCGCAGCGATTTGAACATCACCGTTTAAATCCGTTACCCCCATCCAAGCATAATAGACATACGCATTTTTGACTTGTTCCAAGCGTGTACGAACACGTGGATCATCTAGATTTGCTTCTGAAAAGAATGGAGATTGGCTGAGCAGCACCATTTCGCGCTCGCGTTCGGCAAGAGAAGTTGCCAAGGCATTACTGATATTTTTTGCTGCGACATGTAGGGTCTGTCCACTGGCTTTAGCCAAGTGCTGAGATGCGATATTTCCAATATACAGCGATACGCATATCCCAAGGATAATGGTTAACCCAGCAAATATGAACAGAACGCGATTACGGAATGAATCCAAAATACACCTTAACTCTTGGTTAAACACCGAAACATGCAACCATAAGAATATAACAGAATATTACAAATACATAACAAACATTTCAGCTCATTGTAATGAATAAAAAATGCCAACCTTATCTCATATATTCGAAATCCTGATTAACATTAACAACTGTAATTCCACTCCCTATCTTTTAAACAACATGATTTAATATTCAAGTCACGTACCACATCTACATAAAGTCATAATAATTCGACAATAATTCTGTATTTCTTTTTTTTGGCGCTTGATAGCTTAAGTAGAATCACCTAGAAAATTGAGGAACAAATGGATTTTGCTTCTATCTTTTTTTACGACACCACATGGGTATTTGTTTTCGAAATTTTAATCCGATGTGTGGTGATGTATTTACTCATCATTCTTTTTCTTCGTTTGACTGGCAAGCGAGGGGTTAGACAACTCTCCATCTTTGAAGTTGCCATTATTCTTTGTCTTGGATCAATTGCTGGAGATCCAATGTTTACGGAGGATTTACCCTTAATTCAAGCCGTAGTCGTCATGAGTGTGATCATCTTGCTTTACCGCACCACAACGTGGTTAATGATGAAATATCAGCCTTTCGAAGACTTAGTCGAAGGTAAATCCTGTTACATCGTAAAAGATGGCATGCTCGTCCTTGAAGCATTCAAGCGAGGTAATATGTCGCATGATGAGTTCTTTTCGGAAATGCGTCGTCAATCCGTTGAGCATTTAGGTCAAATTCGAGTCGGTCTATTAGAGTCCGATGGGAATTTCAGTATTTTGTTTTATCCCGATGAGCAAGTTAAATATGGCTTACCAATTTTTCCAGATCAAGCTCAATCAATATACAAGGTAAAACCTAGCGTAATATATGCGTGTACACATTGTGGATTCTGTACTGAACTTCAACAACCACTTCAAGATTGTCCGCGCTGTTCTTGCCAAGATTGGACGCAAGCAATGAACAGTCTAAGAATTGGTTAGCAGATGAATAATCTTAAGTCTGTTGAGACGAAGCAGATTATTCATCCTCAGCACTGACTGAATCGAACATAGGTGGTTAAGATTAATCCAACACTTTCACCACAATTTTACCAATGTGATCACCTGCATCCATTGCCAAATGAGCCGCTTGAATTTCATCAAAATTAAAAGTTTTATAGATCATCGGTAGACATTCACCTTTTGCCCATAACGGCGCAACATGTGTCTTTAAATCTTGAGCGATTTTGGCTTTTTCTGCTGTGGTACGTGCACGCATAGTTGAGCCAGTAATGGTTAAACGCTTCATCATGATTTGACCTAATTTTACGCCGTCGGCTTTAGCTCCTCCAAGAAATGCGATATAAACCAAACGTCCATCACGACGTAGTATATTCAGATTTTGAGCTAAATAAGGCGCTCCAACCATATCTAAGACAATATCTACACCATTTTCTTCAGTCGCTTGCTGAATGACCTGTTCAAAGTCTTCCGTTTTATAATTAATTGCATGCGTCAAATCTTGAATTGCTTTTACTTTCTCATCTGAGCCAACAGTCGCAAAAGTTTTTAAGCCAAATGCTTTACACAACATTAATGCTGTTGTTCCAATCCCACTGGTTCCTCCATGAATTAAAGCCGTTTCCCCCGCTTTAGCTTTGCCCATTTGAAAAATATTCGCCCAAACGGTAAAAAATGTTTCTGGAATTGCAGCAGCTTGAATATGACTCACTCCTTCAGGAATATTAATCAGCTGAGATTCAGGCACCACACAATATTCGGCATAACCACCACCATTGGTGAGTCCGCACACTTGATCCCCGACCTGATAGGCGTTTACCTCAGCCCCTACAGCAACGACTTCACCTGATACCTCTAACCCAGGTACAGGTGTGACCCCTTTAGGCATTGGATATAAACCTTGGCGCTGTAAAATATCAGGACGGTTAATGCCGAAAGCATGTACTTTCACCAAGACTTCATTGTCTTTAGGTTGCGGAATATCAACCGTTTCATAAGCCAACTTCTCAACGCCGCCTGGTTCAGTAATGATCACGTGTTGCATGCTTTGTGCCATAATCAAATCCTTTATTTACAATACTTTTCATTCATTTCAATCAATTTCATCATAGTTGATCGCATTGATAAAGTCCTGTATTACTTATGTATAAGGATGAAAACGAATCATTATTTTGTGGGGGAAAATAATATGCGTTACTTGCTGCAATTTATTTTGCCATGCAGTTTTGCTGCCTTGGTCATCATCTGTTGGACTTTTTTGTTAAGTTTTCCATGGGATTCAGCAGTAATTGCGATGATCTACTTCCAAATTGGGCTGGTGTTGTTATTGCTATACATTGAATACGATGCGAGCAAAGTGGATGGTGCAGCAGGTTGGACTTTTTTATTTTTCTGTTTTTTTGAAATGATATTGTTCGTCGCTTTGGGGATCATTCGTGTCATTATTGGTGGATGGCAAGTTTTAACTCTTTTATATTGAACCTTGCCTCAGACACGAATATTAAAATAACTTAATAATACAAACAAAGCTTCGTATTTTTCTGATTTACAAAGGAATTGTAACCTTAATTTCGTAGATTTTAAGGTCGTCATGGATCGTACACTCGAGAATTTTTAACATGAAAAAGCAGACTCTAGTTGTCACACTATCGCTCATGCTCGGTTTAGCAGGATGCTCTGGGGAAGATCAAGCTAAATCAACCTTACCAAATACTCCTGAGCCAACCATACCAATTCAGCCTGAAGATCCAGAACCATCTCTACCACCGGATCTCGAACCTGAAACACCGATCAATGTTCCACAACCAAAAACATATTTAAATCTGGATTTTACTGAAATTTATTCAATACCTTCTGATTGGAATATCCTGCCTTCAAATCCAGGTAGCATTCAATTTAAAGAAGGTGCCTTACTGATTGATGGTCGCAAAGACTTAATCAAACCCACCACGATCATGTTAAGTTCGGATTTTCAAAAGCTTCGCAACTATAAAATTGAGTTAGAATTTGAATACCTTGAGCGTAATAACGGTACTCGTTGGGGAAGTATTATTTATAGAGCTTCAGATGTGTTTGCTCAACCTGAATATACACCATACTACCAGTTTGCTATTCGTGCAGATGCATCTGCTTATAATGGTCTAGAACTCGCACTTAGACGCTCAAATAACACATGGAATGTCATCAATACATCCAAATTCGAATCAAACATTGCTTTAAATACACCTTATAAGGCTACAGTCGTTGTTCATGATCAACGTGTTCGTCATTACTTGAATGATCAATTGGTTTTTGATGGTGAATTACCCACCAACCTAAACCAAGGTGCCATTGGACTTTCAGCAGCAGGATTGCTGATGAAGGTCAACACAATACGGGTGATTGAACAACTTGATGCTCTCCCTACTCAAGATCGGATCACAGATGTCATTGATCACAAATATCCAGTTGCAATGGCGCCCGCTTTAGCACAACCAGCCGACTCATCAACAAATGATAACGTTCATACCGCCACTTATATTGCGTACCAACTTGATGAACAATTATTTTTAAAAGATTTCGACAATAAGACCTCGATGCATCTCAGAAGTCTTCTTTCTGATCAAACCAAAAGAACACTTCCTCTTCTGCATATCGACTCTGAAAACACACTGGCTGAATTAAGATCTTTGTCTTCAGATTATGATTTTAGTGATGTCACGCTAGTCTCTGATGATCCATATCTATTAAGAAAAGCGCGTGTGGAGATTCCAGAAATCCGTACAGCATTGGACTGGTCTGAAAAGGGCAATTTGATTTCAGATCAAAATAGTGTTGTGAAAATTGCACAGGCAACCAATACATCACTTTCTAAAATTGTGATTTTACCAGCCCATTTGGTTCAGTCTCATGTAGTTGCACACTTGCAACGTTTATTGATCACACCTTGGGCAGGTTTTACCCACAATATTTCTGGACAGACCAGTCCTAAGCTTGATGCCTATCAAGCTGCTGAGATATTAACAACAGGAGTAAATGGCATTTATACACATCAGCCTGAATTATTTCATTCCATCATGCGCTCAATGGCGCCCAACACCTTACTTCGTAAACCGCTTATTACAGGTCATCGAGGAATCCCGTCTCAAGTTGATGAAAATACGCTTGAAGGTATTCTTAAGGCGATAGAAGTTGGTGCTGATGCCGTGGAATATGATGTATATCTGACAAAAGATGACCATGTCGTTTTAATGCATGATAAATCGGTTTTGCGCACAACGGGTATCGCAAAAAATATTGAGAACATGACGCTCGAAGAAGTTCGTAAACTAAAAACGACCGGGCAGCGACTTGCCATACCGACGATGGATGAAGTATTGGCTGCAGTAGTTAAAAAGTACCCACATGTCACCAATTTTATCGAGATTAAGAGTGCAAAACCCGAAATAATTTTAAAAATTAAAGATTTACTTGATAAATATGATGCATATGGTCAAGCCATTGTCATAAGTTTTGATGGGCAACAAATTCTTGAAATGAAGAACACTCTAAAAGGTGTATCAACGGGTTTATTGGTATATCCACCAAAGGAACAAACTACTTTTCTAAACATTCGAAGAATTTTGGAAACAACACGACAATTTTCTTCAACATTCAATCCGAATTATAGTGGTTTGAATCAGGACGTCATGTATCTGGCAAGTTTACGTGGGGTGACCTTCTGGCCTTGGACGTTCCGTTTAATAAAAAATGATTTCTATCGTATGTACATTCAAGGTACACATGGGTTGACCACAGATTATGCGCAAGATGCATCTAATTTTGTGGTCAAAATTAAAACTCCACGACAAATAACAGCAACTGTTGGTCAACCTTTACAAATCGCTGGGCAAAAATTAACGCAACTGGGTCAATCTAGTTACCAAAGCTTCAATACGATGCTCGTACTACCAGGCTCTGCAAAATATAGTCTAAATGGTCAATCTGTGAGTTTCAGTGAACGTGGTACAGCCTATGTCATGCCAAGCTACCAATACACCATAGCACCCAATTTCACCTATACCATCTATGCAAAACCCGTGACTGTGACCATTCAATAAGCACATCACATTGATATTTGGAGACCAATTCAGTTCGCTGAGTTGGTTTTTTTCGAAAATCGCATTTTCCCTCATCTTTTCATAAGATTTCAACTGGACTTTTAATGATGTTCACCGCTTAAACACGACAGTATTTAAAACTGATGAATTTCATAAATATTTAATATGTAATATTTTTTTTACTTTATGACAAATCCATAGAATTGTCATTTTATGTACTTAGATTGTGTCTCGCTTAGGGACATACTTTTCGAGTACTTTTTAATGATGAAATTTACAACACTGACGTCAGCAATATTATTAACATTAAGCTTAACGGCTTGCTCCGATGATGATCAAAAAAATGCTGTATCAAATCCAGATCAAACAGAAAATCCTAATCCATCTCCAGAACCTGAAACACCAGAAATTGAAGTTCCTGTACCCAAAATACTTTTTGAAGAAAATTTCAATGCTTTAACTGCTATTCCAAACGATTGGACTCAACTTCGTAGCAATCCAGGGAATATTGAAGTTAAAGATGGAGCACTATTCATCAATGGTACGGCGCACGATACACAAATGACGACCATCATGTTGCCAAACGAACTACAGCAACATCGTAATTATCGTATCGATATGGATTTTGCGTTCTTAGAAAATAACAATGGCGGGCGTTGGGGTAGCATCATCTATCGTGCCGCTGATCAATATGCTGATCCAGCTTTTACTCCATACTATCAATTCGCATTTCGGGTTGATGCAACCGCTGCAAGTGGTCTTGAACTTTCTATGCGTCAACCTAACAACACATGGAATGTTTTACAGAAATCTGCATATAAAGAGAATTTTGAGTTAAATAAAACCTACAAAGCAACAGTCATTGTACATGGCCAACGCGTACGCCATTATATTAATGATGAACTCGTACTCGATAGCACGCTACCTTACAATTTAAATCAGGGTGGCATTGGCATTTCTACAGCTGGCGCTTTGATGCGTGTAGATTCAATTAAAGTGACTGAGCAACTTGAAGCCCTACCAGAGTCTAATCGAGTTACAGATCTAATCGATCAGCAATTGCCAGTCTCCATGGCACCAGCACTCGCTCAGCCTGCTGGCGCAACTACACTGAACTCAGCTCCATTAGCAACTCATGTTGCCTATCAACTGGATGAGCAACTCAATCTTCTTAACCAAGATCAAAAGAAAATTACTCATTTAAAAGATTATTTAAATGATTCAACACGACGTCATATTCCGCTATTAACGATCAATTCAGAAAAAACAATCCGAAATTTGAAAACGTTGACAGAAAACTATGATCTCGCTGATATCACCTTGGTGTCGGATCAGCCTGAACTCTTACGTAAAGCTCGTGTTGAAATCCCTGTATTGCGTACAGCACTCGACTATTCAAAACAATCTGGTTTAACCAATAGTAAATCAGATATTGTAAAAATTGCGCATAATACCAATTCTTCTTTATCAAAAATTGTCATTTTACCGCCGCACTTAGTGCAATCAGAAGTCGTATCTCATCTACAACGCTTATTGATTACACCTTGGGCAAGCACACTTCATCCAGATCAAAAAGATGGCATTGATGCATTCAAAGCAGCTGATATTTTAAGCACTGGGATTAATGGGATCTATACAAAACAGCCAGATGTTTTCCAAAACATTATGAAGCAGATGGCACCGAATACCCTGTTAAGAAAACCCCTGATCACAGGCCACCGTGGCATTCCAGCTTTAGAGGATGAAAATACTTTAGAAGGAACAATTAAAGCTATTGAGGTGGGTGCTGACGCAGTTGAATATGATGTTTATCTATCGAAAGATGGTCATGTTTTCCTGATGCATGATGGAACATTAACTCGTACCACAGGTGATAATAGAAATACTGAAGATCTTACCTTAGCTGAAATTCGTCAGTTACGAACGATTCCCAATGGTCGCCCAGTTCCAACCATGGATGAGGTTTTGGCTGCAGTCAAAAAATATCCCCATGTGACCAATTTCATCGAAATTAAAAGTGCTAAGCCTGAAATTGTAGCGAAGATTAAAGAACTTTTAGATAAGCACAATGCCTATGATCAATCGATTGTCATCAGTTTTAATGGTGATCAAATCTTACAGATGAAAAATACCTTACCGGGTGTTTCTACAGGCTTCTTAACGAGTACGCCGAACGCACAAAGCAATATTGTAAACACACGTCGAATATTAGACGCGACTCAAAAATATTCATCTACATTTAACCCGTCTTTTGCAGGATTAAGCAAAGAGTTAATGTCGATGGCGAGTTTACGTGGCGTAACTTTCTGGCCTTGGACTTTCCGCACCAATAAAGATGATTTTAATCGTATGTATGTACAAGGAACACATGGCTTAACCACCGATTATGCTCATGAATCTTCTGATTTAGTCGTCAAGATCAATACTCCAGGTCAAATTACTGCGAAAGTGGGACAGACTGTTGTTTTTAGTGGAGAAAAAGTTACTCAAATAGGTAAGGCTTCAGCACAAAACTTTAATTCAATGATTGTTCTGCCTGGTTCTGCCAAATATAGTAAAAATGGTCAGTCGATTACGTTTAGTGAAAAAGGCAAAGCCTATGTCATGCCGAGCTATCAATACACGATTGCTCCGAATTATAGCTACACCCTGTACGGTAAACCCGTGACAGTCACGATTCAGTAAGAAACTTTAAATTTACATGCCCAATTGTTAAGTTTAAAGCTTCAATTGGGCATTTCTTATTTTTTTAAATTTTGAATCACTTCGGGTAAAAAAGAACGGTGAAATCCATCATAGGCTTGATTATTCTCAGCCGGACTTAATGGAAATATACGTGTGCCTTGAGAAGCTGCGCCATCAATCCGTATCGTGACACCCGATATAAATTTAGACGCTTCAGACAATAAATAGACGATCGCTGACGACACCTCAGCTTCTGTTCCCATGCGTTGCAAAGGAACTTTCTCCGCCATACTTGGAATCACTTTTTCAGCCATTTCACCAGTATATGTATCCATACCTGATGACAAAATCCATCCAGGTGCTACGGCATTCACACGAACTCCAGATTTGCCCCATTCGACAGCAGCTGTCTTGGTCAGATTATCAACCCCTGCACGGGCTGCCCCTGAATGTCCCATATTCGGCATACCTCCCCACATATCAGCAGTCATGTTGACAATACTTCCACCATGCTTATTCATCCACTGATTGTAAGCTTCGCGCATAAGATAGAATGTAGCGTGTAGATTGTTTCGAATGACAGCATCAAATCCATTGGCTGAGATTTTTTCTAAATGCGCTGGAAATTGTCCGCCTGCATTATTCACCAAGCCATCAATTCGTCCGAATTTTTTAGTTACTTCGCTAATCATGGCTTTCACTTGTGCTTCATCACGATTATCACAAACGATGCCATAGGCTCTACCACCATCTTCCATGATTTCAGCAACAACTTTATCGAGTTTTTCTTGGGTACGCCCTGTAATAATCACTTGTGCATCCAATGATGCAAGCTCATGAGCTGTACAACGTCCAATACCAGAACCACCTCCTGTCACAATGATGACCTGATTCTGAAATAAGTTTTCCTTGAATACTGAGTTATATGTCATGCCAATCCTTAGGTTGTAATTTTTATCGACTTGCAAAATTATCCCGATTTTTTAACAGTTGCAAGATCATAGAATTTTATAATTGTTGTTTTAAATGCTAATCAAACCTTTCATTCAAGGGCTATGGTATCGTTTTTACAAAACGCATTAAGATTTTTCTTACCACAGGTAAAAATATTAAGATCAATGGAAATGCGATTAACCAAGACATTGCCCACGTCTTTATCCAGACCGCCCAGATCCCATCAAAAAATCCACGATTCATTACAATATTAATTAAAGAAATTGAACCACTCATCAAACATGACAAAATTAACGGCATCAGCCAATTGAGATGTTTGGGGTGAAATTTTGGGAGTGCTTTATTCATTGTAGCGCCTAATCATTTCATCTCATTTAATTTAGCACCAATGCAATCACTATTCCTATATTTTTCAAGTTTCAAGCACACAAAACTAATCCAATATCGTTAAAATTTTGAACCTTGAGGCATGATTTAATAATTTTTTCTTAGTAAATGTATATTAAATAGAATGGATTAGTTTCCATCTTAATCAAGACTCATGAGCAATAAAAAAATATTTAACTTTAAACGATGATTTTATTTTTTAGCTTTTCTACTCTACGAAAATGTTTTAAGTTTTTAGTCCAATTTTACCGTTAATCTCAATTCTTTAGATTCGAAGCATTTTTTTTGCAGTTTTTGCATAGCTTCTCTAGGCATAGGCGCTGTCATCATTTGTTGGTATTCTAAACAAGCTTTACTAGGGTGTTTTTGTTGTATCGGAGCATTAACACATGCCGTTAAGAGCATCAAAAGCAAATACGCTACTATTTTCATCATATCTCGAATTTATCGTTAATGTTCATTCTATCTTAGCTCATTAGGGCTAGTGTGGTCGTTATTGAATTTTAAATAAAAAAACCCGCCATCAGGCGGGCTTTTTTAAATCAGTCAATCTTAAAGACGAACCAATTCCACAATCTTCTCAGCCAATTCTTCAGCAGCTTCTACTTCAAAACTTGCATCCGTACCTGTTGCAGTATCAGTAATGACCACCACTCCAGTTTCACGTAATAATGCAACTTGCTCAGCAGTTAAACCAGCTTTAGCTATCGCGACAACACCTTGTTGGATCAATAAGCTTTCTAATACTTGTGCATTCACAATTGCAGCATTTGATACAGTTACCGCAGCAGGTTTTTGACCCAAACGCGCCGCACGTGCTTCTGATGTTACAGGCTCATTATGTGCAGTCCACTCAACTGCCTCTTCAACCATACCTGCACCAACTGTAACGTTGCTTAAGCGGTCAATAAAGATAAATGAACCTGTGTAACGGCTATCTTGATAACGGTCAAATACTACTGGTGCATCAAATTCAATCGTTACATTCGCAATCGCATTCAGCTCTAAGTTTTCAACTTGAACTTTTTCAAGCGTATTTACGTTTGTACGGAAGTTAATTGCTGTTACCTTAGCAGGAACAGTTTGCGTACCAATCTTCACGTTATATAACTTACCAATCGCAAGCGGTTGGTCAGCCATCCATACAACAGTCGCTTGAACAGAGCGAGAAATTGCCGGTACTTCTTGGTCTGCACGTACAAGTACGTTACCACGAGAAATATCAATCTCGTCGTTTAACGTTAATGTCACTGCTTGACCGGCAACTGCACGTTCTAAGTTACCATCAAAAGTAACGATTTCTTTAACTGTAGATGATTTACCTGATGGCAACGCAGTAATCGTATCTCCAACGTTGATATCACCTAGGGCGATCGTACCGCAGAAACCACGGAAATCGAGGTTAGGACGGTTCACATACTGTACAGGGAAGCGGAAGTCAGCTTTAGCTGAAGTACGATTAATCTCTACAGATTCAAGCGTACCCATCAAAGTTTCGCCTGTGTACCAAGGTGTATTTGGTGATTTGTTTACAACGTTATCACCATTTAACGCAGAAATCGGCGTAAAGATGATGTTAGATGGTTTACGATCGCCAAGTTGTGCAACAAAGCCTGCGTATTCTGTTTGAATTTCATTGAAACGAGTTTCAGAGAATTCAACCAAGTCCATTTTGTTGATCGCAACAATAATGTTCTTAATACCAAGTAAGCTTGCAATATACGTATGACGACGTGTTTGCGTCTGAACACCGTAACGCGCATCAATTAAAATGATCGCAAGATCACACGTAGACGCACCTGTAGCCATGTTACGTGTGTATTGTTCATGCCCCGGAGTGTCGGCAATAATGAACTTACGTTTTTCTGTAGAGAAATAACGGTAAGCTACATCAATCGTAATACCTTGTTCACGCTCTGCTTGTAAACCATCTACAAGTAACGCTAAGTCAGGTGCATCACCTGTTGTACCGACTTTTTTAGAATCACGTGTCACTGCTTGCAATTGATCTTCATAAATCAATTTTGAATCGTAAAGTAAACGACCAATTAAAGTTGATTTACCATCATCTACGTTACCGCAAGTCAAAAAGCGTAATAAGTCTTTATTTTCGTGTTGTTTTAAATAACCCAAGATATCTTGGCTAATCAAATCTGATTGATGAGACATGGCTCATAGCTCCACAAATATGTTGAAATCGGTGTATTTGAATCCCCCTCGTTCCCCCTTTGAAAAAGGAGGATGACTCCTCTCTTTTACAAAGAGAGGAGCAACGCTGCTGCGCAAGAGAGATTCTAGAAGTAACCTTCTTGCTTTTTCTTTTCCATCGAGCCGGCTTCATCATGGTCAATCATTCGACCTTGGCGCTCAGAACTCGTTGCAAGCAACATTTCTTGGATAATTTCTGGCAAGGTGTTAGCAGTTGACTCCACCGCACCTGTCAATGGGTAACACCCCAAAGTACGGAAACGAACCGATTTCATTTGTGGAACTTCACCTTCTTTTAAAGGCATACGCTCATCATCCACCATAATTAATGTACCACTACGCTCAACAACAGGTCGTTCTGCCGCCAAGTACAATGGAACAAGTGGAATACTTTCTAAGTAAATATATTGCCAAATATCAAGCTCAGTCCAGTTCGACAATGGGAACACACGGATACTTTCGCCTTTATTCACTTTACCATTGTAAAGATTCCAAAGTTCTGGACGTTGGTTTTTAGGATCCCAACGATGTTTATCATCACGGAATGAATACACACGTTCTTTGGCACGTGATTTTTCTTCATCACGGCGAGCACCACCAAATGCAGCATCGAACTTGTATTTATCTAATGCCTGTTTTAAACCCTGAGTTTTCATGATATCAGTATATTTCGAACTACCATGATCAAATGGGTTAATCCCAGCATCCTTACCTTCTTTATTTTGGTGGACGATAAGATCGAAACCGTGTTGCTTAGCCATATTGTCGCGGAAAGCAATCATGTCCTTAAATTTCCAACCTGTATCTACATGTAACAGTGGAAAAGGGAGTTTTGCAGGATAGAATGCTTTAAGCGCTAAATGCAGCATAACTGCCGAGTCCTTACCAATCGAATAAAGCATGACTGGATTTTCGAATTCTGCAGCAACTTCGCGAATGATATGAATACTCTCAGCTTCAAGCTGTTTAAGATGAGTAAGTCTTTCCTCATTTAATGACATGGACAACACCAGCTAGAATATGTGTACTTATGACACTTTTGAAAATTTATATTCATTATAGTGATTTAGACAACGGAGCTTTATCTCGTTTTTTTATATTAATATACTCAAATAGAATATAAGCAAAGAGACAATCTAATTATGATAACAATTACAGGCCTTTCTAATATAAAATACCAAGAATGGTTAGCCCTTTGGTCAGCTTACCTTGAATTCTACAAGACCGAATTGAATCCTCAACAAGCGGCTCTGACTTTCAAACGATTATCTGATGCGTCGCAAACCGATATGTTTGGCTATGCCATTATAAAAAATCAAAATGTCGTCGGAATTGTACATCTCATTTCTCACGCAAGCACTTGGACTACACTCCCTTATTGTTATCTCCAAGATTTGTTTATTGATGCAAATTACAGGAATCAGGGCTTAGCCAGGAAATTAATAGAATTTAGCTATGATGAATGTAAAAATAATTATGATAGAGTGTACTGGCTAACCCATAAAAGCAATGATAACGCTAGACTTTTGTATAATCGTGTTGCAACCGAGACAGGATTCATTCAATATAAAAAATCTCTAAATTAGTTATTTTTATCTCCCATGCTTAGCCTTGAATCTCTTAAACAACATTTAGAGCGAGCTCAAATTGCTGGTCATATTTATCAGCATCATCAAATTCTAGTGTTACAAGAACCGTTTACTGAAAATGGTTCTGCTTTAAATATTTTTGTTCAGCACGAGTTAACTGCTGATCAAATTGGCTTACAGTTTGCTGTTGAACATACTGATCAAAAACTAAAGTTCTTGATTGGCGTTACACATAGCAATCAAGATCATAGAAGTGAAATTAGTATTGGTCATTTAAAAGGCAATCAAAAAGCTTTTAATTTGTGCTACGCCTTTTACAATTATCCAAAACACTTTTTTGTAGTTGAAACAGATTTATATGCGAACGCTGAGCAATTTAAAGACTGCTTAGAAAAGCAATTATTCAGTCAGCCTGAGCTTAGTTTTTTAGACACAGCCACTAAAGTAAATCCAATGGGACAGAATTACCCATGGATGAAGGATTATATCGCGCAACTTAGCTTAGAAATGAAAGTTCGGATACAAACAAGTCTCATATAAAAAAAGCCACCTTTTTAGGTGGCTTTTTCAAATGCTAATCTCAGAATATTAACGTCCCAGTTTTTTGACATCTAAAGGTATTTCAATACCAACAGAAGCACCTGCATCATTACCATGACGATCTGAATCTGCAATCCAACCATTAATCTTTAATGGCAAATTCGGCTTCACAAAATGCGTCCAAGTTAAATCTAATGCTTGGATATCATCTTCCTCAGAAAATGCAGCATTGGTATCTCGATTTGATTGATTTACTTTTGCAAATAATACGCGACCTGAAAGTCTATTCATGGCATCAAAACGAATATTTCCACCCAAAGAAATCATCTCACCATCTCCTCCAATCGCATGTGCAAGAGGATAGCCATGTTGATAATATCCATCTGTATAAACACTGTGATTATAAGATATTCCTTGGGCCTTCCCATTTGTAGTGGTGTCTACCCACTCAGCATAAACCTGATAAGGCATTTTTTTTAAAGATGAAGAATAATCCACCCCAGCCTGATACATTTTCTTAGCAGGTAAGCCACCTGCTTCATCTTCCCCCACGTATTGAGCATAGACGCCGATTGGCTGGTTCAATAAATAGCTTAGATTCAAACGCGCATCAAATCC
This sequence comes from Acinetobacter sp. 24-47-39, assembly GCF_056783825.1. Lineage (NCBI taxonomy): Bacteria > Pseudomonadati > Pseudomonadota > Gammaproteobacteria > Moraxellales > Moraxellaceae > Acinetobacter > Acinetobacter sp. 24-47-39. The sequence continues at coordinate 23,184 of NZ_JBWYIP010000014.1, forward strand.
AGCAATCTGGTTAGATGGATTAACAGTATCCCCGTAAACATTATCTTTACCAATCCAAGCATCCCAGAGAGTTCCTAAATCCTCAGGGCGACCTTCACCACCCCATTGAATAATGCGTGATGCACCGAACTCTAAATAAGGTAGTGGTTGTGCGGTCAAACGTAAACCAATAATTTTAGCATCAGGAACTGCTTTATAATCATCTACCTGGCCGCCAAAAGCTTGGTATTGCCAAGGCCCGATCCATGAGAGCCATTTATGATCAAAAGCAGACTGTTCAGCACGCTGTAGAGTGAAACCATATACTGGTCGACTTGCATCTCCACGTATCAAACTACCATCGTGTCCAGGTCCCCAGTAGGTTGGAATCTGACCAGCAATGAGCCATTGATTCCAAAGTTTACCCGCAAGATATGAGCCTTCTAGGTTAACGTCTTGCCCATTGTCTATCTGAGGGTCTTTTTCACCTCTAACTTTGAGCTTCGCATCCCAATTTTGCCCCCCAAGATTTAACTCTGCACCAAGCGCATATTGTGCTTTTTGATGATCGGCAAAAGATTGTGGGATTTTCTTTTGATCACTCTCCGCGAAAGCATCAACTTTTAATGTTTCATTTTGCTGCTTAATCGCTCTTTCGACTTCCTGAATAACCTTTTGTTGTTCAATGGAGTTAATTTTAGCATTGGAGAGGGCACGTTGGACTTCATCACCACTTAGCGGCCATGTCGAGGTGCTTATTTGAATCACACCTTGTTGATTCAGCCAATTTAAATCATCTCTCAGGTTTTCATCGTTGAGGAGAATACCATTGGCAAACACCAGTGGACTAGAAAATAGTAAGCTCGATGATAGGATTTTTATAAGTCTATTCGGGTTCATCACAAATCAATTTAGGATTATATCTTATTGATTATTTGAATTTTTAATTTATAAATCCATTAACTTTACATTAAGCATTTAATTAGATACATTTAATAACATTGTATAAATATTTTGATAAACATACAGCTGGTTAAACAGATTAGCCTTAATGATAATTTTCTATATTTTTTATCACCTTAATTAAATATTTTGTGATTAAAACCTCAAAATGCACTCACACTAAAAAACATTTAAATTTAATTTTATGTTAAGAAAAATTAAAAAAGCCCTTCAAAGAAGGGCTTTTTTAATTTCGCTATTACGCATTTTTGTGACGCATATGTGGGAATAAGATCACATCGCGAATACTTGGCGCATTGGCAAATAGCATTACCAGACGATCAATACCAATCCCTTCACCTGCTGTAGGAGGTAATCCATATTCAAGCGCCTCAACGAAGTCGGCATCATAGTGCATTGCTTCATCATCACCCGCATCTTTTTCAGCTACCTGTGCTTGGAAACGCTCAGCCTGGTCAATTGGGTCATTTAACTCTGAGAAGCCATTTGCAAGCTCACGACCACCAATGAAGAATTCAAAACGGTCAGTAATGTGCGGGTTGTCATCGTTACGACGTGCCAATGGAGAGGTTTCCGCAGGATATTCAGTAATGAAGGTCGGTTGACGAAGTTTCGTTTCAACAGTTTCCTCAAATACAATCGTTTGAAGCTTACCTAGACCAAAACCTGGCTTCACTTGCTCTTTAAGTTCATTCTTAACAAACTCAGCTAAGAACTCGCGATCATTTACATTTTCAGGTGTAAATTGTGGGTTATGTTCAAGAATTGCATCAAACATTGAGATTTTCTTGAATGGACCTTTGAAGCTATACACTTCTTCGCCATAAGGTACATCTGTCGAACCTAAGATATCAATTGCTAGTTTTTCTAGCATTTGCTCTGTCAGTTCCATCAAGTCTTTGTAGTCTGCATAAGCTTGGTAGAATTCGATCATGGTGAATTCTGGGTTGTGACGTGTAGACACACCTTCATTACGGAAGTTACGGTTAATCTCAAACACACGTTCAAAACCACCTACAACCAAACGCTTTAAGTAAAGTTCTGGTGCAATACGTAAGAATAATGGCATGTCTAAGGCATTGTGATGCGTTTCAAATGGACGCGCAGAAGCACCACCTGGAATCACATGCATCATTGGCGTTTCAACTTCCATATAACGTTTTTCAGTCAAGAAGTTACGAATACCAGCAACTACTTTTGCTCGAATTTCAAAAGTCTTACGCGTTTCTTCGTTAACGATCAGATCAAGATAACGTTTACGGTATTTAACTTCTGTATCTGTTAGACCGTGGAACTTATCTGGAAGAGGACGGAGTGATTTAGTGAGGAGTTCAAAATGTTCAATATGCACATAAAGATCACCTTTGCCTGAACGTCCAATGTAACCTTCAACGGCAATAATATCACCTAGATCAAGACCTTTAATGGTGTCTAAAGTCTCTGCAGATAATTCTTTACGTGCAACATAAAGCTGAATACGGCCGGTCATGTCTTGGATCACCATGAACGAACCGCGGTTCAACATCACCCGACCAGCAACTTTGACATAAACTTTTTCACTGCCTTCAATTTCTTCTTTTGATTTATCAGCAAACTGATCCTGAAGGTCTTGTGCATAATGTTCACGCTTAAACGTGTTTGGCCAAGGGCTCGTACCCTGCTCTTGAGCCTTATCTTGAATCTGTTTTAACTTGGCATGACGCTGTGCGATTAAATCGTTTTCGGAAATGGCTTGTTCAGAAGTCGATTGAGCGTTTTGTTGCGTCATCTCTGCCTCGTAATTTTATTTAAAAAAGAAGTTGCATAGCATAGCAGAATTCAAAGTACTTGAGCATTAGAAAAAATAATCAGCCATTTGAAAAACGCTTAATTTCATCCACTAAAGTCTAGGTCTGAACATTTCTTAGACCAAAAGCTAAGTTGTACTTTGAATACAGCACTCTACAATCATCCTATAAATTGTGGAAAAGTATACTTTCAACAATCATAAAAAATAGAATGGATTTAATGATGACTTATGAACACTCAAGAGCCTAAAGTATTGTTTATGCATGGATTAGATTCTTCAAGAGAATCTACCAAGTTTCAGGCAATTCTTTCTAAAAATAAATATTGCATTAATGTTGATTATCGAAATTTAAAATACGCTGCTGTTGAACGTTTTTATATCGATATGATCGAGAAAATTAAACCAGACATTTTAGTAGGACATAGTCTAGGTGGTTACTGGGCATTAAAGATGTCAAATCGATTTCAACTTCCTGCTGTGATTGCAAATCCGAGCCTAATGCCATCTTTTGATCCTGATTATCCAGCGATTACAATTGAGGAGCTTCAATCCAAAACCTCATCTCAAATCGCTTATATCGAACTTGGTGATGAACTGATTGATATGCATAGTACCTCTGACTTATTAGAGCCATACATGTACGTTGAAAGTATTATTGGTGGCCGTCATCAACTGGAAAACCCTGATCGCCTGAATTACCTGATCGGATTAGTCAGCCACTCAAATCATCAATCACATTAAAAAAGCCTTGTGAATCACAAGGCTTTTCGACTTAAATTTGAGGTTTTGATTTATCGTCCAAAACAGACCAAATATTCATTCCTAAATCCGCGTGTAAGTCTGGCAAATCAAGGAAAATACTCGCCCCTAAAACAGTGTGCTGACATTTATCCATCAATTGCTTAACTGCTTTTAATGTACCACCTGTGGCCAATACATCATCAACAATAATCACTTTTTGAGCCTGTACATCCGCAGACATTTCTAAACGGTCCATGCCATACTCAAGGCTATAGCCCACACCAATTACTGGTGGTGGTAATTTTCCAGCTTTACGAACCAACAACAACCCCTTACCAGTACGTTGCGCCAACAAACTCGCCAAAACAAACCCACGTGCTTCAACCGCAACGAAACTCTCTACCTCTGCCAATTGCTCCGCAGGAATACTTTCGATTAAGGCGTCAGTTAAAGGTGCAATGCTCTGCATGAACAAAGGAGTTAAATCAAAGAAACAAATTCCTGGTTTTGGAAAATCTTGGACCGTACGAATGTGTGACCACAATGATGTAGACAAAGAAGTAGACATAGGAGATAAAAATTAGACAAAAGAATGCGTGAATTTTAACGAATTATTGACAAAAAATATAGCAAACATGAGCTAAGAAAAAATACCAACCAATATAACTTATTGATTTTTAATAAACCATTTTTTAATTAAATAACAAGTATAAAATACAAACAGTATAAATTTTATATGAATAGCTAGTAAATCAATACGCGACAAAAGTCTGACAATTTTTTTAAATCATAATACATATAATTTTGGCAAATATTTCAAAGATTTAATGCTCAGTCCTATCATGCATTAGCATAATTAGCATGCGTTTTGTCCTAATCTGCCATTCAGCTTCTCTTTTAGTCAGCTAAACTCCGTTATTTACTTTACTTTCCACCTCGAACTGCGTAAAAATTTGCTTGAATATGAACGATAAAAATTCATATCACTCGAGTCTAGGTGTGAGAAAGATTTTGGCTGACACCAATAAATGGAATTGTCAGTATTTTTTGGAGAATCAAATGAAAAAATATCAATGCATCGTTTGTGGATGGATTTATGACGAAGCAGAAGGCTGGCCACAAGATGGCATTGCTGCAGGCACTAAATGGGAAGATATTCCAGATGATTGGACTTGCCCAGATTGCGGCGTATCAAAAGCAGATTTTGAAATGATTGAAATCTAATACAGATTTCCTTTAAAGACCATTTTGATATGGTCTTTTTTCTTATTTACTAAAAAAATTATCAGTATTGGAGAGTACTATGCAACCGATCATCATTGTTGGCTCTGGCATGGCAGGTTACACATTAGCGCGAGAGTTTCGCAAACTGAATGCTGAACAAGCACTTGTTATGATTTGCTCAGATGATGCGGTGAACTATGCAAAACCAACTTTATCTAATGCACTTGTAGGTAAAAAAGCGCCAGAGCAAATTGCCTTAGGTGATGCTGAGAAAATGTCTGCGCAATTGAATATGCAAATTATTCATCATGCGACTGTAACTTCAATTTCTGCAAATCAACATCAATTGACCTACACAAAAGATGGACAAGCTGAAAACCTTATATACAGCAAATTAATATTAGCTGTAGGTGCTAACCCTATTCGTTTAGCCATTTCAGGTGATGGCGCTGATGATATTCATGTAGTTAACTCACTGATTGATTATCGTGAATTTCGCTCTAAGCTCGACCTTAAACAAGACAAGCGTGTTGTCATTTTAGGTGCAGGCCTCATTGGGTGTGAGTTTGCCAACGATTTACAGAACACTGGTCATCAAGCGACTGTGATTGATCTTGCCCCACAACCTTTGGGTCGCCTTCTACCAGAACACGTTGCACATGCTTTCCAGCAAAATCTTGAAGAAACAGGTATTCAGTTTGCATTAAGCACCACTGTAGATCGTGTAAGTAAAAATTCAGACGAAAGCTATACCGTAACGCTTGCAAATGGACAGAGCTTTACAGCTGACGTTGTTCTTTCCGCTGTTGGCCTGCAACCAAATACATCAGTTGCACAAGAAGCAGGAATCCATACCAGCCGTGGAATTGTGACTAACACTTTAATGGAAACCAATAAGACCGATATTTATGCATTAGGTGATTGTGCAGAAGTAAATGGTTTACTGCTTCCGTATGTCATGCCAATTATGCAACAAGCACGTGCTTTAGCTAAAACATTGTCTGGTGAAAATACACAAGTTCATTATCCAGCGATGCCAGTCGCAGTGAAAACCCCTGCGGCACCACTGACTGTATTACCTATACCTCAAGGTGTAGAAGCAACTTGGGAAACTGAAGAACTCGATGACGGAATTATTGCTAAAGCACTTGACCAAGAATCAACGCTTCGTGGATTTGTGCTACTTGGACCAACAGCAGCGAAGCAACGTTTAACATTGACCAAACTGGTTCCGGATTTAATTCCAGCTGCCGTTTAATTATTCAAAGATTTAGGGTATTTTCAAATGAAAGTACCCTTTCAGTTTGGACACAATAAAAATGAATAACGCACTAGAATATCAAGTTTCACCTTATGCTCCATTCATGCAAGAAAGTAAAGTAAGTCTAGGCAATGGGATCGACCTTCATATTGAAGTTGGTGGCAAGGCTGAACATCCTACGATTATTCTCATCATGGGACTGGGTGCACAGATGCTTTTTTGGCCAGATTTTTTTTGCAAATCATTAATAGATCAAGGTTTCAGAGTCATTCGTTTCGATAACCGAGATATTGGGCTCTCAACAAAAATTAAGCACAAGGGACCTCGCCTCAATACATTTAAACTTATGGGTCGATTTGCTTTTGGTTTAGGAAATCAAGGCTCTCCTTACAATTTATATGATATGGCTGAAGATGTAGCGTTACTCATTGAACGATTAGGTCTTGAAAAAGCGCATATTATTGGTGCATCAATGGGGGGAATGATCGCACAGATTTTGGCAGCAAAATATCCAGAAAAAGTGGATAAACTAGGATTATTATTTACCAGTAATAATCAGCCATTTCTTCCGCCACCATTTCCAAAACAATTATTTAGTCTTATTGGTCGCCCTGCATCGAATGATGAAGATGGTATTGTAAATCATAGTATTAAAGTCATTCAGACGATTGGTTCACCTGGTTACGTCAATCAATTGGAAGTTATTCAAAACGCGCGTAAATTATATAAGCGTAGTTATCATCCAGCGGGTGTACTTCAACAGTTTTTAGCAATATTATGTACAGGCTCATTAGTTTCTATCGATAAGCAAATTCAAAAGCCAACACTGGTTGTACATGGTTCAAAGGATCGTCTACTCCCTTTTAGCCACGGCAAGGCAGTATCAAAAGCAATATCAGGCGCAAAGTTTGAATTAATCGAAGGAATGGGGCATGATATTCCTGCGCATTTCATCCCACAACTGAGTGGTTTGTTTGCAAAACATTTTAAATGATAAACACTAGGACACTATGGCTGCATTACCATCCCTAAGACAGCTGTCATATCTCGTGACTCTGTCTGAGACGTTGCATTTTACAGAAGCAGCACGTCGCTCATTCGTTACTCAGTCTACGCTTTCTGGCGGGATTATGGAGCTCGAGCGTTTATTGGGTGGCGTTCTCGTTGAACGTGATCGCCAAAATGTACGTTTAACCCCTCTCGGTGAGCAAGTGGTTGCACGAGCACGTGTCCTTCTTGCAGATGCTCAAGATCTCATGCGACTGAGCCGTGAGATGAGCGAACCACTTACTGGTGATCTTCATTTAGGAATTATTCCAACGATTGCACCATTTATTTTGTCGCAATTGTTAGAAGAAGTTCATAAAGAGCTGCCTAAAATTCAACTACATCTTCATGAAGCACAGAGTGAACATTTGGTTGAAAAGCTAGAACATGGCAATTTAGACATGATCATGTTAGCGCTCCCATTCGACACACGTGGCTTAAAAGTCGCTGAAGTTGCGAAAGAGAGTTTGTACTTAGTTGCAAATAAAGCTGACCACAAAACGTCGCAAGCTAAATCTCTAGAAGACCTTGATTTGACACACCTCATGTTACTTGAAGAAGGTCATTGCTTAAGAGACCATACTTTAAGTGTATGCCCTATCGGTGAACGCAAAAATGATCATCGTCTTAAAGCGAGCTCATTACCAACCTTGGTTGAAATGGTGAGTTCTAATCTGGGCTTTACATTACTACCTCAGATTGCGGTAAATACACATATGCTGAAAAATAATGATCAATTGGTGATCCGACCAATTGAGAATGCCCCTTCACGCATTCTGTCATTAGTGACGCGTAAAAGTACGCCATTGCAAAGCGAATTTGATGTCCTTTTACAAATTCTACAGCGCATTACTGCTGATATTTGCTAATAAGCCATCACAAAAAAGGAGCCATTTGGCTCCTTTTTTTATAAAAATCATTTAAGATTTAAAAAGTTCAAGCAATTTATGTTGCGCATTATGAGGAGTCTCACCTTCATCGCATTGCGCACGTGACCAAGTTCCATCACCATTTAACAACCAAGCTTGTTGATTATCTTTCATATAATTTAATAAACCATGTTGATAAATATGCTTTCTCAAAGTTGGATCCTCAACAGGGAAACAAACTTCAACACGATTAAATAAATTACGATCCATCCAGTCTGCGCTTGAACAATACAGTCGTGGTTGCCCTGCATTTCCAAAATAATACACACGTGTGTGCTCTAAGAATCGTCCAACAATAGAGCGCACACGGATATTCTCAGAAAGACCTGATAAACCCGGTCTTAAGCAACAAATTGAACGTATGATTAAATCAATCTGCACACCAGCTTGTGATGCTTCATAAAGTTTATTAATCAGTTGCACTTCAGTCAGCGCATTCACTTTTACGATAATCTGAGCTGGCTTGCCCGCTTTGGCGTGAGCAATCTCTTCATCAATATAACTAATTAACTGTGTATGCAACGTAAATGGCGCATGAAGTAATTTCTTCAATTTTGCCATTTTGCCCATTCCAGTCAACTCTTGGAATATACGATGCACATCTTCACAAAGCTCTTTGTCCGTTGTCATCAATCCGTAATCGGTATAGATCCGGGCATTGGTTGCATGATAATTCCCTGTACCTAAGTGCACATAACGAACCAATTTATTATTTTCACGGCGCACAACGAGAATCATTTTTGCATGTGTTTTATAGCCTACGATGCCATAAACCACCACAGCACCAGCCTCTTGCAAAACATTTGCTACCGCAATATTTGACTCTTCATCGAATCGCGCTCGAAGTTCAATGACAGCTGTGACTTCTTTACCATTACGTGCAGCTTCAGCCAACACTTGAACAATCTCAGAATCAGGTCCACTTCGATATAATGTTTGCTTAATCGCTAAAACTTGTGGATCTCGTGCTGCCTCACGTAATAAATTAATAACTGGAGCAAATGATTCAAATGGATGATGTAAAAGAATGTCCTGTTTCTTCATTGCAGAAAAAACATTTTCAGACTTCTTTAATACTTTAGGAATGACCGGCGTATGGGAGTCATATCTTAAATGTGGACGTTTAAAATTAGACACTAAACGCGCCAAGTTTACAGGTCCATCAACTTTATATAATTGTTCTTCATGTAAGTCGAATTCGTTGAGAAGATAATCATAAATATGTTTTGGACAATTTTCTGTCACTTCTAAACGGACAGCACGTCCAAATCGACGAGAGTTTAACTCCCCTTTTAATGCTTTTGCCAAATCTTCGACATCTTCATTAAGGGCTAAATCCGCATTTCGCGTCACACGGAATTGATAGCAACCTGTCGCAGTCATTCCTGGGAATAAATCAGAGACATGCTCATGAATAATCGCTGACAGCATCACGTGGTGTTCTTTACCATCGGTTAACTCGTCAGGTAAACGAACCACACGTGGTAAAGAACGTGGCGCAGGAACAACAGCTAAATCAATCTGTCGTCCGAAAGCATCTTTACCTTCTAGCGTGACGATAAAGTTGAGTGATTTATTGACTAAACGCGGGAATGGATGAGCTGGATCTAAACTAATTGGAGTAAGTACTGGCGCTACTTGTTCCTGAAAATATTTTTTAATCCATTGGGATTGAGCAGGTGTTAACTCTCCACGACGTAAGAAGCAGATATCTTCTTCACGTAATTTTGGAAAAATTTCATCATTCAAAATACGATATTGGCGCTCTATTGCAGCATGCGCAGTCTGTGAAATTTTCTCAAGAACTTGCTTTGGTGTTAACCCATCTGGACTACGGCTTTCATTACCGAGCTCCAATTGCTCCATAACACCCGCAACACGAATTTCAAAGAATTCGTCCATATTTCTTGAAAAAATCAATAAGAAATTCATTCGCTCAAGCAATGGATGCAATGGATCAACCGCTTGTTCTAAAACACGAAGATGAAAATCTAAAATCGAAAGTTCACGATTGATATATCGTTCATTATAAGTATATTCAGTTGGAGTATTTGTCATCGCGGTATTCATACCACAAAACCTGCATGCTAAAGATCTTTCTTAAGTATGCTTCAAATTTATGACAATTTCATAAAAAATGCGCATGATCACTGTGCATTTTTGATCTCACGAAAGTTTTTAGACAATTACATCTCACGGAATTCTTGAAGCATTCATGTAACGCAAAATAATACGCTGTTTATTTTTGAGTTTGCGATCTTGTCGGTGATGTTGATAATAACGCGGATTTGGCAGGATCGCTGCCAAAAATGCGGCTTGCTCACGTGTTAGACTGCTTGCAGATTTTCCAAAATAATGACGTGCTGCAGCTTCCACACCAAAGATATGATCTCCAAATTCAATGGAGTTCATGTATACCTCAAGAATGCGTTGTTTTGACCACATACGCTCCATCATGACAGTGGCGACAGCCTCTTGTCCTTTACGCAAAAAAGAACGCTTATTAAATAAAAATAGATTTTTGGACAACTGTTGGGAAATAGTAGATCCACCCGCAACCACTTGTTCTTTTTCTTTATTTCTTTCCAAAGCATGTTTTATGCCATCAAAATCAAAACCATGATGTTGCATAAATTTCGCATCTTCAGCTGCAATAATCGCACGTTTCAGATGATCACTGATATTCTCATAATCACGCCATTGATGCTGAATAGGCTTCGAACTGTCGGTCCAATATGTCCAACGCATGAGCATCGTTGTATCAACAGCATTGGTTCTCCACCATGCAAGACTTGAAAAAATCCATAGTTGAATTACAAGGATGATACTGACAATGACCAATAAAGTTCGAACAATAAATGCTTTCATGTCAGTGTGTTGCTCCTTTTGTTAGCGTAGTACATGCTTGACCTTAATCCATATCACTATCACAGAATACAATGACATGACTGAAATGCAACCACCCCAATTTCAAAGCCAATCACGTCTACCGTTAAGTCAGATTACGTTTTTACTCATTACACTGAATGTTGGACTTTTTATCTGGCAAATCTTTAGCGGGGTGGATGTATCAAACCCAGCAACAATAGATGCTTTGCGCTGGGGTGCTGATTATGCACCGCTGACTTATTTAGAGGAACCCCTCCGAATCTTCAGCAGTACATTTTTTCATTTTGGTCTTATTCATTTAATGCTCAATATGTGGGCATTGTATATCTTTGGCAATGTCGCTGAGAAAACACTTGGACACGTTTATTTTTTAGGCTTGTATCTATTAGCAGGCATTATGGGAAGCTTGGTCAGTGGGCTGATTGATATTCGGAATAGTTACGAGCTATTGGAGCATGTCAATCATGATTTATTTCCACGTGTATCCGCAGGTGCATCAGGTGCCGTTATGGGTTTAGGTGGTGCTTTAACACTCTTATCTCTTTTTCCCCCTTTACCACAACAACAATTTCTCTTTGATCGTAAATCGCTGCTGATCATCTTGGCATTAAATATTGCTATGGGATTCATGATCCCTGGAATAAATAATGCAGCGCATATTGGCGGAATGTTGATGGGTGCAGTCATGGCTTTATGTTGGTACATCGGTCAACGATTTAGACTAGGCTTCACCACCACCATCGTGGTACTTCCTCTAGGCATCTTCTTATGTTGGCTCATGTATCAATATAACTTAGGCTTAGTGAGCGGAATACAACCCATTTGGGCTGAAATTTTGCAGCAAATGAAAATGCAATTGGCGTATTAATTCCAATTGCATTTTTTAGACCTCATAAATTTTATGATTGATTGAGTTCGCGCAAGCTTTTTAATGGAGGAATCTCAGTTAGGTAGCTTAAACGATAACGACCAATCAGCGCACATAAGATCATCATGCTCATGGGTAGAATCACCCAGATTTCCCAATGCGGTTGTATTGCGAGCTCCATTTTATAACTGGCGATCGCACTGATGACCTCAGCAAAAAAACACGATACTAAGCCAGCCATAAAGCCGATAAATCCAATTTCTAAACTCAGCATATTTTTCAAATTGGATTTTGAGCTGCCAAATGATCTTAAAATCGCGACTTCTCGCTTTCGCTCATCCATCAATAAATTAATGCAAGCAATCAACACCAAAAAGCCTGAAACACTGACGAGAAGCGCAAGAATGGTAATAATCTGAACCAGAACAGATACTAAGTTTTTAATTTCCTCTAAAATTAAGGAAACATCGATAAATACAGTATTTGAGAACTGCTGAATTAGATTGACTAACTTGGATTTTTCATATTGAGGTACAAAAAAACTTCCTAAATAACTTCCAGCATTTTCATCCATCGTATTCGGTGAAAAAATGAAGAAAAAGTTTGGACTGAAGCTTTCCCACTCGACTGTTCTTAAATTTACAACATTGGCTTGAAGTTCCCCTTCTGGCAAGCTAAAACTGAGTTGATCACCCACTTTTATTCCTAACTCTTCAGCAAGATTTGCCTCTACAGAAACATCTCCCACCTGCTGCAATTGCGGCTGCCCACTGACAATGACATTATCTTCTGGATAGCCTTGAGCTTGAGTCAAATTCAACTCTCGTCTGAGTGAGTTATTTTGCGCTCTTAATGATTCTGAAAATGGCTGACCATTATGTTTAATTAGGCGTCCGCGGACATTCGGATACAATGGGGTACTTGGCCAACCTTCTTTTTCGATCTGAGCTTTAAATTGCTCAACTTCAAATGGAGGAAGACCATAGATAAATTGATTTGGCGTACCTTCAGGTAACTGTTGCTGCCAACGATCTAATAAATCCGTCCTTAATACCACAAGAACTGTAATCAGGCTCAGACCTAATGCAAGTGCAGTAATTTGAAGTGCTGTTTGATTAGGTACACGCACATAGGCTGACCATCTATTTTTCAAAGATTTGATCATCTTTAAGAGCAACCAAACCAAGCTGAACATACTTGCACACAATGCGAGGATCGTACCGATGACGAGCAATGAGAGCTGTATATTTTGAGTGAGCAAAATACAAAATAAAATAAGACTTACAGCTCCCGCTCCCAATAAGGTCAAGAGAGAACGCGTAGATTTAACATCCTCACGGATAACTCGAATTGGAGGCGTATTTAAGAGCTGCATCAAACTTGGGACAATAAATCCAAACATCACAATGACACTGGTGAATATTGCAATCGGCAAAGGACCCAGAACCAAATCAAACAAGCTAAATTGGATGTCTAAATGCGGAATCAGTTGTAACATAAACTGTAATAAAATATAGCCTAGACCAATCCCTAATCCAGTACCGATGAACATCGAAATTGCGACGGCAATCATAAGCAATGCAATATAGTTCTTAAGAATTTGGAACTTTGCAGCCCCCATACATCTCATTAAAGCAACATGATCTTGATTTTGTTGAACGTACCGTTGACTGGTCAACGCAATTGCAATACTGCACAGTAAAATTGTAAGAATGTTTGCAAGCTGTAAAAAAGTATCTAGATTTTCAATTGGACGCATCAAGCGGGTATTCGCCTCATCCGCAGTTCTCAAGCGAATTGAGCTTTGGGTTTCCATTGCTTGCTGATCATCTGCATTTGGTTCAATCATTTTTTTAGGATGGAGCTGATCAAAATAAGCCGTAAACTCATTAAGTCTATTCGGCTCACCAGACATAAGCAGACGATATTCGATACGACTACCAGGCTGAATCGCATTGGTTGCCGCAACATCAGATTGTGAAATGATCACTGTAGGTGAAAAGGCTGAAAATCCGAGTTCTTGGTTAGAATCCTTTTCAATGACTCCTGTGACTGTAAAACTCGCATCTGCGATTTGAACCCTCTCCCCTATTTTAACATTTAATAAATCTAAAGCACGTTGACTCAGCCATACCTCTCCTGACCGAATAGCAGTCTGATCAGGTTGAATAATGAGTTCACCACGTAGCGGAAAATTGGACTCAATCGCTTTGACATTCACCATGACAAATTGTTCATCAGTATGTGCCATTGAACCAAAAACTGTCACTTGGGACTGTTGTAGATTGAATTGACTTGCCTTCTGTTTAAATTTTTCATTGAGCGGATATTGATCACTCAACACTAGATCTGCAGCTTGAAGCTTAGCAGCCTGCAATGAAACAGCTTGTTGAATCTGATCATTACTGAACTTTAAAGCGGTTGTCGCACTAATCGCGAGACTCAATGCAAAAATGAGCAAATAAATCCCTGTGCTAGCAAAACTTTGCTTCAACAAAGGTTTAAATAGCGCACTCATACACGCTCTCCAGATCTTGAAGCACCTTGTACTTTTTGTAATTGACCATTGATCAATTCATAATGCGTCTCACATTTTTGTGCTAGCTTTTGATCATGGGTGACTAAAACCAATGTAGTGCCCAGCTCCCGATTCAAATCAAATAAAAGCTGTTCAGTCTCCTGGGCTGTCGTCCCATCTAAATTTCCCGTTGGTTCATCCGCAAATACAATTTTGGGCTCAGCAATTAAAGCGCGTGCAATTGCTACGCGTTGTTGTTCTCCCCCAGACAGTACTTTAGGTGTTTGAGTACTTTGACGATCTAAACCCACTTTATTCAACCAATAAAGGGCTTGTTGTTCTGCTTTGGCATAATCAAAATTCTTTTGAATTCTCAGCGGTAACATGACATTTTCAAGCGCAGATAAAGAAGGTAAAAGCTGAAAGGATTGAAATACAAAACCAATATTTTCAAGTCTAATTTGAGCGCGTTGCTCTTCGCTTAATTGCTCAACTGCTATACCATTAATCGACAATGTTCCTGAACTTGGCTGATCTAATGTCGCCAGAATTCCCAACAGTGTAGATTTTCCAGAACCCGATCTGCCTGTGATTGCGACTTGCTCGCCAGGATAAATTTGTAGATTTAGATTCTCAAAAATCGTCAACTTTTTTTGTTGGATCTGTATCGTTTGTGTCAATTGCTGTGCAGAAATTAACGCTTGTGGCATGATTGAAGAAGTTGAGTCATTACGAACCATAGAAAGCCTTTATGCAAATCAGTCAAAGTTTAAATATTGTTACGTTGAGAAAAACTGCCTTTTTATTTATCTGCAGTTGTCTGTTTCTTTTACCGATCAATAGCTTTGCAAAAACTATCCTTATTCTTGGTGATAGTTTAAGTGCTGGTTACGGCGTACCCACCGAGAAAGGTTGGGTCAATCTTTTGCAAAAACGTCTTGATCAACAGTATCCGAAACAACATCGAGTGGTCAATGCAAGTGTCAGCGGTGAAACAAGCAGTGGTGCATTAGCACGTTTGCCCAAATTGCTTCAAACACACAAACCAGATATTGTCGTAATTGAATTGGGAGGTAATGACGGTTTAAGAGGTCAACCTCCAAAATTGATTCAACAAAACCTAACTCGATTAGTTCAATTGAGCCAAAAATCTAATGCCAAAGTCCTCATGTTTGGCATGAAGATTCCTCCAAATTACGGCTCAGCCTATAGCAAAGCCTTTGAAAATAATTATAGGGTTGTGAGCCAGCAATTTAATGTGAAGTTGCTCCCTTTTTTTCTAGAAGGTGTTGCTGGAAATAATAAACTCATGCAAAAAGATCTGATTCATCCTAATGAACAAGCTCAACCTAAACTCTTAAATAATGCATATCCTTATATTAAAGGCGCTCTATAAAGTTATAGACATATAGATCCATAAATCCCAATCAATAAAAAAGCCAGCTTAAGCTGGCTTTTTTAAAATGCTGATATTAGAAGTCAAAGAATGTAACTTCACCTGTTTCAAGTGAGTATTCTGCACCTACAACTTTTAATTTACCTTGTGCAATCAAGTTTTCCAACACCGCAGAACCATGGCGCAACTGGTTAACTGAAGCAAAAACATTTGAGCGAACCGCGTGTACTGAAAGCTTTTTCAAATCATCTTTTAACTCAGTTTGCATTAAAATTTCGACTGATGGACGTACGCGATTGACAATAGACATCAAATTAACAGATGGCGGTTGTTGAGGATTACGTAATGCTTCAATCGTTGAGTCGATTGCGCCGCAATGTGTATGACCCAATACAATCACTAAAGGACAATTAAAACTTTCGGCTGCAAACTCCACACTTCCAACTTGAGATGGAGCTACGATATTGCCTGCTACACGAATAACAAATAAATCACCTAAGCCCTGATCAAAAACCATTTCAGCTGGAACACGTGAATCAGAACATCCTAATACAATCGCAAATGGCTCTTGAGTTTCAGCCATCTGAGCACGCTCATGATGCGTCAATAATCGCTGATGCTTGGTTTGACCTTCAACAAAACGTTGATTACCAATTTTTAAACGTTCTAAAGCTTCTTGTGCAGTTAGCATCTTGTATCCATGGTTTATCAAGGTTTGAGGTAATTTTAATACTGTGCTTTTTGATTGTCACTGACAAAATTTAAACTCTGTTACAATTTTTGTTAATTGCTAAAAATATCTTCAATTTCTTCAAATCTGATGATTATGATCATTCCTTACTAAACACTTTAGCAGCTGATTCAGCGCTTAAATTTATGTTTATGAAGTAAAACTTATATAAATCGAGAACCAATTATCACAAAAATAGGATTTGTTTTTTACTTTTAACTACTACTTTATAAAAGTCACTTGATTATAATGTCGCCCTGTTTTAAGGGATTTCACCTGCATGTTTGTTCATCTTCCTTTACCCACATTAAAGCATCAACATTTATTTTGCATTTTACTCACGTTAATGCTCAGCCTCGGCATCTCATCTACCCGAGCAAATACTGTTGAATTCATCGACTATCAAAAAGTTTTAAATGAAGAACGTGCTTGGGCAGGACTATCCAATAAAACAATTCGCGTCGGTGATGTTGTGTGGTCTTATAGTGAAGGTGGTCCTGCTGATCGACCTGCCTTACTGTTAATTCATGGTATAGGCATGAACCGAGACAGTTGGAATCATGTAGCTCGGAATCTCACACAGCAATATCGCGTCATTATCGTTGACTTGCCTGGAAGTGGACAAACGCTAACACCGAAGGGATTTGACTTATCACTTCCTCATCTGACTGAACAGTTACGTCGTTTTGCAGAAGCATTACGCATTGAAAACCAGCTTAATCTAGCGGGTCACTCTGTCGGTGGATCAATCGGACTGATGTATGCTGCTAAATATCCTCAAGAAATGAAAAGTTTATTTCTGATCAGTGCTGGTGGATTATTCAGAAGTAATAAAACATTCTTTCTCAATAATCCAATTTATCTAAAGCAGCTTTTAATCTCACAACCTGGAGACTTGAATTATGTTTCTAAGAGAGTCATGCATAAAGCTCCCTTCGTACCCAGTTTAATCAAGAAACAACAAGAGCAAGCACTTATTCAACGCGCGGCGGATATATCTGAGCTGATTTATCAGCTTGTTAAACTCAATCAACAGTACACCGTTGAATCATTTGCTCAATTGTTAAAAAATATTGAGGTTGAAACATTGATTTTGTGGGGAAAACAAGATCAGATAGTAAATGTTGAAGTTGCACATGAATTAGGGACCGCCTTAAAAAAAGCACATCCCCCTATTCTATTAGATCAAATTGGTCATACACCTATCGTAGAAACACCTGATCTTGTGGCGCAACATTACTTAAGTTTTTTAAATAAGATGAATACCGTTAAAACGTCATCATCAAATTAAGGATATTGAGAATTTTCATGGAAAAAAATCCTAAAATCGAACAGTTGATTGAGGCTCATTTGGCATTTCTTGATCATGAATTTTCTCAAGATGACACTATTGAAAATGAATTTTTATATTTTTATCAATGGTTTAGAAAACAACCTTTAAAGAAAATTTGGTCTTTCGAGGCGATTAATGCGCTGCTTCAAAAACAAATTCTAAATACGCCTGCAACTGATTCTCTCATTCAACAGATTGCGGAGCATATTCGATTTGCGTTGGTTCACCCGCTTAACGAAACGACTCTAATCGAAGATATTATCTCGGTTCACACCATTGATCGAATTGCACTTTATATTTCATCTAAAAGCGCTCACCGCCAAGCCCTGATTAAACGTATCGTGAACAATCCCGCATTTTCGAGTATGCTCACCGAGTTAATCCATCATTCTATTCAGGATTATATTGATAATTCAGTGATGAATAAAAAAGTACCCGGTGTCGGCCGCTTTATGAAAATGGGGAAATCAGTTCTTGAAAGTGTCACCGATTCCAATCTTGATGATACGGTCAAACATTATCTTCAAAAAAATATTATCAAGATCAGTCAAATTAGCGAACAAGTCATTAACCAACACTTTGATGACAATAAGCTATATCATTTCCAAGCCAATCTTTGGCACAAAATAAAGCAAGTCCCACTCTCTGCTGTTAAAAACTATGTTGAGATCAATGATCTACCAAATACTGTGGCAATGGGACATGATATTTGGGATCACCTCCGTCAAACTGAATATCTAAAGCAACAAGTACACGATGGTATTTACACGTGGTATTGTCATAATCAAGACCGCTCTTTCGATCTGATCTTGCAAGATATCAATATCAACGAAAGCCTTGTTCAAAATGAATTAAGTGCTCTGCTCTGCCCCGTAATTAAGCATATGATTTCTAGTGAACACCTTAAACAACGTGCACGTGTACATCTTGAAAAATTCTACTATTCTGAACCAGCACTAAGTATTCTCACATCTTAATTAGAAAACCGCTCCTTAGAGCGGTTTATTAGAAATATGTCGTCGGTATTTGAATCTCAATTTGATGCTCACTCAGCCATGAATTGAGACGTTCTATTTTACGTAGGTCCTTTGATTCTCTATGCTCGCTTATAGGATAGATATAATGGCAATTCATCAATAAAAATATACTCTCAACAAGTAGTTTTAAATTTTGCTGAAAACAAGGAAGGTGATGTAACTGTTGAAAAGTTTTAGAACCTGTTCTTAAACTTTCAATAATGGCACTGATCACCTCCTTCGGAGCTTGAATTGGGCCAATTGATGTTTTTAAATTAATATTATCCAATCGCTGATTGTTAAGAATAAGATCTAATCTAATCTTATGTAAAATTCCTAAATGGTCTTCAAAACGGTAATTCACTAATTTTTTTTGAAACAAATCCATACGCTGCTTTGAATCCCGAGCAATATCTTTTAGATACTCTTTTGTATTCGAAATATTCACATCTGATATCAACTGTTGCAAGTCGATTGGAATGCTAAGCGAATCTAAGTTTTCAGTTGGAACTGCACTCCCAATATATGATAGATCAGCTTCGATCTTTAAAATCTCATGTACATCTACACTATAAAGGGGTTGCCAATAATCAGTTAAAAGTTCGTGAGCGAGATAATTGGTATCATTTTTTAATGTATTCACAATTCCTTGTATTTTGTCATATCCAATAAAAGCGCCTCTCCGATTTAATTCACTCACTAGTGCTGTAGACAATTCAATACTTTGAGCAGATTGCTGAGACGTATTTTTATCAACCAAGTTAAAGATTTTTTGAATAGGCTGTAAAGTAGCGGATCCAGGAAAGCACATATAGTGTAAATAGAATAGCCCTTGGTCCTTTAAAGATTTATCTAGAATCTGCCTAATAAAATATTGATTGTGTTCAGAAACCCAAGAATACACTCCATGACAGACAATGAAATCAAACACTTCATTATTATTTTTGTTAAATTTTTCAAAGTCTATATTTAAGAATCTTATATTGCTTAACTGTAAGGATTGAGCAAGCTCTGTAGCTCGTTGTATGTTTTTGTCATTAAAATCCACTCCGACAAACTCAGCGTGCGGATTTGCAATTGCTGCCACAATCAAGTTAAGACCACAACCACAACCTAACTCTAAATATCGAAAATTTTGAGATATATCTGGCGCTATATAACCTTGAAATTGGCTGATTGTACTCAGCCAAATTGGCTGCATCTCTGGATAAAAAAACATAGGATAGATAGTGTCAACCACATAGCCATCGACGCGCTTCATTATTTTCCTTCTAAACTCGACTATTCAAAGCTTGGAGTGAGATTCTCGCTCTCACTCCAAGCACAAGACATTAAAACTTATAATTCAAGGCAAAGCTGTAACGTCGACCATCAAGCACCCAATCATTTCCATCTTTCAGTACATTTTTGTTTGCAACATTATATACACCAGTAGATAGCTGGAATTGGTCACTATACTTATACACAGCTCCAACATCTACAAATGTATAAGCTGGTGTTTTATCTCCATCGGTATCACCCACTGTTTTGCCACGATAATTCAATTGAGTCCATAAATACAATTGATCATTAAAGTCCCAATCTAAGCCTGCATTAAACATATGTTTAGGCAAATTATTCAATGGTTTACCTTCATACTGTCCAGATTTTTGCTCACTATCTGTGAATGTATAAGAGTGTCTATATTTTAAGTAATCTGTAATGTTGTAATCTGTGGTCAGTTCAAGCCCTCTAATTTCGGCCTTATCAATGTTATAGTTGAGTGTATAACCATTTGCGTTATATGGCAGATTAGGGTTGGACTGATAGAAAGCACTGCTATTAACGAAATCATTAATTTCAGATTGAGTGTAAGGCGGCTCACCGTCATTTTTTGGGGGAAGTCGACTACCATCTAAACGACCAGATCGAGTAATTTTATCGTTAAAGTCAGTTTGATAGACCATAAGACTTGCAGATAAACCCAATTCAGGATGAGTGAATGCAAAACCTGTTTCATACGTTAAACTGGTTTCTGGCTTTAAATTTGGGTTTGGCATAATTGCCCCGCCCATTGAGTTCAGCATGTAATCTGGAGAAGAATTACGTAAGCTCGGCGCTTTATAGCCTGAAATTACACCTCCTTTTAAAGTCACGTTGTCTGTAGCTTTATAAACTGCATATGCCTTTGGACTGAAATTATCACCAAAAAACTCATTTTCATCGAAACGACCACTTAAGGTTAGTGCTAACTTATCACTGACATTCCAAGTATCTTCTGCAAAAATTGACCATTGATATCGATCCATTTTAGTGACTTTACCAGCCATCGCTGCATTTTGGTTACTTGTACCATCCTCAAGATTTTCTTTTAAATATCGCCCGCCAATGGTCAGACTATGATCTTCGAAAAAGTACGTTCCTTGTGTATTGGCTGTGATAGTCTCAAATAAAATCCCCCCTGGATTTTGAACTTTACCCACAGTACGCCCTGTAATTGCATTATTTTTATCTTTATCATATTGCAAGTAAGAAGTAAGTTTTAGATTGTCGTAATCACCATCATGAGTAAGACTAAAATTATTTTTTTCTAATTCGGAGTAAGTCCCTGTATTCGGTACGACATCTGAACGATAGATTAGCTCACCATCATCATTACGATTATTCGTATTATATGCTGGATAATAA
This sequence comes from Acinetobacter sp. 24-47-39, assembly GCF_056783825.1. Classification (NCBI taxonomy): domain Bacteria; kingdom Pseudomonadati; phylum Pseudomonadota; class Gammaproteobacteria; order Moraxellales; family Moraxellaceae; genus Acinetobacter; species Acinetobacter sp. 24-47-39. The sequence goes on from NZ_JBWYIP010000014.1 coordinate 44,534, forward strand.
TTTCCATTAGATAGAACGAAATCTTTACCATCAATATCAACTTTAGGACCCGTTACTGAAACATACTGGGTATAACTTTTACCTGGGTTGTGTGTACGCTCTTGTTGAGTTCTTACATATTCAGCAGTGAGTGTGTTTTTTTCATCTGGTGTAAAAACAAACTTTGTACCTAGATTTGTTTTTTGAAAATCTGGTTCACTCTCACCTGTTTCGGCTGTATTTTTTTGTAATGAACTTTCTTCAATCGTTTGAAGACCAGCTGTAACTTGAACCGAAAGAAGCTTATCAATTAATGGTGCATTTACATACAAGCTGGTATTGGTTGCGTCGTTGTTAACGTCATTCGATTTACCAGCTTTGATATATTCTGTTCGAATACTTGCAGTCAAACGATCTTGATGCTTTTTAGTAATGATGTTAATTACACCACCCATTGCATCAGAACCATATAGAGAGGATGACGGGCCTCGAATCACTTCAATACGTTCAATCGATTCTATTGGCGGTAAGAAGTTTACTGATGCTCCTTGAACCCCCCCATTTGTTGTTAAAAGACTACCATCATTCATTGGACGTCCATCTACTAAAAATAGGGTATAAGCTGATCCCATACCCCGAATGGAGATCGTCTGGTTCGTTCCACCGCCTTGTACAAATACACCTGGAACATTTTTCAATGCATCAGTTACATCACTATAAGATTTTTTTTCTAATTCTTCGGCAGTAATCACTGAAATCGTAGCAGCAGCATCCGCTATATTTTGCTCATAACCACTCGCTGAAGTTACGACAATTGTTTTTAACTTAGTTGTATCTTGTTTTGCATTAGTATCTTGACCAATTTGCTCTTGTGCAAAACTTGAAACCGACATGGTGGTTAAGACAGCAAACGCTAACTTAGATTTTAAAAATGTCTTTTGCATTGTGTAATTACCAAAGAATGTGTGGAGAGATCTTGTTCGAATTGTGTCGCATTGTAACAAATGATAATCACTTTGCAATAGATTATGATAACTATTCTCATTTATAGTTTTGTTTTTACATTTCAATTTTATTGATATTACTCATTTTGTTCAGTTTTCATAAAAAAAAGCCCCCTTTTAATGGGAGCTTTTCAAATCAACTTTTGTAAATTTAAAGGCAACTTATTTCATATAAGCGCCTTCTGATTGGCTGTGGTCTGTCTGGTCCACAACACGTTGTAACTCTGGGATATGCTGTTTTAGCGTAACTTCAACACCTTGTTTAAGTGTCACATCAATTGCTGAACACCCTTGACAGCCACCACCAAATTTCAAGACCGCTGTTAAACCATGCTCAGCATCTTCAACCACTTCAACCAATGCACAGTTTCCACCATGCCCTGCTAAACCAGGGTTAATTTCTGACTGTAATACATAGGTTATACGTTCTTCAATCGATGCATCTGGACCTACACGTGGCACTTTCGAGTTAGGTGCACGGAAAGTCAACTGACCACCAAAGCGATCTTTGTTGTAATCAATCACTGCATCCAATAAGTATGGGATTGATGGTGTATCAATATATGCAGCAAATTTTGGATATTCTTGTTTATAGTCGGTTGGAACGACTTCATCTGGTGCACTATACGCCATGCAGCATTCAGCACGTGGTGTACCCGGATGTTCTACGAAAACACGTACCGCGATACCAGGAGTATTTTGCTTCTCTAAAAGTTCAAACAAATACTCTTGCGCAGTTGGTGTAATTAATAAATTTGGAATTTCTTCAGCAACTGCAGTGCTGGTGTTCTCAGTCGACATAACAATTTTTCCTCAAGCTGAAGACTCTATTTTAACTGAAGATCGGGGATAATATTTAAAATTCAACTAAATTTGTCAGAATTATTATATTAATAACAATTAAATTTAAAAAAATGGCATGATGAATAGAATTAAAGCAATTTATTCAATCTTATCCATATGCTTGATTTACCTTTTAATCATACTGTCACCATCGTTTTAATTACGGTTGCCATTTCACTGGTTGCATTTTCCAATCAAAATATTATGAATCGTTTGATTTTTTGGCCTCCAGCCATGCAGAAAGGTCAATACGATCGATTTATCACGCATGGTTTTATACATGCAGATGGAACACATCTACTGTTCAATATGATCACACTCTTTTTCTTTGGAAGTGTAATTGAGAGTTTTTATCGACAATACTTATATGAACTCGGATTTGTTCTGTTCTATTTAGGCGGTTTAATCGCGGCAATTATTCCAAGCTATTTAAAACATAAAAATGATCACCGCTGGGCAAGTCTAGGTGCCTCTGGAGCAGTATCAGCAGTCTTGTTTGCTTATATTTTATTTCAACCATGGAAACTGATATTTGTCTTCTTTATTCCAGTTCCAGCCATTATTTTTGCCGTGCTTTATGTTGCTTATAGTATTTGGTCAGGTAAACGTGGAAACAGTAACATCAACCACAGTGCACATTTATGGGGTGCAGCCTACGGTGTCGTAGTTACGATATTGATTGAACCTCAAGTTATTCCACATTTCTTCAGCAAGTTGCTTCAACTACCTTTCTAATTCTTTGATCATTGCGGAGGGTTAAAACACTCCGCACAAATACCCTTAAATTAAAAGTTGATGCTGGTAAATAAATCAAAAACACAGATTCAACAATGATAATGATTATCATTTATATATTTATGTTAAGCTTTTATCAAACCTCGAGGTATTGATATGACTTACATTAAACTTCCATTGGCACTCATTCTTTCATTCAGTGCCTTTGTTTCATATGCTCAACCTGTTCAATTCACTTATCAAGATCAAACTATTCAACTTCAAAATACACCACAGAAGCTGGCTGTTTACGAACTATCCGCGTTGGATACACTGAATGCTTTAGGTATTCAAGCATCAATCGTACCCGAAACTACTTTTGTTGGTGCTTTGAAAAAATTTAATGACAAACAATATTTAAAAGTTGGATCTTTATTTGAACCCAACCAAACCTTATTAAAAGAACAAAAGCCAGATCTCATCATTGTCGGCGGGCGTTCTGCCGCGAAATTAGATGAGGTCAAAAAAATTGCACCTGCAATCAACCTCTGGCCTGATACTCAAAACTTCAATCAAGACCTGAAAAATCGCACACTTTTTTTAGCAAAAATGTTTAATAAGGAACAACTCGCACAATCTAAATTAGATCATGTCTATGCCCTTCAAGCACAACTTAAACAACTCACTAAAGGTAAATCCGGCCTGATGCTTTTTGCCAAGGGTGATAATTTCATGCCACATGCAAGCAATGAAAGATTTGGATTCGCCTATGATATTTCTGGCTTAAAGTCAGTCGTACCGACTGCAGCACCTCAAACCTCAAGTGCTCGACCTGCTCCAAACTCCCCAGAAGCTCGTGCTGCCGCGCAACGCAATTTAGAGCGTCTAGAACAAGCAATAAAACAAAATCCTGATTTCATCATTGTGTTAGACCGTGGTGCTGTAAACACACAAAACTATGCTGCGAAACAACATATTCAATCACATCCATTACTCAAGAATAGTCAAGCAGTCAAAGAGAATCGTGTCATCTTTGTTGATGCCGATGCCTGGTATTTAACGGGCGCTGGCTTAGATAACACTGCATTTATGTTAGAAGAATTGATCAATGGTATAAAAAATACTAAATAATTGATTTTATTTATAAAGGAAGTCTTTGGCTTCCTTTTTTTAGAAATATCTCGTAATAATTCAATCAATATCTGGTAATTAATGCCACCTAGATCATTAATTTTGTCAGGATAATGTAGGCATCCGCGAATTTATTCATTTTTTTTTGAGATTTTTTGCATGTCTAATCAACCTGATGGTTTACAATTTTCCTCTAACACGTCCTCTAAACCCAGCAGTTCAAAATCAGGCCAACGCATCGTCAGTGCGGCATTACAACAGATTCAGCCAGAATACGCTGATGCAGTTATCAATGAAAAGAATTGGCGCAAATCCTATCCGATTCATTTTAAACGGTTGGTAGAATGTGGGCTCTCATCACCTGAAGCTGCGCTGCGCATCGCTCAAGATGGACTTCAACAAGCTTATGAAGAGTTTAGTTTTCAACGTGATCAACATACACACGCATTGAATGAAGTGATGAATCTTAAATCAAAAGATTTAAATACCTACACACTTCAAGGAAACTCTACTGCTGAGCCACAATGGTTTGTACCTTATCAGGGTAAAAATTTAGAAGATCAAGCCCTACTCGAGCAAATTCAACTTTGGTTAGACCGAGGCATTATAGAAGCATCACATGCTCAGGCATTACAAGCGTGTGTGAAACATCCAGAGTGGTTTGACCTTTCGGATCGAACAATGGTGCTGTTTGGTGCAGCTTCTGAAGCAGGACCTTTACCTTGGCTGGCGAAATGGAAAGCCAATATCGTGGCGCTTGATTTAAATCATGAGCGAGTATGGACAAAGATTTTGAATACTGTTCTGCAAGGCAATGCGACCTTATACGCTCCAAGTGTCGAATCAATAGATTCATCTGCATCTATACGTGAAGCTGCAGAGCGTTTAGGCGTTAACTTATTAACAGATACCCCTGAGATTGCACATTGGCTCACCCAGTTTGATCAAGATTTAGATCTTGCCGCGATTGCGTATTTAGATGGCGAAAAGCACGTTCGTGTTTCTATGGCGATGGACGCCATTATGCAACATGTCAGCCAACAAAAATCCAATACCAGTTTAATGTATATGTGTACGCCCACTGACGTCTACGCTGTACCACAGGAAGTTATTCAAGGTGGATTAGATAAGTTTAAATCACGCTCTAAACTTGAAAATATTCTGTCTAAGAGTATTTCAACTGTCTCTCGTGATTATTTTTTCAAACAAAATGAAGAACGCTTATTCCAATGTCATGATAAACAGTATGGGATATGTGACTGTCTTGTGGTAGAACAAGGTCCAAATTATGCGTTGGCGAAAAGGATTCAACAATGGCGCGCTACGTTAGCACGGTCACAAGGTCAACGTGTCAGCATTAATATTGCTCCATCGACCACCACACATTCGGTAACCAAAAACCCATTATTAAAAGCTGCTTTCAATGGTGCCAATTTGTTTGATGTTGAAGCGTTTGAACCCGCGACGACCAATGCGATTATGGCTGCGTTGTGGATTCATGATTTGAGAAACCCACAGTCGGTTGCCAATCCTGACATCGCCCTCAATCATCCATTAGACTTAATCATGCATGGTGCTAATCATGGGGGGTTATGGCGTGTAGCATATCTCGCACGCACCGCCCTACCATTTGCCGCATTATATGGTTTTGCTGAAGAAAAACTCCCCTTGAAAAAACTTTGGTCTAAATTCCAAAAATAAGCGACATAAACAATTGATCATAAAAAAAGCGCTGATTGTTCAGCGCTTTTTTAATCTTTAAGTATTGATTTCAATCAGGTGAACTGAAGGAACAACCAGAATAAACCACCTGACAAACAGATTGTTGCTGGCAGTGTGAAAATCCACGCTGATAAGATTGTGCGAACCATTTGGAAGTTTAAGCCCGACTTATTCGCAACCATCGTACCTGCTACAGCAGAGTTTAAAACGTGTGTTGTTGACACTGGCATACCAAAGCCATCAGCAGCAGCAATCGTTGACATTGCAACTAACTCTGCAGACATCCCCTGACCATAAGTCATGTGTTGTTTACCAATACGCTCACCAACGGTAACAACAATACGTTTCCAGCCTACCATCGTCCCTAGACCTAATGCCAATGCAGTCGCAACTTTCACCCATGTTGGAATGTATTGAAGGAATGAATCTAAGTTATCACGGTAGTTGTCCACTGTTTTTTCTTGCGCTTCAGTCATGGCAGGTAAAGCTTCTGCTTTATCTAAACGCTTGAATGCAGTCGTGCTGAGGTACATATCATTACGGAATTCAGCTACTTGATCTTCAGGAACATCTTTAATGGATGTGTAGCTTCCTACTTTTTCACCTAAATGATCCGTTAAACTTGCCAAAGCTGGCACAACTTCAGGCGTGATTTCTTTGGTTTGGATATATGACGTGATAATTTCACGCGCTTTTTCATCTGGAATATCTTGGTGATTTGGATAAATCAAATCAGCAGTTTGAGCAGATAACTGACCAAACGTTTGGATATGTTGTTGATCTAGACTCTTGTTTAAAGAGTAAGCCAATGGCACGATCCCGATCAGAATCAACATAATCAGACCCATACCTTTTTGGCCATCATTTGAGCCGTGTGCAAAACTTACACCGGTACACGTGAAAATCAAAATGGCACGAATAAGTGGCGGCGGCGGTTTATTCCCTTCTGGTGGTTGGAATAATTCCACTTGTTTCTTAAAGATTTTTTTAACCAATAAGAACAATACAGCCGCAAATGCAAAACCGATTAATGGTGAGAATAAAAGTGCTTTACCCACTTTCATCACCTGTTCCATGTCTATACCTGACGCACCATTACCTGCGTTTAAGATGTAGTTCATGATTCCCACACCTAAAATCGAACCGATCAGTGTATGAGAGCTAGAAGCAGGGATACCGAGGAACCAAGTTCCTAAGTTCCATACGATTGCGGCAATCAACATGGCAAAGACCATGGCAAAACCAGCACCTGAACCGACGTTCATAATCAATTCAACAGGCAATAGCGCGATAATACCGTAGGCAACTGCACCACTTGCGACCATTACGCCAAGGAAGTTACAGAAGCCTGCCCACATTACAGCGACAGGTGCAGATAAAGCGTTGGTATAAATAACTGTTGCCACAGCATTGGCCGTGTCATGGAAACCGTTAACGAACTCGAAACCCAATGCGATAAACAATGCCGTGGCCAACATGATCACAGCATAAAGATTTAAAGCAGGCACATGAGATAAATCAGCAGCCAACTGAAAACCAATGTAAATCAAGGTTGAAACAATCAGTGTAAGGAACACTGGCATAAAGAATTTCGGCGTTGGCACGTGAACATTCGTCGACTGCATAGGCGTTGACGATTGTGCTGAATCTGAAACTGGAGTTTGATTAGAATTCATGCAAGCAGAGAAAGAGGATAAATATCCCCTCTATTGTTCAATTTAATTATTACAATTATATGACAAAGAGCTGTCATATAAGTCATCCAAACGACACTTATTTAAGAAAATTAAACTTTAAAAACAACCAATATTCAAAATTTATCAATAATAATCAGATAGTTAATACAAAATCCTCGTCTTTAATCTTTATTTCAATCGGTAATTAAATAGATGAAATAAAGATGACATCACTGTCACATTTGTTACAACGGCAGTTATTATTACATTAGATTATGACAACATGATGAAATATAGACAGTTTCAGTTTTGATAGATTGATCATCGTAGTTGATGGATGAAATTCATCCTTAATTTTTTGGGAATAGGTTCATAAATTTTTATTTATCAGAAAAGTGGACGTAACTCTGCTAAAATATTGCACCATTATTTGTGCAGATTTTTGTGAGAGTCATTTGATGTCTACCCTCGCCACCTTAAAAGCGCTTCTTGCCAAACGTATCCTGATTATTGATGGTGCAATGGGTACCATGATCCAACGCCACAAATTGGAAGAAGCTGATTACCGTGGTGAACGTTTTGAGGATTGGGCCTACGACCTTAAGGGTAATAACGACTTATTGGTTCTAACTCAGCCACAGATTATTCAAGGCATTCATGAAGCTTATCTTGAAGCTGGAGCAGATATTATTGAAACCAACTCGTTCAATGGAACGCGTGTTTCAATGTCTGACTACCATATGGAAGATTTGGTTCCTGAGATTAACCGTGAAGCAGCTCGAATTGCCAAAGAAGCATGTAAAAAATATTCAACACCTGAAAAGCCACGTTTTGTTGCGGGCGTATTAGGACCAACGTCACGTACCACTTCAATTTCACCAAATGTAAATGATCCGGCATTCCGTAACATCACCTTTGATGAGTTAAAAGTTAACTACATTGAAGCGACTAAGGCATTGATTGAAGGTGGTGCAGATATCATCTTGATTGAAACGGTCTTCGATACCCTAAATGCCAAAGCTGCGATCTTTGCAGTGAAAGAAGTGTTTAAAGAAATTGGTTACGAACTGCCAATTATGATTTCGGGCACCATTACCGATGCATCTGGGCGTACACTCACAGGTCAAACCGCAGAAGCATTCTGGAACTCAATGCGCCATGCAGAGCCTTTATCGATTGGCTTTAACTGTGCACTGGGTGCAGATGCGATGCGTCCACACGTCAAAACCGTGTCTGACGTTGCGGATACTTTTGTTTCAGCGCATCCAAACGCAGGCTTACCAAATGCCTTCGGTGGTTATGATGAAACTCCTGAAGAAACTGCAGCATTTATTAAAGAATTTGCTGAAAGTGGCTTAATTAACATTACGGGTGGTTGTTGTGGTACGACGCCGGATCATATTCGTGCGATTGCGCAAGCGGTTGAAGGTATTGCACCGCGTCAAATCCCTGAAATTGAACCTGCATGTCGTTTAAGTGGTTTAGAGCCATTTAACATTACTAAAGATTCATTGTTTGTGAACGTCGGTGAACGTACCAACGTGACAGGTTCTAAAAAATTCTTACGCCTGATTAAAGAAGGTAACTTCACTGAAGCTTTAGATGTTGCTCGCCAACAAGTTGAAGCCGGTGCGCAAATCATCGACATCAACATGGATGAAGGGATGCTGGATTCGCAAGAAGCGATGGTGCATTTCCTGAATCTGATCGCGTCTGAGCCTGATATTTCACGTGTGCCAATCATGCTTGACTCTTCTAAATGGGAGATCATTGAAGCAGGTTTGAAATGCGTCCAAGGTAAAGCGGTTGTAAACTCAATTTCCTTAAAAGAAGGTTATGACGAGTTTGTCGAACGTGCTCGCCTCTGCCGTCAGTACGGTGCGGCAGTCATTGTCATGGCGTTTGATGAAAATGGTCAAGCGGATACAGCTGAACGTAAAAAGGAAATCTGTAAGCGCTCTTACGATGTCTTAGTCAACGAAGTGGGTTTCCCATCTGAAGATATTATTTTTGACCCGAACGTGTTTGCGGTCGCAACAGGTATTGAAGAACACAACAACTACGGTGTGGACTTCATTGAAGCAACCGGTTGGATTAAACAAAACCTGCCAAATGCGATGGTGTCAGGCGGGATCTCAAACGTATCGTTCTCATTCCGTGGTAATGAACCTGTTCGTGAAGCGATCCATGCGGTGTTCTTGTATCACGGCATTCAACAAGGCTTAACCATGGGGATCGTCAACGCAGGTCAGCTTGCAATTTACGATGACATTGATGCTGAGCTGAAAGAAGCCGTTGAAGATGTGGTGCTGAACCGTAACCAAGGCGCAAGCGGTCAAGAAGCGACTGAAAAACTGCTTGCTGTTGCAGAAAAATACCGTGGTCAAGCGGGTGCGCAAAAAGCAGAAGAAAATCTTGAATGGCGTAATGAACCTGTTGAAAAACGTCTTGAATATGCGCTTGTAAAAGGTATTACGACTTATATTGATGAAGATACCGAAGAGGCACGTTTAAAATCAGCGCGTCCACTCGACGTGATTGAAGGCCCGCTCATGGCAGGTATGAACGTGGTGGGTGACCTGTTCGGTGCCGGCAAAATGTTCTTACCACAAGTGGTGAAATCTGCACGTGTGATGAAACAAGCCGTGGCTTGGTTGAATCCGTTCATTGAAGCAGAAAAAACCCAAGGCGAAGCCAAAGGTAAAATCTTGCTTGCTACTGTTAAAGGCGACGTACACGACATCGGTAAAAACATCGTAGGTGTGGTACTTGGCTGTAACGGTTATGACATCGTTGACCTTGGCGTGATGGTACCGTGTGAGAAAATCTTACAAACAGCGATTGATGAAAAAGTTGACATCATCGGTTTATCAGGTTTGATTACACCGTCATTGGATGAAATGGTTTTTGTTGCCAAAGAAATGCAACGTAAAGGCTTTAACATTCCACTCATGATTGGTGGTGCGACCACGTCTAAAGCGCATACCGCTGTGAAGATTGCACCGCAATATCACAATGATGGCGTGTACTACACTGCCGATGCTTCTCGTGCTGTGGGTGTTGCAACACAGCTTTTATCTGCGGACATGAAACCTCAATTGGCAGCGGACTATGCTGCGGATTATGAAAAAATCCGTACTCGTCTTTCCAACAAGCAACCAAAAGCGGCGAAGCTATCTTATGCTGAATCGGTTGAAAATGGTTTCAAGATTGACTTTGAAAAGCATGCACCTGTTAAACCAAACTTCATTGGTTCTGAAACATTCACCAACTATCCTTTAGAAACTTTGGTGGAATATTTCGACTGGACACCATTCTTTATTTCTTGGAGCTTGGCGGGCAAATTCCCGAAAATCCTTGAAGATGAAGTGGTGGGCGAAGCAGCACGTGACTTGTATGAACAAGCACAAGCGATGCTGAAAGACATTATTGACAATAAACGTTTCGATGCACGTGCAACATTCAGCATTTACCCTGCCAACCGTGTGGCGGCAGATACTATTGCGGTGACTGATGAAAATGGCAATGTGACCCATACCTTCGAACATCTTCGTCAGCAGTCTGACAAAGTGACTGGTAAAGCAAACTTCTCATTGGCTGACTTCATTGCACCGAAAGATGTCGCGCAAGATTACTTGGGTGGTTTCACGGTTTCGATCTTTGGTGCAGAAGAACTTTCGCAAGAATACAAAGCCAAAGGTGATGACTATAACGCGATTATGGTTCAAGCCTTGGGTGACCGTTTTGCAGAAGCCTTTGCAGAGCACTTGCACCAACGTATTCGTAAAGAGTTCTGGGGCTACCAAGCTGATGAACAGCTTTCAAATGAAGAATTGATTAAAGAGAAGTATGTGGGTATTCGTCCTGCACCGGGCTACCCTGCTTGTCCTGAACATTCTGAAAAAGCGCCATTGTTTGATTGGTTAGGTACAACTGAGAAGATGGGCACTTACCTGACTTCGAGCTTTGCGATGTGGCCACCTTCATCAGTGAGCGGTTTCTACTACGCAAACCCTGAAACCGAATATTTTAACGTGGGCAAAATCTCTGGCGATCAGTTGGAAGATTATGCGAAGCGTAAAGGTTGGACGTTGGATGAGGCGAAACGTTGGTTAGCACCAAATTTGGATGATTCAGTGGTTTAATTGATTTTAGAATCCCCCTAGCCCCCTTTAATAAAGGGGGAACTAAAAATCCCCTCAAAAGAGGGGATTTTTTTGTTTTCTAATCTATGAATCCCCCTAAAGCCCCTTTAAAAAAAGGGGGACTTTGAACGAATTTTATGTCAGTTTTCAAATTCGTGTAGCTCCTCCCTTTCTTAAAGCGAGGTTGGGAGGGATTTATTGATTAATAATGCAATTTAAGTGATATCATTCAAACTTTCAAAATATACATATAGAAAAATGAATAATTTGTGTGCACTTTGCCATGAAGCTAAAGAGTTAAAAGAAAGTCATATTATCCCCAAATTCGTTGGGAATTGGCTTAAAAAACTAGCGCAACTGGATATCTTCGAAACATAGATAATATCAATAAAAGACAACAAGATATCATTAAAGAGTCGTTATTATGTGCCGATTGCGAACTACTTTTTTCCAATTGGGAAAAACAATTTTCTGAAAAAATATTTATCCCTTTTTTAGATCAAAATATTTATATTAGTGAATATAAAGATTGGTTGGCAAAATTCTGTGCCTCACTCTCATGGAGAACATTAATCTATATTAAAAAGAAAAATTCTAACTTTGAAAATGAAAGTAACTATTTCGTAGATCAGATCACTCGAGCTGAAATTAATTTAAGAAACTGTCTTTTAAGTAAACAAAATAATCTCTATCAATATGAACAACATATTTTTCCCTTATCTGCAATTGATACTCCTCCTCAATCATTAAATTTACCAATCAATATAAATAGGTATTTCCTCAGAAGTATTGGCGTGGACGTTTTACAAGGAGATAAAAATATTTATATATTTACCAAACTTCCAACTTTTCTCATCTTAGGTATCGTTAATTCTAATTTTTCATCAAAAATGAGAGCAAGCAGAGTTTCCTTAAAGCAAGGAATATGTAAACCTTCCGCTCTTACAATACCTGAATATCTAATCGGATACATGAGAAATAAAGCATTAGAAATTCAAGAAAAAAGAAGCAATATGAATCCTGACCAACAAGATAAAGTAGAGAAAATAGCTTTAGATAATCTTGATAAGACTACCGATTCAAAATCCTTTGAAGCAATCATGCATGATTATAATATTTTTGGTGATTCTATATTTAAATAATCCTTTTCAACATCTCTAAAAAGAGGAGCAACACGAATTTACTGACATCATTTAATTCGTGAAAAGTCCCTCTTTCTCAAAGATGAGAAACATTGTTTCGCAAGAGGGAGATTCAATTATTAAAAACAATCCAAAGCCCAAAATCCACCGACTTATATTTTAAATCTGTCAGCAAGAGTACTCAGGATTATCGTCATTCATTTAAAATAAAAAATGCTAAGAATATTACCATCCTTAGCATTTTAATTAGCTTGTAAAACTTACATCTTTTTATTTACACGTACCACTTTGCTATACATACGCTCTTCAAACTTGTTCATAAACTCACCAGCTGTATTAGTGACAGGTAATGAATAACGAGGGCGAATTACAATCTCATATTGATTCAGCGCAGGTTGTGGTAAAACTTCAACCTCGACAAAGCCATAGTGCTTACCACCTTCAATCATTTTCTTGCCTGCCCACATTTCTGGTGCATCACCATGTGCGCTCCAATGAGTACGCTGTGCTTGTTCAGGCAATAAGTCAAATGGTACATAAGTCGTTGTCGGGAAATAGCCCGGGCCACGTAAGCCATCGCCAGAGATCCCTACATCCCAATAATGCACGCCATCAAGTTCAACCGTTTCAAGCAATTCATTATGACCTGAGAATACCGCTGTTACGCCATATTGTTTCATCAAATCATGATAAACACGCATTGGCAGACCCGATTGTGAATCTTCATTTTTTGCAATACCTGCACTGCCCGATTTTAAGCTATGGACACCTGTACCATATGCCATATGGTGCCATTGCACAAAAATCACTTGCCCTTTCGAACGTGCATCGGCCAATTGGCTCACAGCCCATTGCCATTGCTCAGAACCTTGGTTGAAATCAGGCACATTCGATGCAACGCCATCAATCGCTAAGTTGGTATCTTTTGCAGGATCAGCATCATTACCATTTGATGAGTCTAACGTAATTACAGTTACAGGGCCGTAATCTATACGATAGTAGCGCTTATCATATTCTGCATTGCTTGCATTATTGGTTGGTAAATCCCAATAGCTATCCCACTTATCATACGAGCGTTTTACTGCACCCGAACCATAGCTTGCACCTGTCGGTTGCCAATAGTTTTCATGATTACCAAGTGCAGGTAAAATAGGGGCACGCGACGCTAAAGTACCCCATTCCCCCGCACTATGACGCCAAAATTCATCCCAGTCTAATTGGCGTCCGCCTTTTTCAACCAAGTCACCTGCAATCATCCAAAAATCAGGTTTAGATTTTGCCGCATAATTTAAAGTTTGTTTATAACCTGTGGTTTGGTCAATGATGTAATCACGTGCTTGACTCGCTGGGTCAGTATCCAATTTCCAGCCATTAATACTTAAAGCACTTGCTGCCCATTTTACTTTTTTCGCAGTCGATTCTGGCTCAGTTTCCATATCCGACATGACAACAAACTTCACTTTTGCTTGCTCACCAAGTTTTGGTGCAGTTTTTAACTCAGATTTAAAGATGTTACCCGCTTGGTTGACGCTATAGTTATAGACTTGATTTGCATCTAAATCTGTTACACGAATCATATGACGATACGGTAATTGTGGTGCAGTATCTTTGGCTACATTAGGGTGGATGAGTCCTAAATTTTTTGCACTATCGTGGATATAGCTCACTTCACTTGCAGCATATTGTAAAGCAGTCGCTTGTACAGGTTCTGATTTAAACTTACCTACGCCTTCAACTTCAAGCTCACCTGGTGTGGCACTTTGTGAAAACCACATCACTGTCATGCTGTTATCTGTAGGGTTTTGTAGATAGGGTTTTACACGAAAATCGTTTGCAATCACCACAGGTGGTTCTGGTTTTGGCTCTGTTGTAGGTGGTTCAAGTTCTACAGGTGGTGTCGGAACAGGATTAGTTTCCACATTGGATGGCTGGTCATTACTACCACCACCACAACCAGCAAGTAGACCTGCTAAACATAAAGATATAAATAATTGCTTTTGGCGAGTTCTGAGCAGCATAAGAAGGTACGATCAGTCTAAATTTGGCATGACTATAGACTTGCTGCATTTAAATCCAATGAAGCTTCCATGACACTTTTATGAATGAATCTCTATCATAATTTAAAAAATGACCCATCTTTTGCTGATGATTTCTACACCACTCTCTAAACCTCCCCCCTTATCTATACATGTAATACATTGATTCAAAGTATCTTTTTTCATCCTCAATTTAAGTAATATACAAATATTGTAAGTATCTTATGATCAAATTTTTCTTGAATAATGCAGTCAATACAGATGGGCATTCTGACTAAAGGTAGATCCCCATTAAGAAAAATAGCGAGAATTTAACATTATTCAATTAAACGTAATTTCTTTAAACGTGCCCGAATCCCACCTACTTTTCTGTTATGCCTTTTCGCAATTTCTTTAATCGGTAGCTTTTCATCCATAAAAGCATCAATTAATCTGACTTCTTCATCTTCCGTCCATTTCTGCCCAATCATACTCTCAGCTTCAGATTCTTCTTTATCTGTATCAGGTTCAACAGTATCCGACTTTTCTACTCTCACCTCTACCGATGCTTGTGCCTGTTCAACAATTGTCTGATTTTTCTCATGAATCTCTCTGACATCAGCCAAAAAGCCTTTATCCTCACAGCCTAAAATAAACAGCTTATTTTGCGCACGTGTCATTCCCACGTATGCCAATTTACGCTCAGAATCGACATCTCGGTTTTCACCAAGGCGTGGCATATAATCCATCCCGACAAAAAACACATAAGGGAACTCTAAACCTTTAGAAGATTCCACATTCATAATTTTGATGGTGTTTTTCTGTAAATCTAAGGCTTTTTTCTCGGCACTACTAAAAATAAAGTCAGCTTTTGTTTCAGGTAAATACGTGGCTAATTTGGTATTTAACTCCGCAATAAATACATCATATTCAGCCGATTTGGCTTGTAACACCGCAATATCCCGAGCTGAGATACCAGACTGAATCAATTGTCTGATTTTTCTGGCAATTAAATCTGCCAAATGACGTACATCATTTTGATGATAAATACTTGGGTATTCGCCTGCCTTACATTCACCTGTATCTGGGTCTAGTACACGGTCATAATCATCTTGGCTATTTTGCAAACTCTCTAACTGTTTTGGGTTTAAAAAGGCTTTTGCAATGTCCAAAATTTCTTTGGTATTCCGGTAGCATTTTGAGAGTTCTACAGGCTTTTTCCCTTGTACTTGTAAGCCAACTGAACGCCAACTTGGTTTTTTTCGGTTAAAAATATTCTGTGCAGGGTCATAGCAAAATAAAATATGATTGCTTTCTTCCTTAACTAATTTAGACAGTCCAATAATCCACTCTTGGGCAAAATCCTGCCCTTCATCAATCAAAATCGCATCATATTTTTGAGTATCAGATAATAAATTTTGCTCAATATAATCTAATAAAATTTGCCCGACACGGCTGTTATAGTCTGATTGTTTTTCTTTCGGTAGCATCGACAAATTCGCCTGAGTAATTTGCTTGACGAGGCTATGAAAGTTTAAAACATCAATATGTTGGGCACATTCTTCACCAAACAAATGTTTAAGATGATTACACAAGGAATTATTATAACAAACCACCAAAATTTTATGGTCTGGGTAAATAGTTTTTAAATATTTGGCACGACACGCCAACACCAAGGTTTTACCACTACCAGCCACACCTTTTAAAATACGATGACCATCCCCAATATTCTTTGCAATCGACTCTTGTGATAAATCGAGTGCTTTTACATCTTGTGGTTCAACTGCAAACAATTCATCTTGGGTAAATTTATTCACCCGAATTTCAGGAAAGATCAGGTAACGTAACAATTTTTCTTCTGTCTGCGTCAAAGGCACAAAAGGAAATGATACATCCCGAAAAGCCTGAATGAGTTTGTGTTTAAAAGTTTTATTCTCGGTAACTAAGCGTAGATCTTCTTTAAAAATAGTTTTATGCGGTGTCGTAATTGAAGGCAAACTTAAATGAATTTCATCGGCTTCTTCTTTTTTTAGTTCTGTATAAATCACACAACTGCTAATTGGAAATTTAACATTACCCTGATATACACCTTCAGCCTGTACAAATGCAGAGGTTTGCTTAAATTGATTTAAAATATTGAGCATGCACTTTCTTACCTGCTGCTCAGGGTTCGCTACAGTAATGCTTTGTTGCTGATTTTTATTATAAAAACGCCCTGTAAATTTTTCAGGGTTTAAGGTTTCAAACCGTTCTTTTGACCAATCTTTAACTTCAATGACGACTAGGCCATGCTCAGGTAACCATACAATAAAATCGGTATAGCGATTTAAGGCTTTCGGTTCATGCCAAATGATCGCATGTTCATCTTTAAATACGTGTTCGAGCAATTGATAGACTTTACGTTCCCCACTACTCGCAGATTTTAATTGTTGAATGCTAGTAGGAATTAGTTCAGCCACAATGTAAAATTCTCTTAATAATTTTTAATAGAATAATACATTAAATCGTATAGAAAAATATATTCAACATCAGTATGAATCACTAGATGAATGACTTGATTTTGAATATATTTCATTCTCAGCCTAACGACTAAAATGCAGGGAATAAATTGAAGTTAATGATATAAATTTCTATTAAGTCATTAGAATACTTTATTCAAATAAAAGTAAAAAATATGAGTGTAAATAAAACGCCCTACCACTTTGTGCTCATTTTCTTCTACCTTCAAACATTACTGGGCTTTCCCATGCACATAGAGATAGAGCTAAACTAAAAAATGCTTAAGCTTCTTTCACAATTCATCACCGCTCAACAGCTTGCGAAAATAATAACATTGAGCATTTTTCTGCTATTCGCCTTTATGATTTGGTTTCTCATCCAAAGCTCTACACATCAGCATGTCGAATTAAAAAGCTATAAAACATTAAATACTTCGATTTTGGAAAAATACCAAGTCTATAAACGCAAATTAGATGATAGTCCATACCTTATGATCAGTAAGAATAGTGAAATCAAATTTGCATTTTATTGTGACTCCTTTATTCAAACCATCTGTGATAATGAGTCTATAAACTCTGGTAATAAAATTATTGTCGAACATGCAAAAATTGTCACGATTAAAAATTATAAATTTATTCAATCTCTTAAAACCCATGATTTATCTGAGCCTTATGATATAAATTATGAAGTAAGCCCTGATCAATTAATCTCACATTATCAACAAAATAATAACGGTCTAACCCTGACACTTTTTCTCGTTTTTTTCAGTATTTTTGGGACTATCTTTGCAATGTCTTATGGTAGATTAGAAGAAAAAATAATGATTAAACTTTCTAAGTTTGCTCACCATTCCAAGTAATCTCAAACAATTCAAAGTGTTTTAACATTTTTAGATCAGCAAATGTTTCAAGTTTAGTGAATAATTAATACTTATTAATGAAATTACCAAAAGTTTGATATTTCCATGAAAAAACTCATCAACCACCCTGAAAACTTGGTTGTCGACATGTGCAAAGGCTTTGTCTTGGCACACCCAGAACTTGCATTCACTGAATCACACAAAATCATTTCAAGAAAAGAAAAACATAACAATGTTGCTCTCATCAGTGGTGGTGGTAGCGGGCACGAACCTGCACATGCGGGCTTTGTCGGTCAAGGCATGTTAGACGCTGCCGTATGTGGCGATGTCTTTGCATCACCTTCACAAATTCAGGTCTATAAAGCACTGCAACACGTCGCAACTGATAAAGGCGTGCTAATGATCATCAAAAACTATTCTGGCGATATGATGAATTTCCAGAATGGTGCAGCTTTAGCCATGGAAGATGGCATCAAAGTCGACTTTGTGAAAGTGGCAGATGATATTGCAGTCAAAGATAGTTTATATACCGTCGGACGTCGTGGTGTCGCAGGCACAATCTTTGTTCATAAGATTGCAGGCGCAGCAGCATCTAAAGGCTTAGAATTAGGTGAAGTTAAAACAGTCGCTCAAAAAGCGGCTGACAATGTCATCAGTTTAGGTTTTGCCTATAGCTCATGTACTGTTCCTGCTAAAGGCACACCAACCTTCACCCTTGCCGATGATGAAATGGAATACGGCGTGGGTATTCATGGTGAACCGGGGATCCGTCGTGAAAAAATCTTGCCAGCAAAAGAACTGGCACAACGTATGGTCGATGACCTGTTTTTAGATCGTCCAGACATGAAAGAAGTTGCAGTATTGATCAATGGCTTTGGTTCTACCCCAATGCAAGAACTGTATCTGTTTAATCATGATGTATGTGAACACCTTGCACATAAGGGCATCAAAATTTACCGTACCTTTGTCGGCAACTACATGACCAGTATCGACATGAATGGCGCATCCATTTCATTACTTGAATTGGATGATGAACTCAAAACATACTTAGATGCCGAAGCCAACACCCCTGCCTTTAAACTTGATGGTTCACCTGCTTTAGCCATTGAGTTTGCAACAAAGAATACTAATGCTCAACAACAAGGTAACAACCAAGTTGAAACTGCAGCAGAACATGCTGAAATTCAAAATGAGCAATTCACCATTGAAAACATGCGCTATGTAGTCGATGTCATGGCAGCATGTATCATTAAAAATGAAGTGCCATTTTGTGAGTTAGACGCACACGCAGGCGATGGTGACTTCGGCATGAGTGTGGCTAAAGGCTTTAAACAACTCAAGAAAGAATGGCAAAGCTTGATCCAAGCACAGCAGATGGATGAATTCTTGCTCAATAGCTCCATGATCATTATGGAACATTGTGGCGGTGCTTCGGGTCCCATCTGGGGTTCTGCATTCCGCGCTGCAAGTAAAGCCATTCAAGGTAAAACCACGTTAAGCGTGGCAGATTTTGCCGATATGCTGCAAGCCGCAGTAAAAGGTATTCAAACCACAGGTGAACGTTCATTTGGACGTGGCGCGGTAGTGGGAGATAAAACTCTCATTGATGCGCTCGTGCCATGCGCAGATTCATGGTCTGCCAACACCGACAAAAGCTTTAAGGAAAACTTTATCTTAGGTGCTCAATCTGCTGTTCAAGGCGCAGAATCGACCAAAGAGATTGTTGCATGTATGGGTCGTGCAGGTACTGTCGGGGATCGTAGCTTAGGCTATCCTGATGCAGGTGCATATGGTTTAGGCGTGATTTTTACCGATATTGCTGATCATCTAAAATAACATCTAAACATGACATAAATGATTGATTAGTTATGTAAAAAAGCCCTGATGATTCAGGGCTTTTTTGCATTTTATTTTTTAAAACTTGACAATAATGCGCTGGTAATCGACTGATTATGTGATGCCACACGAGACTTCTTCGCTTTCGCTGACTGGTCAGCTACACGTTGAATTTTGACTGCTTTTAATTTACCTTGATTTTCAACAACCTGAAATTTGACTCGGTCATTGCGTTTTGGCTCACCTTCATCTGCAGGAAAGTCAGAAATGTGGAAAAAAATATCCTCACCTGCACCACCAATAAAACCAAAACCTTTATCGGCATGATAAATTTTAATTTTGCCTTGCTGGACTTCAGACTTCATAACATTCCCAAAAAACGGTATACAATTTTCAATATTATACACGCATCTTAAAGCGCATCATCTTTGCTGATCACTTTAAATAATCATGCAAATGCTGTTGGACAATGACACGTTTGTGTCCTTTACTTTGTTGTTCCGATAACAATGATTCCGCATCTAAGACCACCACTCTGTGACCATCATCCTGTAGACGTTTCACACCTTCAAATAACATTCGAGCACCGACATCATGGATTAAAGTCAGATGTGTAAGATCAAGCACTACTTTATTTTTACCTACAGGCTCATTCTGTAACTCACGCAAGAACATTTCAGTCTCTGTAAATTGCAAGACACCACGTAGCTCATAAACCACCATGCCATCATCATACTCACGGCGACTTTGGATAATGGTTTGTGCTGAAGGGGTTCCCTCCATTAAATGTAATCCCATATCACTTGATAGACGTTCAAAGATTTCAACACCTCGAACACTGTTGCCATGGCTGTCTAATTTAGGCGAAAAAACCGCAATTCCAACCTGACCTGGTAAGACACCAATGATCCCCCCTGCCACACCACTTTTGGCAGGAATACCAACGGTGGTCAACCAATCTCCAGCTGCATCGTACATACCACACGTCATCATGACGCTAAGTACCTGACGACATACCTGACGATCTAAAATACATTTTCCCGTAACAGGGTCTTTTCCACCATTCGCCAACACACTGCCCATTCGTGCTAAATCTTTCACGGTGACTTTAATTGCACACTGTTGAATATAACCATGAACAATGTGCTCTGGGTCTTCTTCTAGCACGCCGACGGTACGCAACATATATCCAATCGAAAGATTACGAAATGCTGTTTTGAGTTCAGATTGATAGACTTGCTCATCAAAGGTTAATTCGCGCCCACACAGTGCACTCAAGAAACGTCGTAAATGTTCTGCACGTGAAACAGTCTTTTTATGAGGTAATAAAGAATGTGTCGTAATCGCACCCGAGTTAATCATTGGGTTCTTGGGAATCGATCGTTCTTTTTCTAATGAGATTTGATTAAATGCTTCCCCCGAAGGTTCAACACCAACTTTTTCTAATACCTGAGCCAAACCATGTTCTTGAATCGCTAACGCATAAGCAAATGGTTTAGACATTGATTGAATCGTGAACTCAACTTCATCATCCCCTGAAGAATAAATCGTACCATCAATGGTTGAAAGTGCTAAAGCGATACGATTTGGATTGGCAGCTGCCAGTTCTGGAATATAGTCAGCCAATGCTCCTTCGGTATTCGCATGACATTGATCCAATACATGGGCAAGATAATCAGGTACAGGTGTCTTCATTTTTATTCTCTTGGTGATCAATGGAGACCCAAAATAAGATCTCAAATGTTAAATTCAGTTGTCGATATCGTGTCACATCTGACTTGATTACGACCATTTTGCTTTGCAAGATATAGTGCTCTATCCGCCGCACTATAAATCCTTTGCTTTACTTCGTCTGTGTGTAGATGTGGTAAATTTTGTGACATCGCCACGCCAAAGCTTGCCGTCATTTGAATAAAAGTCTCTGAGCTAATCTCAATTTTTTCACTTTCGATCGTTTGACGGCAACGTTCTGCGATGATTAATGCTTCGTCGATATCACCATCTGTCAGTACTAGAACAAACTCTTCACCACCGAGCCGTCCTACTATATCCTCTTCTCGTGTTTGCTGTTTTAAAACGAGAGCAATACGTTTAAGTACAAGATCACCAACATCATGACCATAATTGTCATTAATCTGCTTGAAGAAATCGAGATCTAAGATGATGAAAGCATAGCTGCGATTTTGTTGAATTAACTTACTAATAAACTGATTGATGTAACGACGGTTATAGAGGTTGGTTAACGCATCTTTCTGACTTAGTACTTCAATCTTACGCTCACGTCGTCTCCACTGAGACAAGATCAGCTCAAAAAATACTGCTGAGCACAACAGTATGGGTAAATATAGTACCGCCATACTTTTCAGCCAAAAAGGATTGGCATACAAATTAGATTGATTCAGTGCATCACTAAATAATGGTGCATAAGTCAGTTGACCATTGGCCGTCAGTACTGCCAACCACACAATAATACAAGCAATAATAAAAGAGACGCTATAGATGATGCGCTGTTCATATAACACAAAACCAATTAATACAATATTGACCGTTCCCGCCATCACCGCAGGACTATAAATCCCAACCGTGTATCCCGAAAAAATGACTATCAATCCATAAAATAAGGGGATTAAATAGCCCAAAATTCGGCGAGCAGTAGTATTTTTTCGAAGCATTAAAGCGATTATCAGAAAACACGTGGTGAAAATCACTTGTAAACATGTGGTCAATGTCCGATGAGGATAATATTCTGGATCTAACCAAATTTGATATTCTGAATGGAAAGTTAGGTAGTACCACAACCAATGACCGATGAGCATCAACAGCCCAAATATGAGTAACAGAATCCCTTTATTAAAATTGGACCAGTTAATAATAGAACGATCAGATTCTAACAAGACATATTTGATAGCTTGCAATAAACTGCGCTGTTGTTGTACTTCATTCTCTCGAGTCATCATCTAATTGTATTATCGAAGATTCATATTTATTTTTATTAAAATTTGGATGTATTCAGCGATCATGTCAATGCGCTTTAAGCATTAAAAAGACTGCTTTATCGTTCAGAACAATTTATGGTATGAATTTGATGATCACTGACCAAAACAAAAGCATTGCTATAAAAAACCTAAGCGTATGTTTCTCTATAGTTAGTAGTACCACAACCGAAATTTAATCATTGAATTAAGCTGAATGATATAACTGTACCTGATTTCGTCCGCTTTCTTTGGCAATATATAAAGCGTGATCTGCACAATGCGTAATGACATCTTGATCAGATAACTCATGGGATAATGCAATACCAAAGCTTGCCGTCACATTTAACGAGGTTCCATCATCCAGCACAATCGGCTGCTGTGCAATTGCGTTACGGCAACGTTCTGCAATATCAACCGCTTGATCACGACTGAGATTGTCCAGAATTAATATGAATTCTTCACCACCATAACGTCCAACCGTATCACCAATACGAACATGATATTCCAAACGCGTCGCCACCTGTTTCAGGACTTCATCTCCTGCTGCATGACCATATTGATCATTAATTTGTTTGAAATGATCCAAATCCAATAAGATCACAGCATAATCAGCACGATCCTGCTGAAAATGTGATAACACTTCATTGATTTGACGACGGTTATAAACGTTCGTCAGGGCATCAAATTTACTGCTGGTTTCGAATTGTTTTTCACGACTGCGCCATTGGGTGAGTAAAATCTCAAAGAATAAAACACTCATAAGTAAAATGGGTACGTAGAGCTGTACCATGCTCATGACCCAAAAATCATTTTGGTAAACGATACTTTTATTCAACTCATCACTAAACATAGGTGCATAACGAATTCGATCGATATGCGTCAAGTAACACGTTAATAACGTGTATATCGTAATTGGAATTGCAATCCCATAAATAATTTTACGGCTATAAAATACCAACCCGACCAATACAATACTGATGAACCCTGCCATCGTTGCAGGGCTATAAATTCCAATCGAATACCCTGAATAAATCATGGTCATTCCAAAGAAACTAGGGGCAAAGTAAGCAATGAAGGTTTGAAACTTAACAATATGCTGAAACTTGAAACAACTCCAAAACAGCACAAGATAAATCACGGAGGTCACCAACAATTGGGTAACACGTAATTCAAAATAGTCAGGATTTAACCACTGTGCTTTTTCAGGGGTATAAAAAGCCACAATTAACCAGCGAGCGACCTCAAGTTGGCTTAGAATTCCAAAAAAGAGGATAAGCCGTCCCTTTTTAAAATCACTCCAATTGATCAGCATATTTTGAGGATCAAGGATGTACGTATTGGCCATACGATACAATCGCTTAATCATATGTTGAATCTTCCTGATTAACTTCATTATGTCCTTTTATCTTTTATATTGTCTTTTTAAGCAGCGTGAACTCGCTCTACAAACAAGATCCCATCAAGATGGTCAATTTCGTGTTGAACGATTCGTGCAGGGAATCCTGAAAAAGTCTCAGTAATTTCCTGTCCTTGCATATTACGATAACGGACACGGATTGATGAAGCTCGAGCCACCTCCGCACGTCGATTCTCTACACTTAAACATCCCTCTTCTCCTAAAACAACATGATCAGAACGCTCCAATATTTCAGGATTAATCATGTAAATAGGCTCCATCTCAGGCGCATCGGGATACCGTATATTGGGCTTTGAAGCGACGATAATAATCCTTTTAGAGACATAAACTTGTGGCGCAGCAATACCGACACCATTGCGCTGTTGCATCGTAAAATGCATTGCTTCAACCAGATGCGTTAACCAGGTACTACTAAACTCAAGCTCACTTACCGGCGATGCAACCAACTCAAGGATCACTTCACCTTTTTGAGCAACGGGTAGTATCGTCATAATACATTCATCTCAATTATGATAAGAATTTGATCTTCATAATTTTTTTAAATTTTAAATCAAATATTTGATTAATAGTCAAACAATCTTAAAGCATTTCAAGATGAAGTAAAACTGATTTAAATGACGAATTTGTGACCTGATAATTTTACGGCTCAAGTTTCACTTTTTTGTATGACATCAGCATCCTGAAGTTCGTAGTAGTGTCTAACCTGATTACGACCACGTTTTTTTGCCAGATATAATGCTTGATCTGCATGACGAATCACTGCTTCTTTATTTAAATTAAATTCAGAAATGGCTATACCAAAGCTTGCTGTCACTCTGATCGTCGTACGTTCATCGATATAAAAGAGCTCATTTTCAATTTCTTTGCGACACCGCTCTGCGACCTCCATCGCAGCTCTGAGGTTTTTATTCTGCAACAGCATCACAAACTCTTCACCACCAAATCGCCCGACAATATCTGTATCACGTATATTTTGACGTAGTACATTGGCAACACGCTTTAAGACGTTATCTCCGATATCATGACCATAATTATCATTAATACTCTTAAAATGATCAAGATCTAACAGAATGAGAGCAAATTTTCGTTCTTGTAATTGAATTTCATTGAGTTCTAAACCTATTTTTCGACGGTTATAAATCCCCGTAAGCGGGTCCATTTGACTCATTAAATTAATTTGTTTTTCTCGATTTCTCCATTGCGTCAACAAAATTTCAAACAATACAAAAGTCGCAAAAAAAATAGGCACGTAAAAATAAAGTTGTGAATAAACCCAGAATTCATTAAATACCATGACTGAATAATTGAGCTGATCACTAAAGACTGGTGCGTAGGTCATATAACCCAATGCACTACTGACAATTGCAATGAGCATATATACAGTGACTGGTAAAAAAAGCAGATACACAATCTTGCGTTCAAATAAAACCAGACCAACTGTTAAAATACTGATAAATCCCGCAACGGTAGCAGGGCTACTGATACCAACTGAATAGCCACCATAAATAAAGCTCACGGAAAATACTAAAATAATAAAGTAAGGTAAATATTGTCTCACCCACTCTTTATGACGCCATATGACACAAGGAATAATCAGTAAGAACTGTATTACACAGCACAGCAACATCCGTGATAAGTGAAAATAATAATAATCAGGATTGAGCCAATGATGTAATGCAGGATGATGAAATGAAAATAAATACCATGCAATCCAGGTGATATGTGCAAGTCCGCCCAATACCATAACCAGAATACATTTATTTAAGTTACTCCAATTCATCAACACACTTTGATTCATAAATGAATGAAGTGTATAGGTGCGAAAAATCCGATTGAATAGTCTTAACATAATGAACTAACTCAATAGAAACAGCTCATCAAAATAAACTATTTTTTCATTTAACTTTGTAATCATTAAATCTATTTCACCCCTACAAAATATAGTGAATAAAATCACATATTTTTTATTATAATTGCACTTATTATCACAATCTAACCTTAAGATTAGGATTTATCAAGGTTTTTTACCATTTATTCTATTTTTTTTTAAAGCTTTTTTTGCTTAAATCCAGCTAACGATACGCTCAAGCATTTTAATTTGACTCAGCTAAAAATTGCTAAGCACACTCCTAACTCTTAGAGATCGAGTTCTCGATAAATAACTTTAATTTCTTGTGCAATGTGAATACTGACTTGATGATGCAAATATTGAATCAAAATATCAAATTGCTCTGCACCATCGTCTAATCCTGTACAAAAATATTCAGTATGAGGAGGAAGTGTTTTTAACCACTGACTTTGATAAAAATCGGCAACGGATTCAAAATTAAGATAACGGTGAGGATGCTGTTGTAATGATTTTACAAATTGCAGAAATCGAGCTTCCCAAAAGTGGATAATCATACATTTAAAGTCTATTGGTTAAATTCAATTTCATAGTTACGTCGATCTGCTTTATTTTGCAGATCAAATCATTTAAATCAATGTCCAAGGATGTGAATCTTTCAAAGTGAGTGGACGGTTTGCTGTTGAACTTGATATTTTTTCTTCCACTGAAGATAACCTAATAAGGCTAAAACAATAAATGCGCCATAAAGACCAGCCGTCAAATATAGATCTTTATACATAAACATCATCACATAGATGATATCCACCGCGATCCAAGCAGGCCAAATTTCCAAATATCGTTTTGACGTCCAATATGTAATGAGCAAACTCAAACTCGCCAATTGAGCATCTAAATAAGGAATGGAAGCATCAGTAAAATAATCCAAACCTAAACCAAAAATAAATCCTGCCAACATTGTAAAAAACACATGTTTGATAATTCTCAACCCTTGAATACGATTGATGGCAAGTTGCTCTTGCTGTTTAAACTGAGCTTTCCATATCCACCAACCATACAGACCTAAACCAATAAACACGCATTGCAATATCGTTTCACCATAGAGTTGATAGTCATAAAATAACTTTGCATATAAGCCATAAGCCACGAGATTCACAGGCCAACACCAAATATTACGGCGAATAGTGAGGGTTACACCCAATACACTCATCAATACTGAAATAATTTCTAAAAGGCTCATACACTACGTAAAATGATCGTGGTTTATTTGATACGCCTATCCTAACGCATATTGAATGGCACCATACATGATTCTTAACGAACACGAATTAGCACTGTTCAATTTGAACTGTACAGTTTTGACCTAACCATTAAAGTCCTCTAAAAATAGAATATCCTCAATGGAAAATAATAATGATGAATACAACTCAAATGACCAGAATAACTATTGAAATTCGTAATCATCTGATGCTGATTGGTTTAAACCGTGCTGCGAAGCGCAATGCATTTGACAGTCTTATGATTGATGAACTTTCACAAGCACTTACCACCTACGAAGACCAGACCGATTTACGCTGTGCTGTCATTTATGCACTTGGAGAGCACTTCACGGCAGGATTAGATCTGGTTGAACTTCAGCCGCGTATGTCAGATGGTATATTTTCGGAAGATATGAACCTGATTAACCCATGGGGCACGACTGGTCGTAAACGAAAAAAACCAGTCGTTGTCGCTGTGAAGGGGTATTGTTTTACTGCGGGAATCGAATTGATGTTAAATGCGGATATCTGCATTGCCCATCAAAACACCCAATTTACTCAACTTGAAGTGCAACGTGGCATCCTCCCCTTTGGCGGAGCAACTTCACGCTTCGTTAAAACTGCAGGTTGGTCTAATGCAATGCGCTACTTATTGACGGGGGATTTTTTTGATGCTGCAACTGCATATCGACTTCATTTAATTACCGAAGTAACAGAACAAGATCCGCTTGACCGTGCCATTGAACTTGCCGAATCCATCGCTTCAGCTGCTCCACTCGCTGTTCAAGCCACATTGACGGCTGCTCATGAAGCGATTTCACATGATGAACAGTACGCTTTTAATCAGTTAAAGACTCATCTTCTTCCACTAATACAATCTGAAGATGCAATCGAAGGTATGCGAGCAATGAGCGAAAAACGTCAACCTCGCTTTAAAGGTCAATAGTTCAATATCGGGAAATATAGACATGCAAGCCATTCCAAATGTGAACCAGATGCCAAGAAGCATCAATAAAACTCAAGTTCAGTTTCCTGCCTTAGATAACTATATGCTCACCGGCACTCGCTACCTATCATCTGGTGTGAAGACTGTTGCACGTATTATTGTGGCTTCAGCCACAGCTGTTCCCCAACCTTTTTATCGCAGATTTGCAGAGTATGCTGCAGAACGTGGTTTTGAAGTGCTAACCTTTGATTATCGTGGTGTGGGGGCATCATCTCCAGCACAACTCAAAGGTTTTAAAATGAGTTATTTGGATTGGGGTAAACTTGATCTCGCTGGTGCCATTGAATACTTTTCTAGCGATACTTTCCCCTTATTTGTGACTGCACACTCTTATGGTGGTCAAGCCTTGGGACTTACCCCTAATCATCATCAAGTCAGTGTCATGTGTTGCTACGGCACAGGTGCAGGTTGGGCAGGATATATGCCGTTCAAAGAAAGATTCAAAGTATCCGTGATGTGGAGCATTGTGTTTCCACCCATTGTCGCAGTCACAGGTTATTTACCTTGGAGTAAATTCAATATGGGCTCTGATCTACCTTTAGGGGTATATAAACAGTGGCGTCGTTGGTGCAAAAATCCGTTATATTTTTTCGCTGACCCAGAACAACAGGATTTAAAAGCACAATATGCAAGTGTTAAAACTAAAATTTATGCTGTTTCAGCATTAGATGATGATTGGGCTCTCCCAAATTCGAGGCAAGCCTTTATGCAACATTATCGTTCTGCTGATATGCGCTACATTGATATCACAGCCAAACAGTATCAAATGCCTGCAATTGGACACATGGGATATTTCAAAAAAGGCGCAGAGAAAATTTGGGATGACATGCTCCAAAATTATCTCAATTTAGTTAATGATTAAGTTCTAAATTACTGAATGAAGTCAGATTGATGCTCTACCCCTTGTGCGTCAGTATGTCGATACATGATGCCATATTGACTCACATAGTATTCAAGGGATTGATTGCGATATTCCCATAAAATCGACCACTCACCTAAATCAAATTGATTGATCTGACATAAAGTTCGTGCTGGCATCTTGTTCAAAAACTCATATTGAATTTGCTGTGCAAACTTGATATCTCGATGATTTACACGTTTCTCAAACAGTAATTTTGCAACCTCATCAAACATACGAATATCTTCGACAGAATCTGTATCATACACCAAGCGCGCCGGCTGGCTGAGATCAGTAGGCTTGAGGAGTTTTGTTAAATCAAAGTGCCTCTGCGTATTCCCCATAATCAATTTAGGTTGTAATAATAGTCGCCATACGGCATAGCAACTGACCAAAGCAAAACACACCACGATTAGCATCATATTTTTTACTCATTCCGATGATTATTCATTGAATCGTTCATTACAGAAATGGTTATTTCTTTATTTTTATTGTTAATTTTCTTGGTGTTATTAAGTTTTAACTTTTAAAATATTAACTTAAAAACCAGTAGAGGGATGGCACGAAACGTAACAACTCATTTCAAAATCCACATGTTATGTAAACCGTGTAAATCTAGGTAATTTTACTCAATCAATATCAATTAAAAGGATATTGAAAGGTCTCATTAAAATTGAGTTTAAAATCTTAGTGTTCTAAATCATTACGACATGTTTTGTCGTTTAAATTTATCCGCATCTACACTATTCATTTCTCAAATTTTATAATTTAACCATGAACTATTCCCATAAACGCAAACCCATTACCAGTACATGGCCAGTTGAGCATGACTGCTTCCTCATTGAAAACAGTCATCTTGAACTCGAAGCATTGCAACAGACGCTGCCATATTCTGCTCAAGAAATTCAAAATCGCCAAGAAATCTTGGGGCTCACGAGACGTCGTCGTCAAATGAAAAAATTAGGTCAATTTTAATTTTCTAATGAAGCTAAAAATTAAAATGCCAATAATCGATCGAGTTTAAGCATTTTTTGTTTAATGAATTAACCCTCGTCCCCCTCTCTGACAATGAATCAATTTCGCCATATTCTTGGATGGTGATGTGCCATTATTTTTGCTCAACAATAATTATTATTTAAATGCTCCCTCAAAAATGGATCCAAAATATTTATTTTTAAAGTTTATTATTGACTTTTTATCTAAAAAATAGAATTATTGGATCCAATTGATAAGGAGATCAACCCATGTTTGTAAAAAATGCTTGGTATGTAGCGGCACGACCTGAAGAAGTACAAGATAAGCCTTTAGGAAGACAAATTTGCGGTGAAAAAATGGTTTTTTATCGTGGTAAAGAAAACCAAATACATGCCGTTGAAGATTTTTGCCCACATCGCGGTGCACCTTTGTCATTAGGCTTTGTTGAAGATGGTCAACTGGTCTGTGGTTATCATGGGTTAGTGATGGGATGTGACGGTAAAACGGTTTCTATGCCTGGGCAACGTGTACGTGGCTTTCCTTGCAATAAAAGCTATCGCGCAATTGAAAAATTTGGCTTTATTTGGGTATGGCCAGGAGACCAATCGCTTGCAAGTGAAGATCAACTCCCAACTTTAGAGTGGGCTGAAAATCCAGAATGGGCCTATGGTGGTGGACTATTCCACATCAACTGTGATTACCGTTTGATGATTGATAACTTAATGGATCTCACCCATGAAACATATGTTCATGCAAACAGCATTGGTCAAAAAGAAATTGATGAAGCTGCACCAACCACTCGTGTTGATGGTGACCATGTTGTGACTGAACGTCATATGGAAAACATTTATGCACCTCCATTTTGGCAAATGGCTCTAAAAGGTAATAATCTCGCTGCAGATGTCCTAGTAGACCGTTGGCAAATTTGTCACTTTCATGCACCTAGCAATGTTCATATTGAAGTTGGTGTTGCCCACGCAGGGCATGGTGGTTACAACGCACCGGAAAATAAAAAAGTGTCTTCAATCGTTGTAGATTTTATTACCCCCGAAACGGAAACGTCTCACTGGTATTTCTGGGGAATGGCTCGACACTTCCAACCCGACAACATCGAATTAACTAACCAAATTCGTGAGGGACAGGGCAAAATTTTCTCGGAAGATTTAGATATGCTTGAACAACAGCAACAGAATTTATTGAGACATCCTGAACGTAAATTGCTAATGCTGAATATTGATGCAGGCGGTGTTCAATCTCGAAAAGTAATTGACCGCTTGATCAGCTTAGAGCAAACGAATGATGAGCAGAAAATTACAACTTTGAATGTTGTTTAAAGTAAACCCACATTTTATCAGTTTTTCATTTTACCAAGGAGCGATACTCACATGGATGTGACTATTCAGAAGATTTATCGTCATAATGAACACATTTTATCTTTCGAACTGGTAAACACCCATGGTGAATTATTACCAGCTTTTCAAGCCGGTGCACATATTGATGTGCACTTAGGTAATCAATTAATTAGACAGTATTCTTTGGCAAATTGTAGTTCAGAGCAGCACCGTTACGTCATTGGTGTCCTGAATGATCCTTTATCACGTGGTGGTTCTAAATTTATTCATGAACAACTTCGTGAGGGTCAGCAGCTCAAGATTAGTGAACCACGAAATTTGTTTGCCTTGGTTCCTGAGACAGAATATGCATATTTGTGTGCAGGTGGAATCGGTATCACTCCTATCTTAGCAATGGCTAAAGAGCTTAAACGCAATAATCAGTCCTTCCAATTACTGTATTTTGTGAAAACGAGAGCTTCTATTGCATTCCAACAAGATTTAGAGGCTCTAGGAGATTCCGTCCACATCCATATTGATGATGAACCTGAAACACATATTCTTTTGAATACAGTCTTTGCCTCTCCTCATATCGATCATCATATTTATGTATGTGGCCCAGATGGTTTTATGAACTATGTGATCCATACCGCAGATACGCTCTCTTGGCCTAGTCATCAAGTACATAAAGAGCATTTCAGCGCACAAGCTATTGATACCAGTCAAGATGGCAGTTTTGAAATTGAGATTTTAAAAACAGGGCAACGTATTCATGTCGCAGCTGATCAATCTGCAGCACAAGCTTTAGAACATGCTGGAATCTGTATCCCTTTATCTTGTGAACAAGGTATTTGTGGCACTTGCTTAGTAAATGTAGTTGAAGGTGAAATTGATCACAGAGATATGTATTTAACTGAAGAGGAACAAGCTGCAAATGATCAATTCACACCTTGTTGCTCAAGAGCCAAATCTCAACGAATTATCATTGATGTTTAATTTGGATCGATAGATTTTCAAGTGTAGCCCTTCATTAATTGAAGGGTTTTTTATATAGACCCATCTGTATGAAATATTGAACGCATAGTCTCCCCTAAAGTAACCACATGACTATGCTCACGCATTAAACTTTCAGCGCGTGCTGAGTCTTGTTGCTTTAATGCATTGAATATTGAGCAGTGTTGGATATGCGCATATTGCAAACGACGAATTTCAGACAGCGCATTATTTTTATCATAAGTCAGTGCTTGTGCAGATGCCATAGGTAACTGATTGTTTTTACTGAGTGCTTGCACAATTGCGACATTATCCGAGCCTTGAATAATAGTATTGTGAAAAATAGTGTTGTAATGATGGTAGGTTTCTAAATCATCGCTTGTTAATTCTGGTTTATTGAATATGGAATCAATTTGCGTAATACAATTCAAAAGTGTTTGATGTTGATCTAACGTCATGCCTTTTTCAGCAAGCGTTTTTGCAGCAAGACCTTCTAAAACGCCACGTACATGCAACGCATCATGAACTAATTTGGATGAAATTTCTCGAACAGTATAGCCTCGAGTTGGATTTTTAACGAGTAAGCCTTCTTGCTCTAAAAGCCGAAAAGCCATTCGAATGGGTTGACGCGATACACCTAGCATTTCAGCAGTCGGAATTTCAGCCAAACGAGAACCTCCTGCAATCTCCCCAGAAATAATCATTTTGCGAAGTTCAATTAACACTTGCTGCCCTGAAGACATATAACTACTCAATTTTTTTGATCATGATTGATCCTAACGAGTCAGATTTGGAATATCAATCTCTGTTGACTTAAAGGACTCTTTTAGGCCGTAAATTCACTATTCTATTTTTAATAACTGAGGTGATTATGAGTTCGTATCATCAATATTTATTTTTTGAAGATTGGTTGCCATTAACTCTAGATTGTTTCGAATTAAATAAGCTAAATGGATATCTACCCCATCTAACATTTTTTGTTCTATCTCATTAACAATGTTTCGACATTGTTCGAGTTTTTCAAATCCTTTAGGCGTTACATTAATTAAAATTCTTCGTCCATGTGAGGGATCTGAAGCTCTACTGATCCAATCCTGGTTTTGTAAATCTTGTAGAATTTTATTGGTAGATTGCGGTTTAATAAATGAACGTTCTGCAAGTTTTGCATTAGATAGATTGCCTTTCGCAGCGATAACTGACAATGCTGTAAACTGAGATAAGGTGATATCTAAGTCTTTTAAACGTTCAGTTAAAAGTTTACTCACAATACGATCAACCCTTGCAATTATATAGCTCAGTGTCGGAATCGAATGATTAACTTCTGACATTTTATATTCCTTAATAGATGAACAAAAGTATGACTACTGTCGTAATCATACTTTTAACATATGTTTAACGTGTAGTTATATTTAGAACAGCATCAGACTGCTCTGCTCGTGGCTTGCGTACAAGCATTAATGCCGCAACAGCTGCAAATAAAATCAGTGGAATACTTGCACCAATGACCATTGCTGAACTAGAACCTAATGACAGTAGCATGCCAGCAAATAGGGGCCCTGCAAAAGATCCTATACGCCCTACTGCGACTGCAGCGCCTACACCCGTGCCACGCATTTCTGTTGGATAGAACATCGCTGCCAATCCATAGAGCGCTGATTGGCCACCTACAATAAATAGACCACAACCCACAGCAGACAATACAAGTAAAGCAACAGTTGGAGACATTGCAAGACAGCACAGTGATAACAAGATGCCAATATATATAAATTTAATTACAGTACTCATGCGAATCTTATCAAGTAAAGTTCCCATGAGAATCGACCCGAAGATACCACCGATGTTGTAACCAATTTGAACATAGTTCGCTTCTGTTTTTCCTAAACCTTGTGCACCCATCAATAGTGGCAACCAGTTGAGTAAAAAATATAAAACAACTAACGTAAAGAAAAAACTGATCCAAATTTGAATCGTGGAAAAACGCCGTTCTTTTGCAAACAACACTTCAAAGAATGGGGTAGAAGTTTTATTCTTCGTCGCTGTTAAATAGTCTTTAGACTCCGGCAAATACTTCATTAGCAAAGGGATTAAAAGAATTGGAGCGAAGCCACCAATGTAGAAGATATGTCTCCATTGCGCATCACCAGCTAAACCCATTGCCACGAATGATGTCAACATTCCACCAAATGGAATACCGCTATACATAATACTGACTGCAATGCCTTTATGTTTCTCTGATACTGCCTCAGATGCCATGGTGATCATCATTGGTAAAGCGCCACCCATCCCTAAGCCAGTTAAGAAACGAATGATTAAAAGCAGTGTATAATCAGAAGCATATGCCGTTAGAACTGACATCACTCCAAAAATTAAAATACTGGTCAATAGAACTGCCTTACGCCCAATTTTATCAGCGAAACGACCTCCTAATAATGCACCAGGTAAAGTACCCAAGATTGCCGCGCTAAATGCCCATGCCATTTGAGTATTATCTAAGCCAAACTCTGCTCGCATCCGTGGTGCTGCTACGCCCATTGATTGAAGATCGAAACCTTCAAATACAGCGATAGCGAAACACAGTACGAGTGTAAGCGTAGCTTTAGTCTTACTACTTACACTTTGTTCCATTTTTTATTGTCCCTTTTAGAGCTTTTAAAATACTTTTAAAAAAATACACATCCTATGTATTGCCTCCGTCCAGGCAACCCAAAAAATATCACCCAAACTTATAAAATAATCAATATTTTTTTTTAAATAAAATTCATTTAAAATATTATTTTATTAAATATCAATATATTATAAAAATTTTATAAAAATTCAAAAAAAACACTTGTATGTAAGTTTAACTGATATTATCTTAATTTCATCAGGACATAAAACAAACACTAAGGAGCTTATCATGTCTTATCAAAATCGCTGGTCCACTGTAGATGTAAAAGTTGAAGCTGGCATTGCTTGGGTCACTTTAAATCGCCCAGAAAAGAAAAATGCGATGAGTCCAACCTTAAATAAAGAAATGATTGATGTACTTGAAACGCTTGAACTCGATCCAGAAGCAGGTGTTTTGGTACTCACTGGTGCTGGGGATTCTTGGACAGCAGGTATGGACTTGAAAGAGTACTTCCGTGAGGTTGACAGCCAGCCAGAAATTTTCCAAGAACGAATTCGTCGTGATGCATCACGTTGGCAATGGCATTTAC
Source organism: Acinetobacter sp. 24-47-39 (assembly GCF_056783825.1). Taxonomy (NCBI): domain Bacteria; kingdom Pseudomonadati; phylum Pseudomonadota; class Gammaproteobacteria; order Moraxellales; family Moraxellaceae; genus Acinetobacter; species Acinetobacter sp. 24-47-39. The sequence continues at coordinate 79,996 of NZ_JBWYIP010000014.1, forward strand.
TTCGTTTTTATTCAAAACCAACGATTGCAATGGTCAACGGCTGGTGCTTCGGTGGTGGATTCTCACCACTAGTCGCATGTGATCTAGCCATTGCAGCAGATGAAGCTACATTTGGCTTGTCTGAAGTGAATTGGGGAATTCCTCCAGGTAACTTAGTGAGCAAAGCTATGGCTGATACAGTTGGTCATCGTGCTTCTATGTACTACATCATGACAGGCAAAACCTTCTCTGGTGTTGAAGCTGCAAATATGGGCTTAGTAAACAAGAGCGTTCCACTTGCACAATTACGTGCAGAAGTAACTGAATTGGCAAATAATTTGCTTGAAAAGAATCCAGTTGTACTGCGTACTGCGAAGAATGGTTTTAAACGCTGTCGTGAGCTGACTTGGGAGCAAAACGAAGATTACTTATACGCCAAACTGGATCAATGCAACTACCGTGATGATGAAGGTGGTCGTGCACAAGGTATGAAGCAATTCTTGGATGACAAAACAATCAAACCGGGTCTTCAAACTTATAAACGTCCTGCTTAAGCAGAATCTACTTTTTTCGTCATGATGGACATGTAAGGAAACATTCACCATGCAAAACGTACAGTTACTTATTCACGGCCAATCTGTTGCAGCAAGTTCAGGACAAACTTTTGAAAGAATCAGTCCAATTAATGGCTCAATCGCATCAACGAGTGCAGCAGCGACTTTAAGCGATGTTGATCGTGCAATTGAGTCAGCGCATGAAGCATTCAAAACTTGGTCTGTTCTATCACCAACAGACCGACGTTTAAAATTGCTTAAAGCTGCAGATTTGATGGATCAAAAAACTGAACAGTTTATTCAAACTGCAATACATGAAATAGGTTCAACTGCGACGTGGTATGGCTTTAATGTCCATCTTGCTGCCAATATGCTGAGAGAAGCAGCAGCCATGACTACACAAATTGATGGAAATATTATTCCATCAGATGTTCCTGGCAATATCGCTATGGGTGTTCGCGTTCCATGTGGTGTCATCGTTGGTATGGCGCCGTGGAATGCTCCTGTTATCTTAGCCACTCGTGCCTTAGCGATGCCTCTGGCTTGTGGGAATACAGTCGTACTTAAAGCATCTGAAGCTTGCCCTGCAACACATCGATTAATTGGGGAAGTACTTCATGAAGCAGGTATTGGCGATGGTGTTGTCAATGTCATTACTCATGCCCCGCAAGATGCTCCACAGATTGTAGAGCGTTTAATCAGTCATCCATTGACTAAAAGAATTAATTTTACAGGTTCAACGCATGTAGGTCGAATAATTGCAGAAACTGCAGCGAAATACCTCAAACCAGTGTTACTGGAACTTGGTGGCAAAGCACCGGTCATTGTATTGGAGCAAGCGGACCTGGACGAAGCCGTTAATGCCATCAGTTTCGGCGCTTTTTTCAACCAGGGACAGATCTGTATGTCGACAGAGCGTGTTCTTGTGGATGAAAAAATTGCAGACCAATTCATCGAAAAATTGATCAATAAAGTTCAGAATATCAGAGCAGGAAATCCACTTGAGAGTCAAGAACCTCTGGGCGTTCTAGAAAGTTTAAAAGCAGCAACAAGAATCAAAAATTTAATTGAAGATGCACGTGAAAAAGGTGCATATTTACCACTGGGTTTAAGCATTGATGGTGCTATGATGCAACCTACTATCGTAGTTGACGTCACTAAAGATATGCAGATTTATGCCGAAGAATCTTTTGGTCCTGTGTGCACCGTTCAACGTTTTAAAACTGTTGATGAAGCAATCGATTTAGCAAATGACTCAGAATTTGGATTATCTGCAGCAGTTTTTAGTCAAGATTTATCCCTAGCTCTAGATGTTGCTAAACGTATCGAATCAGGTATTTGTCATATTAATGGTGCAACCGTTCATGATGAAGCGCAAATGCCTTTTGGTGGTGTGAAACAAAGTGGTTATGGACGATTTGGGAGTAAAGTCTCAGTTGCAGAGTTCACTGAGCTGCGTTGGATCACCATGCAAACCAAAACTCGTCACTACCCTATTTAACGAACATTTCAAAGAGTTGACATGAAGTCAGCTCTTTTCGTTGGAAAAGAATAGCTAAAAATACATGGAGTGAAAACAATGTCGAATATGACGGTTCATACGCATAAATATCCTGAGCGATTTGTTAAATTAGGCAGTCACGAGATTGAGTTTCAATCTAAAAATGGCACTTTGTATATTTCCCCAAAAGAACAACTTAAACCATACCCACAAAAAATTACTGACCGTTTAATTCAATATGCTCAAACTCATCCCGATCGTGTATTCGCAGCAAAACGTGGTCATGATGATGAATGGATTAAGCTTACATACGCAGAAACATTAGATCGAGCATGGCGTATTGCACAAAGTTTGAAACAGTATTCACATCTTTCAACTGAACGTCCTATTGTCATTCTATCTGGAAATGATCTAGAGCATCTTACTTTGTCAATGGGAGCAATGCTTGCAGGGATTCCATTCTCCGCAATTTCTCCTGCCTATTCACTTATTTCTAAAGATTTTGGCAAGCTCAAACATGTGTTTGATGTTCTAACGCCAGGTTTGGTTTTTGCTAATGATGGTCAAGCTTTTGCTAAAGCGATTGAACATTGCTGTGATACAGATGATATTGTGATAGTTACGAATTCTGGAAAATTTGGTGAGAAAAATTGCCTTGCTTTCTCTTCACTCCTCTGCTCTGAAATTAGTGATATTAAAGATCATTATGAGACCATTGATGAACATCAAATAGCGAAATTTCTATTTACATCTGGCTCAACTAAAATGCCGAAAGCGGTACCTACAACGCATCTAATGCTATGTACCAATCAACAGATGCTGCTTCAGACCTTCCCTGAGTTTGAAGAGACCCCCCCAGTATTAGTTGATTGGTTAGCATGGCATCATACTTTTGGTGGCAGTCATAATGTAGGAATCGCATTATATAACGGCGGCACAATTTATATTGATGACGGCAAGCCAGTTCCAGGAAAGATGGAAGAAACCATCAGGAATCTTAAGGAAATTGCACCTACTGTGTATTTAAACGTTCCTAAAGGATGGGAAGAAATAACCGTAGCTCTTGAACGAGATGCTGAGTTACGCGAAAAATTTTTTAGTCGAGTTAAAATTTTGTTTTTTGCTGGTGCTGCACTATCAGAAGCTGGTTGGAACAGACTTGATCAAATCGCGCAGTCACACTGTGGAGAACGTATTCGTATCATGAGCGGTTTGGGGATGACTGAGACTGCACCATCATGTGTGTTTACAACTGGTCCCAAAGTAATGGCTGGGTTCATTGGATATCCAGCTCCAGGTTGTGAAGTGAAATTAGTTCCTTATGGTGACAAACTTGAGTTTTGTGTTCGTGGTAAAAATGTCATGAAACATTACTGGCGTCTGCCTATGGAACAACAAGCTAATATCTTTGATGATGAAGGCTTTTATCGCACTGGGGATGCAGTGAAGTTAGTGGATCCATCCGACCCGAGTCAAGGACTCATGTATGATGGCCGTATAGCTGAAGATTTTAAGTTGAATACAGGTACCTTTGTCAATGTTGGAACTTTACGCAATAAAGTTCTCATTATAGGTAATCGACTTATTCAAGATGTATGTATCACCGGTTCTAATTTAAGTGCGATTGGTTTTTTAATATTTCCCAAAATTGCAGATTGCGCTGAGTATGCAGGATTAGATTTAAGTCTAGTGGATACTAAAGAGGTGCTTCTACACCCTAAAGTTCAACAGTGGTTTAAGCAGTTTTTAATTGATTTCAACAAAGATGCGACAGGTAGTTCAAACACTGTTTCAATGCTTTACCTCATGATTGAACCTCCACTTCTTGATGCAGGAGAAACCACTGATAAAGGCAATCTCAATCAAAGTGGTATCTTGAAACGTCGCATAGCAATGGTGGAAGAGTTATACGAAAAAAACATCAATAATCCACTCATTATTCGCATTCCAACCCTTAGAAATTAACTCAACTTTTTTATTCAGCAGCGTTTAGTCAAACGCTGCTTAGACAGTTGCATTCAAAATTAGGATAACGCTATGCAGAAAGATAGTGATTTTGAGCTGTTTCGGGACAATTATCGACGCTTCCTAGCAGAGTTTGTCGCCCCATATTATGAGTCATGGGAAGAGCAAGGACTCATGCCTCGACAAGTATGGGATCAACTTGGACAAAATGGATTTTTATGCGTCGATGTGCCTGAACAATATGGAGGTTACGGCGCACCGATATATTATTCACAAATGATCGTTCAAGAAACTGCTCGAGCGGGCTTCTCTGCGTTAGCCGTTGCAATCGGTGGTCAGAGTGAACTTGTTTCACCCTATATCCAGAATATTGGAAGTGAAGATCAAAAACGATATTGGTTACCTAAAATGGTATCCGGTGAAGTTGTTACAGCTATTGCAATGACTGAAGCCAATGCAGGTTCAGACCTACAAGCCATCCGCACTCAAGCCTTATTAGATGGCGATCATTATGTAGTGAATGGTTCAAAAACGTTTATATCGAATGGTCAACATGCAGATCTCATAGTTTTAGTTGCTAAAACTGATCCTCAAGCAAGAGCTAAAGGTATTTCGATTTTATTGGTGGATGCTCATTTAGATGGATTAAAAAAAGGTCGTGGTCTAAAAAAAATTGGACTTCAATCTCAAGACACTGCCGAATTATTTTTTGACCAAGTCAGAGTTCCTAAAGACCAATTATTAGGTCAGGAAGGTCAAGGCTTTAGCTATCTCATGCAAGAACTTCCACGTGAGCGTTTGAGTATTTCTCTCATGGCATTAGGCGCTTTGCAAGGTGCTTTAGAAATTACTCAAGAATATGTCCTCGAACGTAAAGCTTTTGGACAATCAATTGCACAATTTCAAAATACTCGTTTTGTAATCGCTCAAGCCAAAATTAAAACTCTAGCAGCCGAAGCCTTTGTCGAAAAATGTAAGTCGCTTTATCAACAGGGAGTATTGGATGTAAGCGAAGTTGCGGCATTGAAATGCTTCATCACTGATACCCAATGTGAAGTCATTGATCAACTTCTGCAATTGTTCGGGGGATATGGATACATGCGGGAATATCCAATATCTCGATTTTATGTCGATGCACGTGTTCAAAAAATTTATGGGGGAACCAATGAAATTATGAAAGAAATCGTTGCAAGAGAACTTTTAGGAAAATAACACAAAGATTACCTCTATGTATTAATACTATTTCAGGATGAAATAAAGATGAAAAAATTATGGATCACACCACTTCTATTATGTACCGCTCCAGCATTTGCAAATAATTTTATCGACCAAAGTAAAGTCGAATTAACTGCACGTAACTTCTACTTTGACCGTGACTTTAAAGTTGAGAATAGATACCCCGCATTAAGAGACTGGACACAAGGATTTATCTTTAAAGCGCAATCTGGATTCACCGATGGAACGATTGGTTTTGGTTTAGATCTATTAGCGACTGCAGGTTTTAAACTGGATGCTGATGCTAAATATGGAGGCACAGGAAACTTAATTCGTTCCTTGGAAACCAACGAGCCTGCAGATCAATATGGTGAAGTTGGAGTCACTTTAAAAGCTAAAATTTCTGAAACCGAGGTACGTATAGGGACCCTTCAACCCATGACTCCTGTTTTAGTCGGCTCTCCAGCACGACTTTTACCTCAAACGTATCGAGGTGTTGCAGTTCAATCTAAAGATATTCAAGGTCTGGATCTCCAAGCATCCTATATTGATGAAGTCAATCAACGTGATTCTACAAATTATGAAGCTATAAAAATCTCTGGAGTAAATGGTCGTTATATTTCTGAAGAAACAGATTATTTGTATTACTTAGGTGGACATTATGACTTAACTAATAATCCATTGCGGTTGACTGCATTTCATATGGATGTTAACGACTTATATCGCCAATCGTTGTTAGGCATAACCTATAAATATCCAATCTCTAATCAATCCACTTTTACAACCCAGTTGCGTTACTACATTAGCGATGAAGATGGGACTGCTAAAGCGGGTTTAGTTGACAATAATTTACTTCATAGCCATTCAGAACTTCAACACCAAAACCATAAGTTTATCTTTTCTACATTTCACCACTTTGGAGATACTGCTTTTCCGTACTTAACAGGAGGAGAAACTGGACTAGCAATTGATACTTGGACTGGTGAGTTTTTGAATGCGAAAGAGCGTGTTTATAGCCTGCGTTATGAATACGATTTTAAAGACTATATTCCAGGTCTTCGTTTTATGACCCGCTATACCCATGGTAGCAATATTTACGCACCACAGTTGGGTGGTACAGATTTTTCGGAAGATGAATTGGATTTTGATCTGGCTTACACAGTTCAAAATGGTCCACTAAAAAATTTAGGTTTACGCGCGCGTTACGCGATCTACGATAATGATATGCCAATTACCGCCAATATTAAGCCAGCCAATGAAACTCGTATCAATATTGATTACACGTGGAAATTTAAATAATAACAAAAGGGTTCTTCACTGAGGAACCCTACCCTCTCTAAGGATAATAAGTATGAAATATTTAATCGGCTTATTGGTCTATACCACCAGTGCATTAAGTTTGGCAAATACCCAATATTCACCACAACCCATAAAACTTGAACCCCTTGCGACATTCAATGTTGAACTCACAGCCCCAGTTTGGGAATTAGGTAAAACTTCAGATTTAGGGCAAAGACGCATAATCCCAATCACTGGAGGAACTTTTTCTGGACCAAGTTTGAAGGGGCGTATTCTTAACAATGGTGCAGATTGGCAAAAGGTCGATAGCAAAGGTTTGGCATATATAGATACGCGCTATTTATTAGAAACTGATGATGGTGCTCTGATTTATTTACAAACTAAAGGTTATCGCCATGCTTCACCACAAGTACTAGAACAATTAAGTCGTGGCGAAGATGTTAATCCCACTCAGTATTACTTCAAATTAACCATGCAGTTTGAAACTAGCTCAGAAAAATATGCATGGTTAAATCAGACAATTGCAGTTGGAAGCGCAATGCGTCTCGGAAAAGCCGTGATCTATGATGCATTTGCAGTGAAATAAATATTAAAAGGAGTACTTTTCAATGGACGAACAAGTTTTATCTAATTTACCCCCTATTCATCATTTATTGGGTGGTCATCAACTTCAGTGGGACAAGGAAAAGCGAGTAATTTCAGTTCAATATATTGCTCTTGAAAGTTTTACCAATCCTAGGGGAAGTGTTGAAGGAGGCATGATCTGCGCCATGCTTGATGATGCAATGGGAATTTTAGCTGCCTTAAATCAAACAGAAAAACCAGCTGCCACAATTAATTTAACAATTGATTTCTTCAGACCATGTGAAGTTGGTGAAGTATTGGCAAAAGCGTGGTTCATTAAAGAAGGACGTAAAATTTTAAGCCTTGAGAGTGAAGCTTGGCAGCATGGAAAGTTAGTGGCAAAAACCAGTGCTGCATTTATGGTTCTATAAGGATTAAAAAAGAATGGATATCTTAAAATTAAAGGATTGTGTCGATAATGACAAAATAAGTTCATATCAAAAATTCGTCGTTTTTTTCTGTTTTATTTTATACATTATCGATGGATTCGATTTCATGATAATGGCTTATTTGGCAAGTTCAGTTGCCAATGAGTTTTCATTAACTGGTACTAATATAGGAACTTTAATTAGTGCTGGTTTAATTGGTATGACCGTCTGTTCATTTTTACTTGCACCTCTCGCAGATAAAATCGGTAGACGTAATTTAATTAACCTTTGTCTATTATTCTGTGGTCTGAGCATGTTTGCATCTGCATTTGCCACCGATTTTAAACAATTGGTTCTGTGCAGATTTTTCACTGGTGTTGGTATTGGTGGTGTTCAAATCAGTGCTATGATTTTGGCCAGTGAATATTCTCCGACTAAATATAAAAGTTTTAGTGTTGGTATATTATCTGCCGGTTATGGGATTGGAGCAATTAGCGGAGCACTACTTGCTGTATATAGCTTAGAAAGTATCGGTTGGAGACAAGTATTTCTAATTGGTGGATTCGTTACTACATTTGCTTTTCTTTGCTCATTAAAATTTTTACCAGAATCGATCGATTATTTATTACTAAAACAACCAAAACATGCTTTGGAAAAATTGAATCAAATTTTCTCTAAAATGCATAAAAAACCAATTCTCACACTCCCTAAAGCATATAAAGAAAATCAAAAGTCTTCTTACGTAGAAATATTTAACCACAAGTATTTAGTTAAATCCCTTGTATTATGGGTTTCTATATTCTTTATTCTTTTTGGTTTTTATTTCGTGATGGGCTGGACACCTAAAATTCTCAATAGCTCTGGTCTAGATAACTCACTATCTATTAAAACTGCCATGATGATCAGCGTGGGTGGTATTTTAGGTAGTTTTATCATTGGTGTTCTTAGTTCTAAAGTCAGCGTATACATCAATCAAATTGCCTTTTTAATCCTCACGTACGTATGTATTTTATTGTTTGTGAACAATACAGATAATTTAAATATATTAATTATCGTTGCCACAACGCTAGGATTCTTTATTAATGGCTGTTTAGCTGGAATCTATGCCATTTCTACACAGCTCTATGAGGCAGATGTACGATCAACAGGCGTGGGGATTGCAACTGGTGTTGGTCGTTTTGGTGGTATTTTCTCTCCAATCATTGCGGGATACTTTTTAGACTTAGGGAACTCGCCTTTAGAATTGTACGGAAATTTTGGTTTTGCATTTGTTTTAGCGGCTATTGCCATTTTGATCATCTATAAGTTAAAACAAAGATCCGTAGTAAATACACCATATGTCGTTTTACAAAAAGAGCCTCAATAATTTATGCTCACGGATATATAACTTTGTATTTTTAAGATAAGTTGTTTCATCAAAATCTATTGATAGAAACAACAAAAGGTCAGTGAAATCACTGACCTTTTTAATTTCTTGTTCAAAGTTTAAATATCAAAGAATACAGTTTCATTTTCACCTTGAATACGAATATCGAAACGATAAACGATCTGACCATCACGCTCTTCACGCTTAGCAATGAGTGTTTGACGACGTGGCGCCCACTCAATACCATTCAAAATTGGGTCTTTCGCATTCGCTTCAGCTTCATCCTCGAAGTAAACTCGAGTATGTAAACCTAAATTGATACCACGCGCAAAAATAACCAGCGCGATATGTGGTGCTTGCTGTGAACCCTTACGTCCAGGAACAGCACCTGGTTTGATCGTATCGAAGCTCCAAAAACCAGTGTCAAAATCCGCACCCGCTCTACCCCAACCTAAAAAGTTTGGATCTGGCTGCTTCCCTTGCGTATCCTGCTGACTTGGATAAACACCATTGGCATCAGCTTGCCAAATTTCTACGAGTACATCGCGAAGTGGTAAACCCAAACCGTCAAAAACTTGCCCTTCGAGGCGAATACGTTCACCTTGAGTGCCATCTTTCACCATTTGATTATTGAAGCTATGCTCAAATACTTCTATACCAGCTTGATTAGGCATTAATCCAATATGGACATATGGACCACCTGTTTGAGATGGTGTTTCATGTAATTCTTCAAATTTCCAGCCATTCATCCTGATGCTCCCTATCAAGTCAAATCATTTTCAAAATATGTCGCACGACGACCACGTAAAGTAATGTCAAAACGATAGCAACGACTATCTGCTTCAATAAAGTTGCTCTTGTCTTCGAGCGCAATTAAAGCTCTTCGCTGTTGTTCTGAAGGAACAGTTTTTAAAATTGGACAGCTATCAATTAATGTATCGCCTTCAAAATAAAACTGGGAAATCAAACGCTGTGCCCAGCCATCTGCCATCACAGAAAAATGGATATGTGCTGGACGCCACTCATTGATACGGTTACGCCACGGATAAGGTCCTGGTTTTATCGTTCTAAAAATGAAGAATCCATTTTCATCTGTGAGCATTCGACCGCAACCACCAAAGTTAGGGTCCATAGCTCCCACATACTGATCATTTGGATGGCGATAACGTCCTGAGGCATTCGCTTGCCATACTTCAATCAGAGCATTTTTGACAGGACGACCAAATTGATCACGTAAATAACCATGAATAATGACGCGTTCACCAACAGGTAAACCATCTTTTGCATAATTTAAAATTAAATCATTGTCTTTAGGACCCAATAAGTCTGCGCTAAAGTGAGGTGCAGTAACCTCGGTTAATGTTTGCGCAATCGAAATCAGTGCATTTTTCGGGGAACGTAATACACTGGTTTTATATCCCGGTGCATATGCTGGTGGATGATCATCTGTATTTCGCTGTGCATAAGCACCCATCAGAATTTGAGACATGAATCTCTCCTTATTCAATTTAAAATATCGTCCGTTTATTTAATTTTCTCAGGCGAAATGCCTAACTCTGCAAATACTTCTTCTGCCATATGCATTGCAGCATTGGCTGCAGGAAGTCCTGCATATAAAGACGCATGCAAAAATAATTCTTTAAGATCATCTTTAGTAACGCCATTGTTGAAACAAGCACGAATATGCATTCTGAGCTCTGCTTCACGCCCCAATGCAAGTAAGATTCCAATCGTCACCAAACTACGTGTATGTCTTGGCAATCCTGGTCGTGACCAAACCTCACCCCATGCAAAACGACTAATGAAGTTTTGAAAATCAGCATTAAATTCATTTAAATTTTCAAGTGAACGCCCGACATGAGCTTCACCCAAGACTTCAGTACGGACTTCTAGCCCCTGCTTATAACGTTCTTCATCATTCATGAGGTTGTTCCTCTTTAAAATTGAAATTATTTGATGTTCAGATGTGCTTAAGACTGAATAAAAGCAAGCAATGCTTGGTTAAATTCAACTGGTCGCTCAATATTGGATAAATGCGATGCATCTATGACTGTAAGTTGACAGTCAGGTATATGTTGTTTTAAAAACTCACCATCATTCACTGTGGTCACAGGATCTAAGCCGCCACATAATGCCAAACAAGGCACAATAATTTTTCCAAGTTGATTGCGTAAATCCGTCTGAGCTAAAGCACGACAAGAGGCTGCATAGCCTTTAGGCTGAGTGACAGACAAACTCTGAATGGTTTTTTGAGCTGTCACATCGTGTAAATAATCAAACTGTTCACTAAACCAACGCGTATGTGTAGTACTGACGATATCAGCCAAACCATTTTGTTCAACCGCACCTGCACGACTCAACCATGCCTCGGCATTTCCAATTTTTGCTGCTGAATTTGCAATCGTAATAGAGTTAAAACGCTCTGGTGCAATTATGCCTAATTGAATCCCAGTAACTCCCCCCATGGAGATACCACAAAAATGCGCTTTTTCTATAGAGAAATGATTGAGTACATCAAGTACATCATTGGCCAAATCAATGATTGTAGTATTTTCAATGACACTACTTCTTCCATGACCACGTGTGTCATAGCAAATCACATCATAATCTTTGGAAAAATAATCAATTTGGGCTTGCCACATGCCATGATCAGTGCCCAGTGAGTTTGAAAAAATGATGCTTGGTTTTGTATCGTCACCAAAACGATAGACAGCAAGCTGCTGACCATTACGATTATTGATTAATATCATTATGGTGTACTTCCTTGAACGCTCTCTAGTACCGCATCTATTTGTGCTTGAGTATTTCCTAGATAATGTTGCGGATTAAAAATCTGACGGAGTTGATCTAGATCAAAAATAGCTAATATTTCTGGATTATTTTGTACAACATCGAGTAAGTGTCGTTGTTCGGCAACTGCTTGCTTACAAGCAGCTTCCACAAGATGATGTGCATTCAATCGCCCCATCTGAGGTGCGAGTGACATCATCAGTGCTTCAGCCATGATTAATCCTTGCGTGCACTCTAAATTTCTTAACATATTTTCAGGATCTACTTCTAATCCCGTAAATACATCGATTGCTCTACTTAAACTACCCGCCGTCAGTTGAAATAACTCTGGTAACGCTAGCCATTCAGCATGCCATGCACCTAAACTTCGTTCATGTTCTTGTACTAAGCTTTGGTAGATACTTGACATTAATGCAGGGACGCGATTTGCAGCAGCTAGAATTGAAGCAGCTGCAACAGGATTACGCTTATGAGGCATCGTCGATGATCCTCCACGCCCAGCACCACTCGGTTCAAACACTTCTGCAATTTCTGTTTGCATCATGAGTGACCAGTCACGGGCCATCTTGCCCAAGTTTCCTGTAATCGTTGCAAGTACATGTGCAATTTCGGCTACACGATCTCGCTCCCCATGCCATGTACATACGGGTGTATTTAAACCAAGTTTTTGTGCATAGGTACTCACTACAGCCGAACCATATCCAGTTAATGAAGCTAAAGTACCTACCGCACCACCTAACTGCGCTGTTAAGACATGTTGCTGTAACTGCTTAACACGCTTTAAATCTCGATCTAAACTAGAGAGCCACCGTGCTGTTTTATGTCCAAAGGTAAGCGGTAAACCTTGTTGCAACCATGTACGTCCAATCATCACCTGATCACGGTATTGAATCGTCAGTTTTTTAGTTGCCTGAATAGCTTGAATAAGTTGCTTTTCGATCAACTGTAACGCATCTTGAGCTTGCAGCATAAAGGCCGTATCAATGATATCTTGGCTGGTCGCACCCCAATGCACATAACGGGAAGCATCTTCATTGATTTTTTTTACAGCAGCAGTGAATTGCTTTACGAATGGAATTGCAATATTGCCAGCGAGACCACTGGACTGTGCCAAATGATCAAAATTAATAATGGAATGAATTTCTTGTGCTGCAACACGTTGAATCGTTTCAGCAGCAATTAAGGGAATAACACCAACTTCAGCTTGAGCTTGAGCCAGTACAACCTCTGCACGCAACATATATTTTACGAGTGCTTCATCACTAAATATGATATTCACATCATTCTGATAAAACAAACTTGCATATAACTGACTCATAACTTATCCCTATTACGCTTCATCATGTTTTTCACCATAAAGCGTCTTTCCAAAAATTGCTGTTAAACTTTTTCAATAATTAAAGCGATACCTTGACCCACACCGATACACATAGAGCACAATGCATATTTGCCACCAGTTGCCTCTAGTTGGTTGAGAGCAGTCGTCACCAAACGCGCACCTGATGCACCCAATGGATGACCCAGTGCAATTGCACCACCATTTGGGTTTACACGTGCATCATCGTCGGCTAAACCTAGGTCACGTGTACACGCCAATGCTTGTGCTGCAAACGCTTCGTTCAGCTCAATCACATCCATTTGCTCTAGTGTTAAACCTGTTTGAGCCAGTAACTTTTTAATCGCAGGTGCCGGACCAAAGCCCATAATGCGAGGTTCAACCCCAACGGTGGTTGCACCAATCACTTTGCCACGAGGTTTTAAACCATATTTTTCTACAGCTGCATCAGAAGCAATCAGAATCGCAGCAGCACCATCGTTAATCCCTGATGCATTACCTGCGGTTACTGTACCGTCTGCTTTTACAACAGGTTTTAACTTGGTTAAGGCTTCTAAAGTGGTTGAGGCACGAGGATGTTCATCTTTTGCCACCACAACCGCATCACCTTTACGCTGTGGAATAGTCACAGGCACGATTTCTTGATCAAAGAAACCGCGTGCTTGTGCAGCAGCCGTACGTTGTTGGCTGGTTAAAGCAAATTGGTCTTGATCAGCACGGCTAATATTGAACTGTTCAGCCACGTTTTCAGCCGTTTGCGGCATGGTTTCAACACCATACATTTCTTTAAGCTTCGGGTTGATAAAACGCCAGCCCATGGTGGTGTCTTCAATCTTTTGACTACGACCAAATGCACTCTCAGATTTACCCATCACAAATGGGGCACGCGACATAGATTCAACACCACCTGCCACAATCACGTCAGCTTCGCCTGCTTTAATGGCACGCGCGGCCATTGCTACGGTATCGAGTGATGAACCACATAAACGGTTTACTGTGGTTGCAGGTACTGTATAAGGAATACCTGCTAAAAGCGCCGACATACGACCGACGTTACGATTATCTTCACCGGCTTGGTTGGCACAGCCAAATAACACGTCATCGACGACATTCCAATCCACAGAAGGGTTACGTTCCATTAACGCTTTTAATGGCACTGCACCTAAGTCATCCGCACGGACAGGGGCTAAACCACCGGCATAACGACCAAAAGGCGTACGGATGGCATCAATGATGTATGCGTTTTTCATAGTGTAAGATCCTAAAACCAGTCTTAAGCCTGAGTGGCATCAATGAGTTTGGCACCCGTCATCGATTGAAGCTCTTCAAAAGATAAGCCTTCAACTTTCTCAATGACTTTCATGCCATCTGCCGTCACATCAATCACACAAAGGTCCGTATAAATGCGGTCCACACATTTCAAACCTGTCGCAGGATAAGTCAGCTCAGCAACGATTTTAGGCTCGCCTTTTTTCGTCACATGATCGGTGGTAATAAAGACTTTTTTCGCACCCACGGCTAAGTCCATTGCACCACCCACAGCAGGGATGGCATCAGGTGCACCGGTATGCCAGTTTGCAAGATCACCATTTTCAGCGACTTGGAAAGCACCCAAGACTGCGATGTCTAAATGACCACCACGCATCATTGCAAATGAATCACCATGATGGAAGAAAGCTCCGCCTTCTAGCAGGGTTACAAACTCTTTACCGGCGTTAATTAACTCAGGGTCACGGTCTTCTTCCGCAGGGGGTGGACCAAAGGCCAATAAACCATTTTCAGAATGTAAAAAGACATCTTTGTCAGCAGGTAAGTAACTCGAGATCTTGGTCGGTAAACCAATGCCAAGGTTGACATAAGCACCATCAGGAATATCTTGTGCAACACGTTCAGCAATTTGATCACGGG
>NZ_JBWYIP010000015.1:0-71628 GCF_056783825.1 Acinetobacter sp. 24-47-39
AGTCTTTACCTTCATAATTCATGGTTGGTTTGCCTTCAGCAAGCAAAGTACCAAAACCTGTTGGTGTGTAGATTGGACCTAAGCCCATACCCGCCGCTTGAATACGGCAAGCCAAGTTGCCTTGCGGTACAAGTTCTAACTCGATTTTGCCTGCACGGTAGAGTTCATCGAAGACATAAGAGTCAGACTGACGAGGAAAAGAACAGATGATTTTACGTACAGCGCCTGCTTGTAACAGTTTAGCCAAGCCGTAATCACCATTACCTGCGTTGTTGTTGACGATCACTAAGTCTTTAATACCGAGTTCAATTAAGCCATCGATGAGTTCAGCAGGCTGACCTGCAGTACCAAACCCACCAATCATAATGGTTGAACCGTCTTTAATTTGGGATAAAGCTTCAACTAAAGACTGTGACGATTTATCGATCATCCAACAACTCCCTCTGTACAACATATATTAATATTTGGGGAATCCACGATTAGCGCAATTTCAATCTGGACGGAGATTGAAATATGCAACTAAATCGCTTGGATTCCGTCATTCCATTCTTGATAAATTAAAAAGCTTGAGCTACCTTGAAAAAAGGTTTTTGTACGATTTACAGATTTTTTGTTCGATGATCGAACAATATCTTGAGTATATTGCTCAAGATTCTAAATCAGCATCAATAATTCAATTTTTAAAATAGCAAGGAAAATGCTGTGTCTACAGAATCAGACTCAAGGAACAGACAACTTCAAAATCCAGATAATAAAAAGTGGATTCGTCATGAAGACTTTATTGCAGGTATCAGCAAAGGACTTGCTATCTTGGATTGTTTTGCAAATGACCGTCACCGTTTAAATGTGACCATGGCTGCAGAAAAAACAGGGTTGACTCGAGCCGCTGCAAGGCGACATTTAATGACTTTAGAATATTTAGGTTATTTAGAGTTTGATGGTCATTACTATTATTTAACACCTAAAGTTTTAAAATTTTCAGGTGCATATTTAAGTGGTGCACAGCTGCCTAAAATTGCTCAGCCATTGTTGAATTTACTTACTCAGCAAACCTCTCTCATTTATTCCGTGATGGTATTAGATGGCTACGAAGCTATTACGATTGCACGTAGTGCAGCGCATCAACAGACTGATCGCGTTAATCCTTATGGATTACATTTAGGTAACCGACTACCCGCTCATGCGACATCAGCAGGGAAAATTTTATTAAGTTATTTATCCAAGGAAGCACAACAAGAATGGTTGGAAAAATATCCACTCAAAGCACTCACCAAATATACGTATACCGATAATGAGAAATTTATAAAATTATTAGCAGAAGTTAGAGCTGATGAATATTGTTACTCAGCTGAAGAACATGAGTTAGGCGTACATGCTTTGGCTGTACCTATTCACAATCATCGTGCTGATGTTGTCGCAGCATTGAACATTGTGTCACCGACAGGTAAAACCAGTAAGGAATATTTAATTCAGTATATTCTGCCCTTATTACAGCAAACCTCGATTGAATTTAGACAATTTGTTTAATAAAAAAACACACCAAATTGTGGAGCAATTTGGTGTGCGCTAAAAATTAGCCAATGGATTAGACTTAACTTCGAGGATTAACTCGCTTTTTGAAGTGGTAGTCCAACATAGTTTTCAGCAAGCGTAGTTTGACCTGCTTCTGAACCAAGAATATAACTTAATTCAGCTTGTTTGATTTTATGCTCGAATTCGGTTTCTGTCTCAAAACGATGTAATAAATGAGTCATCCACCAAGAGAAACGCTCTGCTTTCCATACACGTTTTAAGCAATTTTCAGAATACTGCTCAATCCCCTGCTCAGAACCCGTTTGATAATATTCAATGAGAGCTTGAGAAAGATACGCAATATCAGATGCAGCGAGGTTTAAACCTTTAGCTCCTGTTGGCGGTACAATATGAGCAGCATCACCCGCCAAGAACATTTTACCAAAACGCATTGGTTCAGTGACAAAACTACGTAATGGCGCAATACTCTTCTCAATTGATGGACCAGTCACAAGCTTTTCACGGCTTTCAGGATCTAGACGATTTTTTAACTCTTCCCAAAATTGCTCATCTGACCAATTTTCAACTTTATCCGTTAACGGTACTTGTAGATAATAGCGACTTCTCGTGTTAGAACGCATACTGCATAATGCAAATCCACGATCAGATTGGACATAAATTAGTTCATCCGCAACAGGAGGTACATCTGCCAATACCCCTAACCAGCCAAATGGATAGACTTTCTCAAAAGTTTTAATTTTGTCTTCTGGCACACTGGCACGGCACACGCCATGGTACCCATCACAACCAGCGATAAAATCACATTCAACTTTTACTTGCTGACCATTATGCTCAAAAGTAACACTTGGTTGACCGTAGAAATCATGTACTTGAACGTTAGTTGATTCATAGAATGAAGTGAGTTGAGCCGCTGTGCGAGCCTGCATTAAATCTTTGGTGACTTCAGTTTGACCATATACCGTAACTTGTTTACCACCCGTCAACTGCGTTAAATCAACACGATGCTTTTCACCGTTGGTTAGAATTTCAATACCCTGATGAGGTAACCCTTTTTCACGGAGTTGCTGATCTACACCAGCTTCAGTCAATAAATCTACTGAAACTTGCTCTAAAATCCCAGCACGGATACGACTGGCAACATATTCAGCACTACGCTGTTCAATTAAAATATGATCAATACCCGCTTTATATAGCAGTTGACCGAGTAATAAACCTGCTGGACCTGAACCGATAATCGCGACTTTGGTTTTTAAAATTTCCATATTACAAACACCCTCAATTTTTTTCCTTTTGTAAAACCTAATGAAATTCCAACTGAGGTACTAGACTTTAGCCCTAAATACGACCGAATTTAATGACAAATGACCGATCATCGGACAAGATATCAGAATTAAAGGGTGTAAATCAGAGCAATATCATGCGCAATGAATTGATTTCAAATGCTAAAAATAAAGAAGTAATTCAATATGATGATTACATTGCAGGCCTTGCTAAAGGTTTGAATCTATTAGAATGCTTTGGTGTTGAACGACAAAAATTAAATGTCACCCAAATTGCTGAACGTACAGGATTGAGTCGTAGCGCAGCACGACGATATTTAAGAACTTTAAAATTTTTAGGTTATTTAGACACAGATGAACATTTTTATTGGCTCACCTACAAAGTTTTACGCTTTTCAAGTGCTTATCTAAGCTCTGCATATTTGCCAAAAGTCGCTCAACCTATGCTGAATTTACTCAGTATCAAAACTGCACTGAGCTATTCAGTCACGGTACTCGATGAACATGAAGTCGTACCTGTTGCGAAAAGTGTTCCTCAACAGAACGAATCATCTAAAATGAGTCCGTTGGGTATTCATCTAGGTAATCGCCTTCCAGCCTACGCCACCTCAACAGGTAAAATACTACTCTCAAGATTGAGCCATGATGAACTTAATCAATGGCTTGCACAATATCCACTCAAGAGATTAACGCCTTTTACCATCATAGATCATCAAAAGTTTATAAACACTATTGCAACTGTTCAAAAACAAGACTATTGCATTTCTACAGAAGAACATGAATTAGGAATTATTGCTTTAGCTGTCCCTATTCTCAACATGCAAGGTGATACTGTAGCCGCACTCAACTGTATCGGATCCAGCCACAGAATTACAGAAACATATTTAATCCAAAATATTTTGCCCCAGCTTAAACAAGTAGCTCATGATTTGCGCGCTATTTTATAAAATTCGGAAGATTCGAATGAACTTTTAAGATTTTTTTCCTTTCTTTAACTGAGGCGTTCATTTTTTTAATCCCTAGTACTTTAGTATATTTTTCAAGTACTTCTTCGCAAATATGGATCCATTTAATCTAAAATATATCTAAGTTAATATTTTTTTGCTTGAATTTGGATCCAATAATGCTAAATTCATGCACATTGCAGACGTGTTGATTATTTCATCAATACCAGAATATGGACGGGTTCTGACTGCGATGAACACCTTAAACATTACTAGGATGACTTCTGAAGTCTGCCTACGTTTATGACATGTAATCACATGCCACACGTAGTGCTTTTCAATGAGGTCTTATTCCATGGAGAAAGTAAATGGTTCAGAACCCGCGTGAGGAAATGAATAACAAGACCATGAATGGGTTTCAGTGGTTTGTTATCGGTATCTGTATTTTATTAAATGTTATTGATGGCTTTGACGTTCTTGTCATGGCCTTTACTGCTGCATCTGTTTCTGCCGAGTGGGGACTGACTGGCGCTGAACTTGGTGCACTATTGAGTGCTGGCTTATTTGGTATGGGTGCTGGCTCACTATTTCTTGCACCTTGGGCTGACAAAATCGGTCGCCGCCCACTCATCTTACTTTGCCTACTTATCTCTGGAGTAAGTATGGTTGCAGCATCATTTGCTCAGACTGCAATGCAACTTGGCATGATGCGTTTTGTGACTGGTTTAGGCATCGGCGGTATTCTCGCAAGTAGTAATGTTATTGCAAGTGAGTACGCTTCTCTGCGTTGGAGAAGTCTCGCAGTCAGCTTACAATGTACAGGTTACGCGATTGGTGCAACCGTTGGTGGGATTATTGCAATTGCGCTTATCAGCAATTTCGGATGGCGTGCAGTCTTCTTAACAGGTGGTTTAGCGACTTTATTCATGTTGGTCGTGTCTTATTTCACCTTACCAGAATCACTTGATTACCTTTTGGTTAAACAGCCAAAAAATGCTCTAGAACGTATTAATGTTTTAGCAAAGAAAATCAATATTACCCCATTACAGCAACTTCCTACGGTCACTATGACCAGCGAAAAAGCAAAGAGTGGTTTGGCACGTTTGTTCAGCCCTAAATTGGCACTTCAAACGATTTGTATCTGGTTTAGCTTCTTCTTCGTTATGTTTGGTTTCTACTTCGTCATGAGTTGGACACCAAAAATCTTATCTGCAAATGGGATGACCACTGAACAAGGTGTAACAGCAGGTGTCCTGATTAGTGCTGGCGGTATGTTTGGTGCTGCGCTGTTAGGTCTGATTAGTTCACGTATCCGTATTTACTATGTTCAAGCGGCTTTCCTTGCCTTAACTGCAATCTTGATCTGGTTATTTGTGAACAGTACTGGTTCACTCATGATCGCATTCATTCTCGCTTTATTCCTTGGCATGATGTCAAACGGATGTGTCGCAGGTCTATATGCGATGTCTCCTGCAATCTATGATGCTGATGTTCGTGCGACTGGTGTAGGTTATGCGATTGGTTTTGGTCGTGTAGGCGGTATTTTGTCTCCACTAGTTGCAGGTGCTTTCCTCGACAGTGGTATCTCATCACTTGTACTTTACGGTTATTATGCGTTGGCATTCGTTGCAGCCATTATCATGGTATTAAGCATTTCAAAACTCAAAAATAAAGAAACTGCACAATTGCATTTCCAACAACCAACATCTGCATAATCATTTTTTAAATACTTTAGAGCTAGACAAGACGTCTAGCTCCACTTTTCATATAGGGACAATAATGAGATTTTCTGCAATCTTTTTAGGGGTAATTGCGTCTGGATTTCTATCAACAACGCAAGCTAATTCTTTTATAGACGATTCATCAGTCAATCTAACAGCTCGTAATTTTTATTTTGATCGCGCATATACACAAGATGCATCAGGTAAAGATCAGAAAGACTGGGCTCAAGGTTTTATCTTTAAAGCTAATTCAGGCTATACACCAGGTACCTTAGGACTAGGTTTAGACATTATGGCACTGGCAGGTTTTAATCTTTTAGGCAGTGATGCCGACGATTATGCAGCTTCGGGATTACTGCCAACCAGTCCATCAGGTAAAGCTGATCAGTATGGAGAAATTCGCTGGACGGCAAAAGCGAAAGTGGGCAAATCGACTTTACATGGGGGTACACTCGCACCAATGTTCCCTGTTTTGTTCTCTTCACCAGCTCGTATATTCCAGCAAAATTATCGAGGTACACATCTTCAAATCAATGAAGTGGATAATTTGAAAATTCATGCCCTGTATGTGGATCGTGTGAATCAACGTGATTCAACAGATTATGAAAAAATTAGAGTTGGCAATCCTAATAATCGATTTAAGACTGCTGCCGAATCATCTGGCTTACACATGCTTGGTGCTGAATATAAATTTAACGATCAAATTAGTGCGCAACTCTTTCATGCCAACCTTCATGATGTTTATCACCAAAATTTCATTGGTGCAAAAAGCAAACATGATATAGGTATTGGGCATTTATTAGGGGATGTACGCCTGTTTGTGAGTGAAGACTCAGGTCAAGCTCGTGCAGGACATATTGAAAATCAACATTTGAGCGGTATTTTTGGGCTTAACCGTAACAATCATACTTTCAGTTTGGGCTATATGCAGTCTTTTGGTGATACAGCTCTTCCGACCTTAGCGGGTTCAGAGCCAGCAGTGTTCTTAGATAGTATGAGTGCTGATTTCACCAACATTAATGAAAAAGTCTATCACGCACGCTATGACTATGACTTTAAAGACACTTCATTGAAAGGTCTAAAGTTTATGACTCGCTATAGTAAAGGCGATGATATTGAAATTCGTAACACCGAGAATCAGACGTTTGAACAAGATGCTCTTGATTTTGAACTCAGCTATCGTGTTCCAACGGGTAAACTCGAAGGTTTAAATATTCGTACACGTTATAGTCGCTACCGTAACGATATCCCACCAGTAGGTATGGCATTTAAGTCGGATGACGAAATGCGTGTCAACATTGATTACACTTGGAAATTTAAATAAAACAAAGTTAAAGGGAGTTCAACGGAACTCCCTTTAACACAAATACCTTTCATCGATCACAGCTCATATTTTAATTTCACATCCATTTCACAAGATTGCCAGTAGATTAAAAAATAAGAATAAATTAGTGGATTGAGATCATGAAACACGTCAAAAAAATTGTGGCTGCGACATTGAGCCTTCCTCTACTCTTTTTATCAGGCTGTGCAAGCATTCCAAGTTACTCTGATGATTATGCTCAAGCAAGATCGATAGTTCAAGGCATCACCATGACGCCTGCCAAAGCTCAAGATATAGGGGTTCGTTTTACCAGTGCATTCAATACTTTAGGTACACCTGAATTCACTAACCGAGCAAGCAATCTGTATGCTGACAGTTTATATATCAATGACACACTTTCACAATTTAGTAAGCGTGAAAATCTAGTCGAACATTTCAAAGGCATGAATAACCGTGTCAGTAATGTTTCAGTCAAATTGCTCAACACATCACATTTTGACGACTCAGCCTATGTGCATTGGCGTATGGCATATGATTTTAAAATCTTCGGCACGACTCGAAGCATGGAATCACATGGAATTAGTGAAATAAAACTCAATGAGCAAGACAAAATTGTGTTCCAGCAAGACTTTTGGGACCCAGCTGATGGCTTATTTCGCTCACTACCATATGCTGGAGGGTTATACGCATGGTTATTACCTTTCAAAAAATCGCAATAATGGCCCTCTCTGCTTTGAGTCTATTCTTCTTACCACTCGCGCATGCACAAAGTGTACGTGAGTGTGGTCAAGGAGACCTCAAAGTCGGACAAAAAAATGTCGGTAAAGCAACTTATTTCGCTCAAAATTGTCAAAGCACTTGGAAGAATCAAGATATTCGTATGGACTTTGCTTATACTCAAAATATTCCAGAATGGGCTTTTAAAAGGGCTGCAACGCACTTTCTCAAACGAAATGTCAAACAAGCCAATACGTTGAAACAGCTTGACCAGATCACACAATTGTATCAACCCGTTCGATCTGGTGATATTTACAGTCTAAGCTATACCCATACGACCCAGACTTTGACTTTGACTTTGAGTCTAAATCAAAAAATTTTGGGTAAAGTTCAATACATGAATGCCAATGATTATTTTAATATTTGGCTGGGTTCGTCTCCATTTAGTGATACTTTAAAAAAGCAATTATTGGACTAATCGTGTCGACATGACTAAACATTTTATTTTAATGGTCGAAGATCATTACGAACTTGCTTCAACATTATGTGAATTTTTAGAAGAGCATAATTTTGTGGTTGATCATGCGCGTAATTTGGATGTGGCACGTCAACTGCTCAAGCAACATCCTTATCATATTCTACTGTTAGATATTAATTTACCTGACGGTACAGGGTATGACCTGTGTGAATGGCTTCGCAACGAACAAGGACTCGACCTCCCAGTACTGATGCTGACTGCTCGTGATACTTTGGATGATAAATTAAAAGGTTTCCGAGCTGGTACAGATGATTATTTAGTGAAACCATTTGATTTTAATGAATTGGTTTATCGTGTTCGTGCACTGATCAAACGCTCATTAGGAGAAGTATCTAACAGCCAAATTAAAATTCACGATCTCACATTAGACCCTGCTTTACAGCAAATCACACGTGCAGGTCAAATGATCGAACTGCCACCTATTCAATTCAAACTTTTAAAATTACTCATGCGAAACTCACCTAAAGTGCTCACTAAACAGGAGATCATGCTTGAGTTATGGGGGGATGAAGAACCAGAAAGCGATGCGCTCAGAAGCCATATCTATAATTTAAGAAAAATGGTCGATAAGCCCTTTGAACAAAAATTAATACACACCGTTTCAGGGGTAGGTCTAAAGATCGCAGTTGAATAAAACTAGTTACTACTGAATTCACACTTCAGATCAAATTCCCCCAAATACACTATTTTGGAGGCTGATCATTCAAGTAAACGACCACAATCAGTCCTGAACTGAGTGACAAGTCAACTTTTGGATGAGTCATCAAATAGTATTCACGATCAAATAACTCTACTCTCCAGCCAAGTTGTTTACATAATTTTTGAACCAGTTGTAGCCCGATACCATGACCTTTGATATCGAGTTGCAGCTGCTGATTCGTTAGTTCTTGCACCTTAGAGTTATTCGGTAAATCAATCCCGATACCATTATCTGCGACCAACACTTTATTTTTTTCGAGAATGACATTAATGCTTGTACCTTGAGAGTAATTCAATGCATTTCTTAAAATATTGCTGAATACCATTTTCGTCATCGATGGATATAAATGACGTTTGACCTCATCAACTTCGATGTTTAAATCGATACTCATTCCTTTAGCCAAACTGACACTATTCAAGTCGCTTACAACATCTTGAAGCAGTTCAGATAAACGGGTTTTTTCACTTTGTAAATTACTTGTGGTATTTCGAGCAATCGCCAAAAGTGTATCGACCAATAACTGCATATCTTCAATTGTGTTTTGCAATCGAGTAAAGGATTTGTTATCACCATAACGGGCCTGACAAAGTTGTACATTGCCCTTCAATATTGTGAGCGGTGTTCGAAGTTCATGACTAACATCGCCAGTAAACTCTCTTTCACGCTGAATGAATTCGCTTAGAACTTGATGATATTTTTCAAGTGCTTGCTTGAGATATTCAGCCTCCAAATTAGAATCTGTTTTAATTTCTTTAAATGGTGATGCTCGATTATTCTGATGTTCCCAATCAATATGTTCGAGTGCATTGGCTAAGCGTGTGATGGGCGAAAAATAGCGGCGTGCACGGCGATTCCACCACCACAGCACACTGTATAGCAAAAATAAGCTGACCATGAGTGGCGCTAAACCAAACAGCCAAATAAGCTTATTAACATTACTTTCACCAAACACTAAAAAAACGTGTTCACCATTGCGTGCCCCATAAACTGTCATCCGGTCTTTACCATCGATATAGTGTCGATGTACACCCGATTGGAGTTTTAAATTACGAAATTCAGAGGGGGCTAACTCGTCATCGGACCAACGATATCCATATAAATTTTTAGTGTCGGGTAAAGCAGCTTCTGGATTACGCTCCATACGCTGCCAGTAATGCTCCATCTCCTGTTCGAGCGCTGTGGTCAGCAATGTTCCTTTAATGACCCAAGCACTGCAACCAATCCCAATCACAATAGACAAGGCAATAAGACCAATTTGTAGCCAATAATAGCGGTTAAACACCTCACCCAAAGGATGATCGCGTTTATCCCTAAATAGCCTCATCATGGACATGTACCCTCTTCACCTTATCGCTAAAATTAGTTTGAACTTCAAACAGCTCGCTTCTTAAACAAATAATGGCCAATCACCCACTCACGACCTTTGTCATAACCAAACAGTTCTGCACAAGCCATGAAAAAGATTCTCCAACGTTGCCACCAGATTTCCGCATCTTGACCATAAGTTTGCTTAAATAGTGGTTTAAGTAAGTCCTTTTTTTGGTCCATATTATTTAACCATGCATTGGCTGTATGTTCATACTGTTGTCCAGACCATTGCCATTGGTTTTCTAGCTGTAAATGATCCTGAAAGTGCAGGAAAGTCGAAACAGCAGGCATTAAACCGCCTGTAAAAAAATATTTAGACATCCAGTCATAATCATTTTTAACTTCAAATGGATAGTGAATAAATCGATGGCAGAAAATATGACACCACAATAAACCATCTGCTTTGAGCCATTGGCTAATATTGGCAAATAATCGCTGATAGTTTCGAACATGCTCAAACATTTCAACGGATACAACACGATCAAAAGAGTTTTGCTCCAACTCGAGTTGATTTACATCACAGGTGATGACTGTCAAATTGTTAAATTGCTTTTCTTTGGCTTGTTGTTGAATGTGAAGACGTTGAGTATTGGAGTTTGAGACTACCGTAATGTTGGCATTTGGATAATGCTCTGCCATATACAAACTGAGTGATCCCCAACCACAGCCTATCTCTAAGATGTCCTGACCATCTTGTAATTGCGCACGTTCACAGTAGACCTGCAGGGCATTTTCCTCAGCTTGATCTAAACTGGTTTTAGCATCATGGAATAAACTGGCACTGTATTTTAAACGCTTGCCCAACACGGCCTGAAAGAATGCTGTAGGCAATTCATAATGTTGTTCATTTGCCTTGTCTGTATCAATCGCGATTTCACTTTTTTTCAAGTCTCTTAATACATCCATATAACGCTGTGAAGCGAATCCAGGGTCAAAACGACCTTCTTGCTCAAGACGTTTTTTGCAAAGTGCTTGGATACCAAGACGAATCACTTGATCTGGAACTTTGCCACTTTCAATGAGTTTTAACGATTGTTGAACGAGTGAATCCATGTAATTACCTACTTTTTCGGTGGCCAAGGAAGAAACATTGATGTTTTTTGTTGGTACATCTTGTAGTTTGCACCACGATTTTTGAGTGCTTGCTGTTCACTAAATGGAATACCCGTGATGTAGTACAAAAAGAGCCACATCAACACTGGATAGATCCACAACCAAGGCGTTCCCGCCGCTATACCTAAGATTGGATAAGCAAACCAATGTATCCATTCAAAAAAGTAATTCGGATGGCGTGAATATTTCCATAACCCTTGATCGATCGTTTTGCCACGATTATTCGGGTTCAATTTAAATTGATACAACTGATGATCTGCGAGTGCCTCACCAATAAATGCAACCAGCATGATTAATCCTGAAATCAGCAGCAGCAGTTCTGTCGAGTTACTCCACTGCATCGCAGGTATACTGAGCAATTTGATCATTGGATATGAGAATAAGGAGATCAACCCAGCCTGAAATAAAAAGAACAGAAGAAAACCTAAATGTTGAAAGTCTCCCATCGCACGGCGCATATTGGCATAACGCGTGTCCTCAGCATCTTCTCGGATATATCTTCTGCATAAATGCCATGCTAAACGAAGAAACCAAAGACCACTCGCGATCGCTAGAAAAATGCGAACAGATGTAGGGGCTTCATTCATTACATTTGCTACGATGAGGACATTTAGAGCTATTCCAAAGCTCCAAATGACATCGACCAAACCTGCACGATGATTAAATGTCACCCAAATCCATGCACAAAGCATCAGGAAAACATTCATCACAAATAAATTGAGCAACATCGAGATGTCCTCTCACTGATTTAGTATGGACTTGCTTCAAACAATAAGTGCACATCACTAATGACGCCTTCGAGAAAACCTCCTTCGCAATAACATAAATAAAAATCCCACATGCGAATAAAGTTTTCATCAAAGCCCAGTGCTAAAACTTGCTCACGCTGTTCTAGAAAACGTTCACGCCAGCAGTGAATCGTTTGTGCATAACTTAAACCAATATCTTCAAGATGCTTTAGACGTAATTTTTGTTCTGATGCAACGTTGGTCATCACGCTGATACAAGGAATAAAACTACCTGGGAAAATGTATCTTTTGATGTAATCGACCGTACTCAATGCCTTTTCATATCGCGCATCTTCAATGGTGATGGCTTGAATAAGCGCCAAACCATTAGGTTTTAACAGCTGTCTACACTTTTCAAAATATGTCGATAGATATTGAGCACCAACGGCTTCAATCATTTCAATTGAAACCAATTTATCGAATTTACCTTCAAGTAAACGATAATCTTTTAATTTAACTTCAACACGATGAGACAGACCCGCAGCGTCAATTCTAGCTTTAGCTTCGTCATATTGAGCTTGAGAAATGGTAATAGTAGTCACTTTACAACCATAGTTTTGCGCAGCATAGATCGCAAAACCACCCCATCCACTGCCAATTTCAACCAAATGATCCATCGGTTGAAGTTTCAATTTTTGGCATATGATTTCTTTTTTATAATCGGATGCTTGTTCCAAAGTCATAGATTGATCTTTGAATACCGCGCTGGAGTACATCATGCTCGGATCAAGAAATAACTTAAAAAAGTCATTACTTAAATCATAATGCTCAGCAATATTTTTGCGACTACCTTCCAATGAATTTTTACGCGATGCATACCAAGTTTTGAGCAAGAGTTGACTCGCCTTTGCTAAGGCACTTTGGTTCATACGATCTAAAATATCGCGATTTCTCGCAAGAATTCGCACAATCTTCACTAAATCTGGTGTCGTCCAATATCCTTGAATGAAACCTTCAGCTGCACCAAGAACCCCCTGACGAAAAAGTAGATCCATCAACTTTGTATCATGGACCTCAATCACTGCGTCTAGATCACTCACCTCACCGACTGAACCCTCCCAAATCCCTTTAAAATGAATTTGGCCGTGTTTTAATTTCAGTAAATGACGTAATACCAGCGGTAGTGAAGATTGCTCTCCCATTAACAATGATTTCATATCACAGCTTATCCTTCGTTTTATTGGGATGCCGATAAAATGGAACTCTATTTATCCAAAGCTTAAAGGCATGATAATAAATACCTGCAACCATCTTGATCGGCTCAAATAGTTTAAAAACAGCATAGCGATGAAGTTGTGAAGGAAGTGTGATGGGAGTTAACTCAAAACGCATTGATGCATCGAATTGTAATTTTTCCTCTTTAAACAATTGCATAAGCACATAATTTTGTTTTTCAGCCAAACTAAACGTCCATTGATACTTCAGATCCATTGGCATGAAGGGTGACACGTGAAAAGCTTTGTCAAACTGGAAATGAAAGCTCGTATATTCGGAATGCTGCTCCCCCCCGGTGCGACAATCGTGAACATATACCTGTCTTTCCAACCAGGGTGTATTGGTGATTTCACTAAGAATAAACTGTAATTTTTGCTGGGCATTAAATAGAAAATAAAAAACCACCGAATTAAATCTGAAGCCAAGCGTGCGCGGCAAAGCCAACACCCGAATTTCAGCGATCTGTATCTGTTCTTCTAAGGTATGCTCTTCCAATACATGCAGAACCTTCTCTCGAATCGTGCCTTGATAGTTTGCCAAGAAGTCATCAGGATTGAGGCTCAGCAAGTTCCATTTTTTCGTTGACCAAAGTATCGAAGTTTGCGCGAAGTGTTTGAGCTGTTCTGGATCAAACCACAAATACGTCAGCTGACTCTGAAAAGCATAAGGCTTAGGCAAGTAACGGCGATGACGAATGTCAGCAACTGCAATTGCAAGTGGATACAGCTGCATAAGTACTCCTAAGCGGCTTGATTCGATGAATTTAATAAGGCTTCAACCACCCATGACGCACTTCTTGCACCATCTTCATGAAAGCCCCATCCCCAATAAGCACCACAAAAATAGGTCCGATTTAAACCGTTTATTTCAGACCATCTTGACTGAGCTGCAATAGCTTCCGCATTAAATACAGGATGACGATAGTGACGCTGAACCCAGACTTTGTTTGGATCTAAATCAAAATTAGGATTTAATGTCGCAAAAATCTGAGTTTCACATTTCAAATTTTGTAGCTGATTCATCCAGTAACTAAATCCATAATGGACACTACTTTGCTGAAATGGAGTGACTTGACCCGCCCTATTCGGTGTGACATGCACATGCCAACTCGCCCACTGACGTTTTGATTTCGGCAAAATGCTAGTATCTGAATGCACCACCATATGATTGTCTTGATACTGAAAATTTTCTAATATTTCTGATTCTTTAGCCGTTGGTTCAGCGAGCAACTTCAGTGTGTCATCTGCATGACTTGCAAATACCACCCAATCGAACCGTTCAATTCCCTGTACCGTTTCAATACTCACGTCATTTGCTGAGCGCTTGACTGACTTCACTTCTACTTTTTTAAACTGAATATGCTTTGCTTGAGTTTGAATTGCACGGATATATCTAGAAGACCCGCCTTTTACGGTTAACCATTGTGGTCGATCTTTGAGTTGCAACATACGATGATGTTGAAAAAAACTGACTACAAATTTATATGGAATTTGACCTGCTTGCTCTACTGGGCATGACCATAATGCACCACACATCGGATAGAGATGCTCTTGCCTAAACGCATCCGAGTATCCATGCTCGTTGAGATATTGCTCAATAGTGTAATGCGGGTCGGTCTCTTCCACATCTAGATCTTTATTTGCTGCATAAAATCTGAATAAATCGGACAGCATCGCTCTAAAGCGGGTCTTTAAAAAATTCTGTGGTTTGAACAATAATGAGAATTTCTTGGAAGGGTTATATTGCAGACCTGTGACCTGATTATTAACTGAAAACCCCATATCGCTGCTTTGAGCTTGTACACCAAGCTCCTTCAACATCTCACAAAATAAAGGATAGTTGTGTTCATTAAAAACAATGAATCCGCTATCCACTGCAACTTGCTCACCATCGATCTTTAATTGATGAGTATCAGTATGTCCCCCAAAATAATTATTCTTTTCAAATACGGTCACCTCATGCAACTTACTCAACTTCCAAGCTGCATAAAGTCCTGAAATACCCGATCCAATAATTGCAATTTTCATCTTGATTCCTTTGACTGAACTTGAGAATGTTGGAGTTTTGCCTTTTTCGAACGCGTAATTTTACTTGCTTCATAAACTCGAGCTGGTATGGGTTTCATTCCCCAAACCAAGCCAAACCATGACATAAATTTTAAGATGTAATAGGTCACATCGATCTGCCACCAATAGAAACCTTGGCGCGTACTTCCAGCATAAAAATGATGATTATTGTGCCAGCCTTCACCAAGTGTAATCAGAGATAAAAATAAGTTGTTGCGACTATGATCATTCGTCTCAAAATCTCGGCTTCCATAATGGTGAGCCAGTGAGTTAATGCACAATGTGGCATGAATAAGCAGAACAGTAGAAATTGCGCCTCCCCATACCAATAACTGTAAACCACTGGTTCCCCAATGCGGCCACATCAAGGCAACCCATTCCCCAAGACCATAAATTCCGATAGCCGTTATTAAGACGATCATCAAACTAAAACGATCTAACCAAATCAGCTCCGGAAACTTCAGCCAATCTTTAATGACACTTTTACGCGTTGAAAAATTATATTCATTTAAAAACCAACCAACATGGCTATACCAAAATCCATGCGTTGATGAATGTGGGTCTCGAGGAGTATCTGTATAACGATGATGATATCGATGATGTGCTGCCCACCATAATGGTCCACGCTGCGCACTCATTGTGCCAATTAAAATAAAGATAAATTGCAGCCATCTCGAAGTCTGAAAAGTTTTGTGTGACAAATAACGATGAAAAAAAGCCGTGATTGCGAACATGCGAATAAAATAAAAAAACAACATAAATGCAAAAGCAAACCAAGAAAACCCGACCCAAAACACTGCCAGACAAGCAAGATGCAGTAGGATAAAAGGAATTATTCTGAGCCATTGAATCTGTTTACTCTCAGAGGTCAATGCTTCATGTGGTACGCTTACGGACCAACTATCCAGCCATTGCATGAGGCTTTTCAACATACAGTCATCCCAAACTAAGCAATCGATCTTTATGATTTAAATAAAGTGTAGTTCTTGATATATGAAGTTTATGTGAAGCACACGCTGTATCTTGAATTTCACGCTGAATCATTGAATTTAATATTAATTTAATTTCATCATATAAACTTAACTCACCCTCATTTTGACTACACAAATGCTGATCAATGAGCACTTCAACCCCTTTTATACCCTCGTTGAGTTACATGACTGCACACTGATAAACCAAACCAAAAAGGTATGTATCTCGATTCAACAAAATAATCATAGGCAAACCTATTGAATCTCGATATAAACTATAGGGAGAAATAAAAAACCAAGAATATTGATGAAAAAGTTGAGACAACGATGTCTGAAACGAATGTAGAAACTGTATCGGATTCTAAACGCGACCCTGATTTAAGAATGGTGCAAATCAATCAAAATTATGTTGCTTGTGAAGAGTGCGATACGCTCTTTCGTAAATCCGATTTATATAAGAATGAACGTGCCTATTGTTCGGCTTGCGGTTCCGAGCTCTATCGTAAAATTCCAACATTTAACACACTGTTGGCCTTAGTCTGTACTGCGTTAATTATCTTTGCGATTGCCAATAGTTTTTCAATTGTCAAAGTTGAACTCCAAGGCATTTATTCAGAAACCACATTATTGGGTGCGGCTTGGGCAATGTTCGAGGCAGATCGTGCTTTTGTAGGCTTTCTTATTCTGATGACCACTTTTGTTGTCCCTTTGGCCTACTTACTTCTGATGGGATATATTCTTTTGATGGCCATGTTCAATAAAAATGTTATTGCAACCCAACAGTATGCATCACTTAAACTCGCATTACGGTCACTATTTCAATTGAGAGCTTGGGGAATGGTTGAAGTCTTTCTGATCGGCGTTTTAGTCACCTTAGTGAAATTAGTGGGAATGGTGGTTGTGATTCCTGGAATTGCCTTATGGGCATTTGCCATTTTAAGTGTTTTGTTGGTCTATTTAGTATCAATCAAAATCAAGGATCTATGGAATGTAATTGATGGAAATCAAATCTCATGACCATTACTTCCACTCATACGAATCAACCCGATCAGATGAAGCATTCGCCACACCTTGTGCAGAAACTTGTCTCATTAGAAACGCTTGCACCGCGTGCAATTGATCTTGAGCTCACACTTTGTCATTGCTGTGGAACACTCAACCGCATGACGTCGTTGTCTGCCATGGAACAAGCACGAAAATCCCGCTGTACTCGTTGTGATAGCCCATTACATACCCGTAAAACCCGAAGTTTAGAACGAACTTTAGCTTATTTAATTGCAGCAAGTATCCTTTATATACCAGCCAATGTTTTACCGATGACGATTACAGAATCTATTCTTGGTCGTCAACAAGACACGATTATGAGTGGAGTCATTTATTTTTGGAAAAGTGGTGACTATTTCGTTTCGTCCGTTATTTTTATCGCCAGTATATTTATTCCACTACTGAAATTGGTCATCCTTGCTCTCCTGCTTAGTGCTGTTCATTTACAAGCCTCAAAAAAAATTCACCTCTCACCGAAGCATTGCTCGATCATGTATAGAGTCGTGGAGTTTATTGGCCGTTGGTCAATGATTGATGTTTTCGTTGTCGCCATGCTCGCAGCACTGATCCAAATTCAGTCATTGGCAACTATTTTAGCAGGCACAGGTGCAGTCGCTTTTGGTGCAGTTGTGGTTTTGACCATGTTAGCCTCACTGAGTTTTGATCCTAGAATCATTTGGGACAACTATTACGTTTCAATCCTGAGTCAACATGAGAAAAAAAATGACGCTACAGAACATTGAGATTTACATAAAACCCTTTCACTTCTTGCTTGATCTTCATATGATGAAGCGTACGAACAACAAACACATTACGATTTAATAAGATCAATAACTATGTCAGAAAACCAATCGAGTAATGGTCATCCTCATGATGAACAAGTTCTGAGTAAGGTCGGTGTACCTGATAAGAAACGTAGCAAATGGAAACCTTCTCTCATTTGGATTATTCCAATTGTGGCATTACTCATTGCATTATCATTAGCTCTCAAGGCGTATTTGAATACTGGTCCTATTATTGAGGTTTCTTTTAGGACTGCAGAAGGCATTGAAGCTGGCAAAACTACAGTTCGTTATCGTCAAGTCAATGTGGGTCTAGTACGCGAAATCGACCTTTCGGAAGATCGGTCTCATATCATTGCTAAAATTGAACTTCGGAAAGATGCCAGTAATTTTGCTACGGAAGATTCACGTTTTTGGGTAGTGAGACCACGTATCGGTGCAAGTGGGGTTTCAGGTATCGATACTTTACTTTCTGGTGCATATATTGAAGTGGATGGCGGTAAATCAGATGTCAAAACCACTTCATTTAAAGGGCTAGAAACTCCACCCGTCGTGACTTCCGATGTTCCCGGAAAAATCTTTTTCTTAAAGGCACAAGATTTAGGTTCGCTCGATTTCGGCTCACCTATTTATTATCGAAGAATCAACGTTGGACAAGTGACCTCTTACCAACTGGCTGATGATGGAAAAAGCGTTGAACTCCAAACTTTCATTAAGTCACCTTATGATAAATTTGTCACCACGGATGCGCGTTTCTGGCAAGCCAGTGGTGTAGATGTCAATTTGAATGCTTCGGGCTTTAGTTTAAACACACAATCTTTGGCAAGCATCATTTCGGGAGGGATCGCATTTGGTTATCCTGAAGATTCTGATGCAGCTCCTGCTCCGAATAAAATGAAATTTGAATTATTTGACTCTGAAAAGCTTGCGCTTAAAGAGCCTGATCTTAATCCAAGACGGATCGTAATGTATTTCAATGAGTCATTGCGAGGTTTATCAGTAGGAGCTCCAATTGATTTCATGGGTGTCGAAGTCGGTACTGTGAAAAAAATCAACACTGAGTTCTACAATAATCACTCGCAAATTCGAATGCGTGTTGATGCAGAAGTTTATCCTTCACGTATTGCTGGTGGTCATGAGTTGGACCCGCAAGGTACAGTATTCAAACAATTTGTTGAGCGTGGTTGGCGAGCACAAATGCGGACTGGCAATTTACTTACAGGTCAAAACTACATTAGCTTTGATCTTTTCCCTAAAGCTAAATATGCCACCGCAATCCGTCGAAATGATGGTGTAGTTGAAGTTCCAACAACTCCAACAGAATTAAAAGGCCTTCAAGCACAAGTGTCCCAAATCGCCGATAATGTATCTAAATTTCCATTGGTTGAAATTGGTCAGGACGTTCGTCAAACCTTGGCAAACTTAGACAAAACTATACGATCTTCAAAAAGTTTGGTCGATCAACTTGATGGCAAAGTTGCGCCTAATTTACAAGCCACCTTGGATGATGTTCGTAAAACAGTTCAGTCTTCTGAAACCATCTTGGCAAGTGATGCACCATTACAACAAGATCTACGTCGTGCTTTACAACAAATTACCCGTGCCGCAGCTTCATTACAGTTGATGGCAGATCAAATAGAACAAAATCCTGAGTCACTGATTCGTGGAAAAACAGCGGAGCCGAAGAAAGATGACAGAGAATAAATTATTGAAAACTCAGCAACGCTGCTACCTAAAAGTCCTTTCAAGCTTGAGTGTTGGTTTGTTTGCACTCATCGTCAGTGGGTGCTCTTCATCCCCTACGCCTAAGTTCTATTCATTGAGCACTCAAACGCTAACATCATCTTCGTCAAATCAAAAAGTGAGGATGATTGAGGTGCTTCCTGTTGGATTATCTGATCGTTTAAACCGAATTCCCTTGGTGATTCAACAAGAAAATGGGCAGGCTAAAGTATTGTTCGATGATCGTTGGACTTCTACTTTGTCGGCTGAATTGAGAGATGCTGTTTCTGCGCGTTTACAGCAAACATTAGGTGCAGTGGATCGTTATAATAGTGGTATGACTGGTGGACAAGCAGCTTATCGAATTGCCTTAGATTTTTCTAACTTTGATTTCATCGAAAAATCAAATCAGCAACGCTTTATACTCATGAATACGACTTGGACTTTAAGATATGATGATCCCAATCGCCCCTTATCTACACCCAAAAACGCTCAAACATTACCTAAACATCATCAACTCAGTTGTCGGATGAGTTTTTATGAAGAAATTCCACAAAAATCTAAAGACTTAAATACTTTAGTCACTGTTTCGCAAAAAGCCATTGATCAACTTTCAATCAGTATTGCAAGTTCAGTCAAGCACTTAGAAAATAGGAATCAGCCGATTACTGGTGCGGTATGTAGTTAAGCATATATCGATCACAAACTGATTTTTTATTTTAAAAAAATCATGTCTTTTTAGATCTAAAGGATTAAGCAAGATCTATGACGTATTGAGATGGATCCTTTAAATAGTCAATGACTTATAGATTTGATTCAACTAATTGTTCCCCAAAATGGGCCTCATGATGTTGAAGATTTCTCCCCACCTTAGGATTGAATCGTATCACCTCCTACTAAATGATGGGAGAATGTTTTGTTAAGTACTGAATCACGTATGATTTCTTTTTCATTGCCGATCTCAGAATTTCAGCACTCGTCTGATCAATATACCGAATCGCTAAGCCTTCATCTTTAAGGCTTCCAAACAAATGAGGGTAGTGCGCTGATGTACATATTTGAGTAGGTCGCCACAGTTTGAAACTGTCATTAAACACATGGCTTCCTTTTGATATTGTGCTTATTTTAAAGCTGGAGGATTATTTTTGATAGTTTCAAGACATATTTCCCCATCTTGGTTTTGAATGAGTTTTAAAAATCATCAATCTCTTTTGACTCTATACAAATTGTCTGCATAAGAAATTCTTTCGTAGACACTAATATTCATACGCACTCCGGCAATTAAATCTCACCATATTTAAAAAAATAATTTTTGACTTAAACGATAGAAAAAACGTGTTGTGAGGATGACAAATATCAAGCGTGATAATTGAAATGCCACAATAATCGGAACAGACAAGCCCAAAACTTTTGCCATCAAAGACATTTCAGCAATGCCACCTGGAGAAAGCCCGAGCAGTAAAACTTTTTCATCTACAGAAATAAGTTGAATCAGTTCAAGTACAAATAAAATTGAAAGGATCAGTGCCAGCACATTAAATAAAATGGTCAAAACGAGAAATCGCTGACTGTCTTTTAAAAAGCTAAATGGGAATTTACTGCCCAAAGACCAACCAATACACAGCTGCCCCAAAGCAATCAGCCAATGCGGTAAGCTATGCTCAAGTACACCGAGATAAGACAGCAAACCAATAATTAAAATCGGACCTAAAATCCAAGCATTCAGGACATTGAAATAATCAAATAACTTGGCAACCAATAAAGCTATAACAAAAATTAAAAGTGTAGAAACCACATCAAAATATTGCACAGTCACAGAAGACGTTTTCCAATCAACCCCCAAATAAAGGCTCATAAAAATGGGGACTAACACCACCAAAATCACAATTCTTAAGCTATGTGTCGCTGCAACTTTATCGACCTGCGCTTGATACTTTTCTGCAATATTGACCATTTCACTGGCACTACCAATCGCTGATGCAAACCATGCCGTTGACCAATCCAAGTGGTTAAAACGATACTGCAACGTGGCTAAAAGCAGATTCAGCACCATGGACCATAAAATTCCAATGAAAATAAATACCCAATAAATTGATAAGGCATTCATAAGTGCAGGGGTAAAATAAAGTCCCAAAGCCATTCCAATAATCACTTGCCCAGTTTGACGCCAACGAACATGACATGGATTCGAAATACCAAAACTACCAATGATGAGCGTGATGAGAAGTGGACCTAATAGCCAGGGCAATGGGAGACCAACGAGTATTCCAAGCCATGCACCTAACAATGCAATTGCCAATCCTTTGGCATTCGATTTTATGTTTTCCATATTCTTCACCAATGAAGGTCAACATAGCGTTGACCTTCATGTTTGGATTAGATTGTTTTTTGCTTTTTGATGAATAAGTACTTACGTACAAAAGGAAGGATTAAAAGCAATGCCGACATGATCCACAGACCGATGCTAATACCACTACTCCACAGGATGCTGAGTTCACCTTGAGAAATCGATAATGCACGACGCAAATTCGATTCCATCAATTCACCCAATACAAAACCTAAAATGAGTGGTGCAAGTGGGAAATCAAACTTACGTAAGATATAGCCAATGATCCCCAAACCCATACACAGCAATAAGTCAAATATCGTGCTATGAATTGCGTAAACACCAACGAAACTTACAGTTGCAATAATAGGAATTAAAATATAACTCG
The DNA here is from genome assembly GCF_056783825.1 of Acinetobacter sp. 24-47-39. Classification (NCBI taxonomy): domain Bacteria; kingdom Pseudomonadati; phylum Pseudomonadota; class Gammaproteobacteria; order Moraxellales; family Moraxellaceae; genus Acinetobacter; species Acinetobacter sp. 24-47-39. The sequence continues at coordinate 22,541 of NZ_JBWYIP010000015.1, forward strand.
GAATACTGAGTAATCGTGCAAAGAAGCCTACCAATGGTAAGTTCAATACCAGTAGAATGATATTACCCACCATCAGTGATGCAATCAGCGCCCAAACCAACGTTGGCTGTTCAGCAAACAGTTGAGGGCCAGGTGTGATGTTATACATGGTTAATGCACCCATCATCACAGCAGTCGTACCCGAACCTGGCACACCCAGCGTCAACATTGGCACAAAAGAGCCACACGCTGCTGCATTATTGGCACTTTCAGGTGCAGCCAGACCACGTAGATCCCCTTTACCAAATTTACTGCCATCACTCGCCATTTTACGTTCAGTAGTATACGCCATTGCACTGGCAACACTCGCACCCGCACCTGGTAAAATTCCTGAGAAGAAGCCCAACAATGAACCACGAATCATGGTCGCTAATGTACTCATGAATTCTTTAAAGTTAAATAAAGAACGCTTACCCTGTTCTAAAACAACTTTTCCTAGCGTAGTACGCTCAAGTAAAAGTAAGATTTCACTGATACTAAACAGACCAATAACAACTGTAGTAAACGCAATACCATCACTCAGACCAACACTATCAAAGGTAAAACGATAAACACCTGTAATCGCATCCATCCCAACAGTTGAAAGTGCTAAACCCATTAAAGCCATAATGAGGGTTTTAAACGGTTGTGTACTGACTAGACCTGTCAAACACACAATCGCAAATACCATGAGTGCAAAGTATTCTGCAGGACCGAAAGACACCGCCCAACGTGCTAAAATTGGAGCAAATAATACGATCCCGATAAATGCAATCGTACTACCAATAAAAGAACTAATAGAGGACAAAGAAAGTGCAATACCCGCTTTACCTTGCTGTGCTAGCGGGTAACCATCTAAAGTGGTCATAATCGCACCAGCATCTCCAGGTACATTCAGCAAAATTGCGGAGATACGACCGCCGTACTCACAGCCTAAATATACTGCTGCTAATAAAATCAGTGCGCTATCTACAGGTAAACCTAAGGCATAAGCAAACGGTAACAGGATCGCGACGCCATTAATTGGACCTAAACCCGGTAAAAGACCGACCACCGTTCCAATAAACGCACCAATAAAGGCAATTAATAGATTCTGAGGCTGAAGTGCAACCTCAAAACCCATCATGAGAAAATTTAATACATCCATGGGGTGTTATCCTTAACCAAAGAATCCAAGTGGTAATGGAACATCAAGTACGCGATCAAAGAGATAATAGGTACTTAAACTCAGCACAATCCCTGTGATCACAGTCGCAATGGTTTTCCCGCCAAATAATTTACCCAGTGCAATCGTCATGAGCAGTGTTGCAATGACAAAACCAAAGAATTCGAAAATCATCGCGTAAATGGTGAGTGCGACAGCACACAGTACTAATTTACCGAGCAAATGTTTGGTCCAGCCCAGCTCTACAGGCTCAAACATAATGGCTGGACGAACAGTTAGATAAACAGCACTAAAAGTGATCAACCCCATCAAAAGAATTGGAAAGGCTTTCGGCCCAACAGGATCATAAGAAATCGGTGCTTCAAAATTGCACGCGTAGATCAATAATCCCAATCCAATAACTGAAATGATGGCTGTAAGAATGCGTTCAGATTTCATCATCTTCCCTCTAAACAAAAACTGAGTTAGAACATGCGCCCCAACTCAGTTTGTTTGTTATTTTGATAATTTGTATTCTTCGGATAATTGACGCATTTCATCCGTTTGTTTATAGACGTATGCTTGGATTTCCTCGCCTGTCATTTCAAATGGGAGTAAATCTTGGTTTTCACGTACTGCATCAAATTTCTGATCTACCATCATCTTGTCAAAGGCATTTTTCCACCAACTATATGCTTCATCACTCACTTTAGGTCCCATATAGAAACCACGTATCACAGGCCATTCCAGGTCATAGCCTTGTTCAAGTGCTGTCGGCAAACTTGCAAATTTGCCTTCCAAACGATTTTTAGAAAATACAGCCAGTACACGGATTGAACCTGACTGTAAATGTGAGCCAATTTCACTGACGTTCCCTACACCGACTTGAATGTGCTGACCTAAAAGTGAAGTGAGAACTTCACCCCCACCCTCTAGAGCAACAAAACTCATATCAGCAGGATTGATACCTGCCTTTTTCGCCAAAATTGCGGTTTGCATCCAGTCCTGACCACCGACACTCCCAGCACCACCAAAACTGATTTTCTTTGGATTGTCCCGCAACGCTTTCATGAGATCATCAAGGTTTTTAAGAGGTGAATCCTTGTGAACAGCGACAAGACCATAATCAACCGCAACGCCTGAAAGCCACTTCACATCTTTCTCTGTGAAATTACCGAATTTGCCTTGAGCTAAGTTCAATAGCGATCCCGTTGAAAATGCTACAACAGCGTTGTTATTTGCAGGATCGTTGTTGACGATTTTGTTATAAGCCACTGCACCTACACCGCCTGGCATATAAGTTACACGCATTGGGTCAGTCATCACGCCAGTTTCTTTAAAACCAGATTGTATTAATTTACAGGTCATATCGAATCCGCCACCTGGCTTAGCAGGTGCAATACATTCTGCACGCTTAGGTTGACCAGGTTCTTTGGAGGCATTTCCTGTACCACAGCCCATTAACACAGCGCCCGTACATGCCAATGCTAACCATTTCATTTTTTTCATAGCAAACTATCCTTATTGCTGAATTATTAATTGATGTATGTCCATGTTTTACCTATTTCCAATCTAAGCCTCTGGCCTAGATTGGTCTGGGTCTTTACTTCGTTTTAGCTCGTTGTTTTGCAATTCGCTCTTCGACAGCGAACTTTAATAAAGCTGCACTGCGGTAGAAACCGTGAGCGAACTTACCAAAGGGAATTGTTAAGAAGAAAGTCATGACAGTCGCTAGATGAATAATCAGCAATAACGCCATGGCTGAAGTATCACGGAATGCCAACAACAATAAGCCTGTGACACTGATCAGCAGAAGCAAGAAAATAAATCCACGGTCCATTGGCTTTTGCTTCACATCACCATGTAAAGGATGACGTTTAATATTGAGATATAACAATCCTACTGGGCCAATGATTAAGCCAATCCCACCCAACGTACCTAAAATTACGGGTAAACTGCTGTAGGCATATGGTGCTTGAAGACCAAGAAAATAGTGATAGAACGTTGCAACGCTTGTTGCTGCAAAACAGAGTAAAAAGCCATACATCGTGAAGTGATGATAAACACGACGGATTTGTGTATATCGATCATCTTCTTCATTACACCCTTTGCCATGCCCACCATCTAAATATTTGAGCGTCAGAACATTTTTAGATGCTTGTAGAATATCTGGCTGCGCCACGCCTTCAGGAATAATTTTAGAGGTTTGCTTCCAGAATTTAGCAATGCCTAAACCCAATAGCACAAACGCTAAAATAAACACTGAACCAAACAGCACTGCTAAGAAATTGTGAGGAAAAATGGCGTAGAAATCACCTTGGTAGCGACCAAATAGATCGGTGCCATTCATCCAAACACCTGCCAACATCAGTAAGAAAAATAGTACTGACATTGCAGAAACCAGTGGAATGCCTGTTTTTTGATAGATTGATCCAAATGCAGCAGGGACTGCAAATTCTTGATAAGTCTCTAATCGAACTTGTGCCATGGCTTGCGGAATATTGACGCCAAATTCATGCGGTGGCGCATATTGGCAAGCATGTAAACATGCACCACAGTTATGACAAAGATTAGCCATATAGTGGATATCCGCCTGCGTAAACTCAAGACGTTTGGTCATGGCAGGGAAAACCGCACAAAATGTTTCACAGTAACGACAAGCATTACAAATCTGTAAGGCTTGTTTGACTTGATATTCGTTCTGACTCAACTGCACGATAGGAATTAAATTTTTTGCATTGGCATTCATAATTAAACTCCCAACATCAGTGCAGCATTCGCCGCATTTTTTCCTGCAATACGACCAAATGTCGTTCCAATTGACATCCCCACACCTGCGGTATAACCCTGACCTAACACATTGCCAGCCATCATTTCACCTGCAACGAATAAATTTGGGCTTGGCCGATTATTGAAACGAACGGCCGCATCATCCTCTACTTTTAAGCCGAGATAAGTAAAAGTGATCCCCGGACGAAGTGCATAAGCATAGAAAGGGGGTTGATTCAGCGGAACAGCCCAATGGGTTTTCGCAGGGCTTAAATTTTCAGTATGACAATTATCAAGCACAGTATGATTAAACTCACCAACAACACAGGCTTGGTTAAACTCATCCACCGTTTTCGAGAGGGTCGCCACATCTAAATTTAGCTTTGCTGCTAACTCTTCAATGCTATCTGCTTTCGTGCCTTCAAATACGGGGGGCATGAAACGTCCAACGGATTTTGAATCAATTATTGAATAGGCAATTTGATTCGGCTGCTTCGCAACTAAACGCCCCCAAATCGCATAACGTTTTGGCCAGAAGTCTTCACCTTCATCGTAGAAACGCTCTGCATTTTTGTTGACGACAATCCCTAAAGATACACAGTCAATACGGGTACAAATTCCACCATCATATAAAGGAGCACGTGCATCGACAGCGACACAATGCGATTGAGATGGATCGCCAATGATATCGGCTCCTTGATCCATCATAAATTTGAGTAAGTTGCCTTGGTTGAAACGTGTACCACGAATAATAAAATTATCCGCTGGCCACTCACCATTTTCGTTTTGTCCCCAAGCTTCTTTAAGCCATGCGATGTTCGATTCAAAACCACCTGCAGCAAGAACACAAGCCGCTCCTTCAAAACGTGTACCATCTTCAGCAATAGCAGCTTTGAAAGTATTGTCTTCTATGTCCAAGTCAACAATTTTGGTGCTATAGCGAACCTCAACACCTAAATCTTGTGCGCTTCTAAAATAGGCATTAACTAAAGCTTTTCCACCGCCCATAAAAAATGCATTAGTACGTGCGACATGCAGTGCCCCTGACAGCGGTGGTTGGAAATTCACCCCATGCTTACGCATCCAATCTCGACAAGTTGCTGTACTTCGAATCACCAAGCGTGCCAAATGTTCATTGGTCTTGCCCGCGGTAACTTTTAACAAATCCTGCCAGTACTCTTCCTCAGGATAAGCGTCCACCAAAACATCTTGTGGTGCGTCATGCATACAACGTAAATTACGAGTGTGCTGAGAGTTCCCCCCACGCCACTCTTTGGGTGCAGCTTCCAATAATAAGACAGATGCGCCTTGTTCTCTTGCTGTCAGTGCAGCACACAATGCGGCATTCCCACCGCCAATCACAATTACATCATGCATTCGATGTCTTCCCTCTCGAATTTGATGTAATTTAAGACTAAAAGTGCGAATTAACGTGATAGGCAGAATTTAAATAGGTGTTTAATAAAATTAAATAGGTTAAAAGTCTAATAACTCAGCACTTGGCCATAGTCCTTTCTGAATCAAGCTTTTAACTGTGCTTTTAATCGCCACTTTAGTTGCTAAGCTCGCGGGTGAAAGCTCTTCTTCAGCCAAACTAATTAAATAATTAATTCGATCAAGTTCTGGTTCAACCACTTTTAATAAACAAATATCCGACTTTAGATAATCAAAATGTGCACTGACAGGTTGAATGGTTGCCATGTTTAAATTGCTAACACAATTCATCAGAAGATGTAGACCATCTACTTCATAGTCAACATCTAATAATTCAACTTTTTGATCAAGAAATTTACGCAAACCATGTCTCTGACTTGGCAATACAAGTGGTAAGCTATTCACTTTTTCTAAATCAATTTTTCCTTCTAAAATACATTGTTCATAACCCTGCTCTTTTAACAAAGCACAATTGGCCATCATGAACATTTGCTCTTTCAATAAAGGTTGAACAGCCCAGTTACTATCGACATCTTTAGTAAAAATGATCGCAATATCTAGTTGCCTTGCATTGACTAAATTGGTGAGATTACCAGATAGGCTCTCGACTAAATGAATTTTTATATCGGGATAACGCTCCGACATTAGTTGCATGAAGGGAATGCCGAGTACTGATGCAATACTGGGTGAAAATCCCACACTCACATGACCTGTCAAGCGTGATGAATGCGCCGCTTCTATTGCATATTGCGCATGACGAAGTGAAAGTTGTGCCTGTTTGAAAAACGCTAAACCTGCAGGCGTTGGAGTCACACCTGTAGAGTTACGTTGCAATAACCGTGTACACAGCTCATCTTCTAACTTTGCAATTTGCTGGCTAAGTGCTGATGTGCCCACATCTAACTTCTGCGCAGCTTTACCTAAACTTCCTGACTCAACAATCGTAATAAAGTATCTAAGTTGCTTCAGTTCCATATGCCTCCCCCTACCCATACGAATATTAAATAAGCATCGTACTTTTTCGTTTTATCAGTTTTAATTAGCAATAAAAAAGCCACTTAAAAAAGTGGCTGATTTATAACAAGAATTTTGGTGGAGATGGCGGGAGTCGAACCCGCGTCCGCAAGCACTACACTCGAGATTACTACATGCTTAGATATCGTCTATTGTTTTAACCCTCAAAGACCCGACGAACAGGGTTAAGAGAGCGATCCTTTAAGTTTAGTACAACACCCCAAGGCTTGATGTTATACGGACTTGTGTGCGTGCGCTTCAGTCGGGATCTCTAACCACAAGTATTCAGAGATGCGGACAAGCTGCCCTTAGGCAGCTAGAGCGTAAGATTCGTCGTTTGCGACTATTTAAAATGCAAATTTTATTTACGAGAGAAAATGCGCTCTCGGCATGCATCTATGAGTTTCATCACCAGCGTCGAAGCCAGGAACATCCCCAAAGTACAACGCAATCATAGCATAAAAGTTTGAAAATACGACCTCTAATTTCACAACAATTACACATACACATGCGCTTAGTTCAATAATTGAGATAAAATCACTTTTTTCAAGTTCAAAAATGCATATTTTATGAGTTATTTACTTGCACTGGATCAAGGGACGACGTCAAGTCGTGCGATCATTTTTGATGAACATGGAAACGTTCATGCAACAGCTCAAAGAGAAACTAAAATACGAACACCAAAGTCAGGCTGGGTAGAGCAAAATGCACAAGAAATTTGGAGTTCACAAATCGCAGTAGTGCAGCAAGCAATTGCTGATGCGCGATTACTGCCTAAAGATATCAAAGCTTTAGGCCTAACCAATCAACGCGAAACGACAGTGATTTGGGATAAAAAAACTGGTGAACCTCTAGCCCCTGCGATTATTTGGCAAGATCGCAGAGCAAGTGATTGGTGTAATTCCCTCATTCAACAAGACTTACAAACAAAGATAAATTTCACCACAGGACTCCGCATTGATCCTTATTTCAGTGCTGGAAAATTAGTGTGGTTACTTGAAAATATTGATGGTTTAAGAGCTCGTGCGGAACAAGGCGAAGTGGCTTTTGGCACCATTGATAGCTGGTTAGTTTGGAATCTCACTCAAGGTGCTGAACACGTGATTGAAGTCTCGAATGCTTCAAGAACCATGTTAATGAATCTGCATACCCAGCAATGGGATGACGAATTACTCGCACTATTTAATATCCCAAAAGCAATACTACCCAAAATCGTGGCTTCTGATTGCCATATTGCCAATACAGCCAAAGGTCTCTTAGGTGCAGAAATTCCAATTACAGGGATTCTAGGTGACCAACAATCAGCGTTATTTGGTCAATCATGTTTTGACGTAGGCTCAGCTAAAAACACCTATGGTACTGGCTGCTTTATGTTATTCAATACAGGTGATCAAATTCAACTGAGTCAGAATCAGCTTCTCTCCACTTTAGCTTGGCAATGCAAAGAACACACCTCGTATGCGCTTGAAGGTAGTGTTTTTATGGCTGGTGCGATTGTGCAATGGTTACGTGATGGACTTGGAATTATTCAAAGTAGCCAAGAAGTTGAACAATTGGCGTGTCAAGTTAACAGTACCGATGGTGTCGTACTTGTTCCTGCCTTTACAGGCTTAGGAGCACCTCATTGGGATACGGATGCCCGCGCATTATTATGTGGTATGTCTAGAGGGACAAATAAAGCACATATTGCGCGAGCAGCTCTCGAATCAATCGCGTTTCAAGTCGCTGACGTTTTAAATGCCATGCAATCTGATATTCAAAATCCTTTAAAAGAATTACGTGTAGATGGTGGTGCGAGTCAAAATGATATGTTGATGCAGTTTCAAGCCGACTTACTGAATGTTCCTGTGTTAAGACCTCAACTGTTGGAGTCAACGGCTTGGGGGGCTGCGGCAATGGCAGGTTTAACTGCAGGTGTATTTAAAAATTCGTCTGATATTGCGGCATCATGGAAATTGGAAAAAGCCTTTGAGCCAATAATGTCTGAAGATCAACGTCAATTTCATTTACATCAATGGAATAGTGCGTTAAAACGTTCAAGATCAGATGTTTAGTATAAAAAACCGCCTACAAGGGCGGTTTTTTTTATAAGAGATACATAGATTTTTCAATATGCGTATGAAGCAATACCTGTTGCAATTGCTTTACCTTCATCATTCACCATATTCATACGCATCGTACAACCTTTGCGACCCATGCGTAGCACTTCAGCAGTGGCAATAAAATACTTTCCGCGCCCTGGTGATAAATAATCCACTCGCATATCTACTGTTGCTAAACGTGAAACTTTCTTTAAAGTTTCAGGCAACATATCAGGTTCTGCACGCTTGTAAAGCTCCCCCATTGCAACAATCCCGCCAATACTATCGAGTAATGTTGCCGCTACACCGCCATGCAAAATCTGGAAAGAAATGTTACCAATGAGATTAGGTTTCATCTCAATATAACCTTGGATTTCACCTTCTACGACACGCATTTGCATTTCGTTGTAAGCGAAATAAGGAGAGGTATTAAATACTTGAGTGAGTTGATTTAATACCACTTCAAGATCTGGTTTAGCACCTAAATGGAGGTTACCCATCCATTTTTTTTGGGAATCGTTCATACAAAACTCAAATTAACATCATGAGAAAAAACCATCAGCATTTTCCCAAAAACCGCCTTAAGGGGGCTACAATTAGACCCAAGTAAAATACCAAACATCGAGATTGTGATGACTTATACGTTTAATCGCCCTGCTTTTCCTGCAACACGCATGCGCCGTATTCGAAAAAATGACAAACTCAGAGCGATGGTGAGAGAAACACATCTTTCTGCTGAACATCTCATTTATCCGGTATTTGTTCTACCAGGTCAAAATCAAACCCAAGAAATACCTAGTATGCCAAATATTCACCGTCTTTCAGCTGATTTGTTGTTAAACAAAGCTGAAAAACTTTTAGAATTAGGTGTATCTAAATTAGCTTTATTCCCAGTTACCCCACAAGAAGACAAAAGTTTAACTGCTGAAGCAGCATGGAGAGATGATGGTTTAGTTCAAACCACAGTCCGTCTTCTAAAAAAAGAATTACCAGAAATGGTACTCATCACTGATGGCGCTTTAGACCCTTATACAACACATGGTCAGGATGGCATCATCGATGAAACAGGTTATGTACTGAATGATGAAACTGTTGAGTGTCTGATTAAACAAGGTTTAAGCCATGCAGAAGCAGGAGCCGATGTTTTCGCACCGAGTGATATGATGGATGGTCGTATTGCTGCGATTCGTCAAGCATTTGAAGCAAATGGTCATATTTATACCAATATCATGGCTTATTCTGCCAAATATGCATCAAGCTTCTATGGTCCTTTCCGTGATGCTGTGGGTTCAGCTTCTAATTTAAAAGGTGGTAACAAGTACAACTACCAAATGGACGTTGGCAACCGAGCTGAAGCTGTTCACGAAATTGCACTAGATATTCAAGAAGGCGCAGACATGGTGATCGTAAAACCAGGAATGCCATATCTAGATATTGTACGTGAAGTTAAAGACACATTTGGCATTCCAACATTTGTTTATCAAGTGAGTGGTGAATATGCCATGTTGGCAGCAGCAATCCAAAACGGCTGGCTTTCTGAAAGTGTGATTTTAGAATCACTGATGAGCTGTCGTCGTGCTGGTGCAGATGGAATTTGGACCTATTTTGCTGAAGATGCTGCAAAAATGCTTAAAGATATGTAACACGCAATTGAATCAAAAGCGCTTTTCCATAAAGCGCTTTTTTCTACTAAAATTATTATCATTGTATTCAAGACCCAACTTTTAAATTACTCATTTAACATCTTACATCACATCAATCTCTTTACATCATTGAGATTATTTGCACGATTAGAGCTTGAATATGGTCTAATACACTCCGTCATTTTGAAGGTGGATAAAAATGCACGTTGCCATCATTGGATGTGGAATTAGCGGCTTACTAACAGCGCTTGAATTACTCGAACAAGGTTGTGAAATTACCCTCATTGATCAAAAACAAGCAGCTAAAGCTGCATCTTGGGCAGGTGGTGGTATTTTGTCACCGATGTATCCTTGGCGTTATCCCAAAGCAGTCAATCAATTGGCACAACATGGTAAATCGTTATATCAATCTTGGAATCAAAAAATTCAACCATTGAGTGGCATTGATTTCGAAATTCACGATTCAGGCATGTTAATTTTTGATGAAGATGATTTTGAGATTGGACTCAGTTATAAGGCGCAATATAACGAGCCGATGCAGCATTGCGATTTACTCGACGAGACTCAATTAAGAAATCTGAATCCACGAGTTTCTAATACTTTCAAGCAGGCTTTGCATTTTCCACAATTGTCTAATGTTCGTAATCCTCGTCTTTTAAAGTCTATTCTGACTTATCTTAAATCACATTCAAAAGTAAAGATTATCGAGCATAAGTGGGTAGAAAAATTACTGATTCAAAATCAGCAAGTGCAATCCATTGTTCTGCATGATCAACATCATATTAAAGCTGATCAGTATGTTATCGCTACAGGTGCTTGGTCGGCACATTGGGCATCACAACTCGATTTCAATATCCCTGTTCAACCTGTTCAGGGGCAGATGATCCTATTCAAAACCCCTGAAAACTGGCTACCCACGATGTGTATGTACAAGGTCATGTATATGATTCCACGTCGAGATGGCCATATCGTCTGTGGTTCCAGTATGGCGGAATTAGGTTTTGAACATCGCCCAAATTTGAAAACACAACAATCTATTTACGAAGCATGCATTCAACTCATACCTGAACTTAAAAATTTCCCGATTGTGCAACAATGGGCAGGCTTAAGACCTAGCTCACCTGATGGAATTCCATATATTGGTTTAATGCCTGAAATGAAAAATTTATGGGCGAATTTTGGTCATTTTAGAAATGGTTTATGCATGGGACCAGCTGCAGCTCAGCTACTACGACAACTCATGCTGAATCAGACCACACTCGTTGATCCTAGACCCTATAACCCATCTTTGAAGTTTCAAGTTTAATGTGATGGAAGTAGTTGCTCCAACGCCATTTTGAGTTCTGGATACTGAAATGTATAACCTGCTTGAATAAGTGCTTCTGGTATAACGTATTGTCCATTTAAAACCAATTGAGACTGCTCACCCAACATGATTTTAAACAATGAATCAGGCAGACTTAAAAGCGGTTTCTTGTTTAAAATTTTTGCTGCAGTGCGAACAAAATACACCTGATTCGTTTGTTCAGGAGCAACGAAATTATAAACTTCGTTTGGAGTGTCATTCAACATCAGAAATTCAATCGCCTGAATCACGTCCTGAATATGAATCCATGCTAAGGGCTGCTGACCTGAACCAATTTTACCTACCAGATTAAATCGAATCGGTAAGAGTAATTGTTGTAAAATTCCTCCGCCATGCCCAAACACCACGCCTAAGCGAATGACCTTAATATCAAACTGATTTTTGTGTTGGAGAGCCGATCTCTCCCACTCTTGGCAAAGTTCGGACATAAAGATCGGTTGAGATGATCCCTGCTCATTGTTTTTTTCTGACCATTCTTGATCAGGATCAATACCATAATATCCTACAGCAGAACCAGAAATAATTCGCTTGGGATGTTGCTGATGGGTCAGCAGATAATGTAATAATGCATCGGTCGTATTCACTCGGCTGTCGATGAGTTTTTGTTTTCGCCTTTGCGTCCAGCGACCATCACCAATACTTTCACCCGCTAAGTTAATAACATAGTCAATGTGAGCGTGTTGAATATCATCGAAAGATTGAACCCATGTCAAACGTGGATGCTTCATTTTGGGATTGGACTGTCGGCTTAAACCAATCACCTGATAATCTTGATCTAGCAGATATGCAACCAAATAAGATCCAATAAAACCTGTTGCACCAGTAACCAAAACGCAAGGATGATACATAGAAATACTCTTATGATCTGATCTCTCTATCATGGTGAAAGATGCCTTTGAGCTCAATTCATGATTACTTATTTACCACCAATTTATTCGCCATGCGCTTCGCTTGTGGACCATAAAACCAAAAGGTAATTAAATATAATGGTATCGCCAGCATCAAAATCATAATTGCACTGAGACTTAAGAAACTGGAATTTTGGACATAGAGTAAAAAGTTCTGCCAAATTTCAGGGTCTTTTCTCGAAAAAAATAAAATACTTAAAAAAACACCAAGAAAGTTATAGCCCCAAAAGATCAATGTAAAACCTAATGTGAATTTTTTACGTTCTTGATCCGAAGGTGCGCGTTGTTGTTGATGAATAAATTTATATAAAACAACAATCATCGCTATTAAATATGGAAGTGCAGTGACTATTCCTGCAATTGCCGAAGGCAATAACGCTGCCAAAATACCTGCAACCAGCGTTAATCCTAAACAAAGTAAAAAGAACCATAAAAAATATTTTCTTAAAGAAATCATAACTCTCAGACGCGATAAAATCCTGTCTCAAAGCATAACCGAAAATAAATCAAATATTTTTAATTTTCTTGTCAACCGAATCACAACCTTATGCGTTATATAGGGTACAAGGTCAGTAGCAACCGCGTAGTAATTGCACCGGCATCCGCAATGATACACGGTGACCTTATACCCCAATGAGACCTATAAATCATGCTTCTTGCAGAAAAATTTAGTTTAGCAGCCTAAATTTGAATGACTGAAGTATTTTGGCCGACGATTTCACATCACTCGAATCGTCGGCTTTATTTTGGAAATTTATAAGTTTTCTAAATATACTTTTATTAATAAAGATGAGATAACAATCAGAATAAATCCTAGTCCCAATGTATAAAAAAAATTAAACATAAAATTAGTCTAAAAAAACGTCTAAATTTTAAATCAGACTTTTGGGATGTATTGAATTATCCATTCACTCGCTTTCTTATCAGTATCGTATTAATTTGCTATTGCTTTGTTTTTACTAAAGCTTTTATTAATCATCAATTTGACATACCGCTTACAATCATCAGTTTACTCTGTGGTGTTTTTTATCAAAGTTATCAAATCATTAGAAACAAAGAAAAAATCTTAATTTATTCAATCTTAAGCCTATTTTTGAGTGCACTTTCATTTATTTCTATAGATAGTAATAGCTCGAATCCATTAATAATTTGGGTCTATTTCTATCTTGGTGCTTACTTAATAGTTTTTTCTCTAGAGCATCATCAGAGTTTAACCACACCTTTTGGTGAAGGACTTAGTTTTTTATTCGCACTTGGAATTTGCTATTGGTTTTTCGAAAAACAGATGCTTGGTGTTGATACAGTATTATCGACATTCATCACAATAATCTTGTTAATATTTTTACTTTATTCGGTTTGACATGCCTTTTTTAAAATTAAGCATCATCATTTAAGCCGTTTTCTACTGAGCTTCTTTACTTGTTGTTCAATTTTAAATTTGTCTATTGATCAAATTTTAGAACTTTATTCACAAGGTGATATTACATCTGAGCATCGTTGGGTTGAGCGTTTAATTTTATTATTTCGATATTTTTTACTCGGTTTATCGTCTTTATATCTTTTTCAAAACTTAATGCTGCTTCTCAGCTATTTTCCCAATAAATACACGCGTTCTTATTTTTCAGATGTCAAACAAAATAAGCTGATCCATATCAAACGTTTTTCAGAAGATCAAATTTCTAAAACAGAAGCTTGGTTTGCACTCATTTTTACGGTTTCAGTCTATTCTTTAAATTATATCTATCAAATAATTCCCATCAATATGAGTATTTGGCTAAGCATTCTATTGGTACCCTTAGTCATCCAGTCTTTTTTTCATCATAAACTAGATCAATCGTTAACAGCAGCTAAACTGCATGCATCCTCTTCTCATAAGCAAATCTCGATCAACTCGAGAATCAAAAATAGAAACAAGAGAAAAAGACGAAAAAAGAGTAAATCGAATAAAAAATAGCGATTAAAAGCTGTCTTATAGAGATGTTAAAAATTTCGATGTTTTAAAGTCCGATATTGGATAAGATGACAATTGAGATGTTTTGGGGTTCGGTAATGGCAGTGCGTTTTTTTCATACTTCAGATTGGCATTTGGGGCAATTTTTTCACAATCATGATCGTGACTATGAACACACACAATTTTTAAACTGGCTACTTGCGCAAATTCAACAAAAACAACCGAATGCCCTGCTGATTGCCGGTGATATTTTTGATGTGGTCAATCCTGCATCATCTGCTCAAAAACAGTTATACCAGTTTCTCACCGATGCCCATGCCATTGCCCCGCATATGCAAACCTTAATGATCGCAGGTAATCATGATTCCGGTTACCGCATTGAACAGGTTGAACCTTTTCTAGCGAAATTCAATGCCAAAGCGGTCGGTATTATTGGCAAACAGGATGGTGAATTTGATCTCGATCGTTTGTTGGTACCTATTTATGATGCTGATAAAAATATCGTTGCTTGGTGCTTAACCCTGCCTTATTTACGCAGTGCCGAAATTACAGGCTTAAATGAAAATACCACCAACAGCCAAAATGCGATTGCCTATTTACACCAACAACTTATTGCGGAAGCTAAAGCGCGTAAACAAACCAATCAAGCCTTAATTTTGATGTCACATGCCCATATGCAAGGCGGTGAAACCTCAGATTCCGAACGTCCGATTGTGATTGGTAACGAAGAGGCTTTATCCACTGCATTATTTGATGATGTGATTGATTATGTGGCACTCGGTCATTTGCATAAACCGCAAAAAGTGGGACAGGAACATATTCGCTACAGTGGCTCACCTATTCCATTGTCTTTTAGTGAACGCAACTATAAACATCAAGTGGTTGAAGTCACCATTGACCCCGAAGCTGATGAACAAAATCATTTTCAATATCAAGCACACATTATTCCACGTACCGTGGATTTGATTCGAATTCGTGAACCCTTGTCTGAATTAATCACTACGGTACATGCCCTGCCAAAAGGCGAAATTGACAATCTCAATGCACGACATTTTCTAGAAATTGAATATACGACAGATGCCCCACCGCCTGTAGACTTACGTCAGCAGATTGAACTGGCACTGCCACCAAATCGTTATCGTTTACTGCGTATAGCTCGAATTTATCAAAAACAAACTGAGCAAAATGATACCTGTCACAAAGTTGATTTAGAGCCGCCCACCCCTGAAAAATTATTTTTAAGCCTTTGGGAAAAAATGGGCTATGAACAGGACGAATCGGTGAGGCGTGATTTCTTAACTTTGCTTGAAGCAGCTCAACACGATTTGGATCAACAAGCGCACTAAGGGCAGGTTATGAAAATTATTCGACTCAGTTTAAACAACTTGGCCTCTTTAGCCGGTGAACAACATATCCATTTTGAACAAGCACCATTGGCGCAGGCAGGTTTGATTGCCATTACTGGTAAAACAGGTGCAGGAAAATCGACGCTGCTCGATGCCATGTGTTTAGCTTTGTACGATGAAATCCCACGTTTACGTGGCGCAGCTGGCAGCATGAAAGATGTAGGCGGCAAAGACATTTCAATTAAAGATTCGAAAAATATTCTGCGTCGTGGTACCACCGCTGGTTTTTCTGAACTTGAATTTATTGCCCTCGATGGCAAACGTTATATTGCGCGTTGGGACATTAGCCGTGCCCGTAAAAAAGTCGATGGCAATTTAAAAGTCGAGCGCTTTGTTCAATGTTTGGATGATGGAATTACTTTAACGCAAAGAATCTCAGAAGTGACCCCGCTCATTGAGAAGCTGATTGGGCTAAGTTTCGAACAATTTACCCGTGCGGTGCTTTTAGCACAGTCTGAAGTCGGGGCATTTTTAAAAGCCAAAGATCATGAACGTGCAGATTTACTCGAATATTTAACCAATTCGCAAATTTTTAGCGAAGTCAGTAAAAAAGCCGCTGATAAATTTAGTGAAATTAAGCAACAACGTGCTGATTTAGAAAAACTGATTGGACATTTGGAAATTCTCTCAGAAGATGAATTGACCGAACTGAATCAACAACATCATGCGCTGAAACTTGTGTTAGAAAATCTTGCACAAGCAGAAAAGCTCCTCGAAAATGATCTAAAATGGCATAAAGACCGCCATGAGCTCTATGCAGGCACGCAAGCAAAAAAAGAAGTCTATGAGGTACAATTAGACGCTGATCTCAAACTGCAACCACAAAAACAACTACTTGCCCAACTCGATGTATTTCAAGAAATTCGTGCCCAATATCAAATACAGAAAGACAGTCAATTAAAACTCAATCAACTGACGCACGATCTTAAAAATTTCCAACCGAAATTACAGCAAGTACACACTCAACATGAGCAAGCGACTCAGCAGTTGCATCAAGCTGAGCAGAATCTGAATCTATGGCAAAGCCAACTGGAACAACTGAAACCGCAATTAGAAAAAGCCACACAGCTTGATCATGAGATTCAAAGTAAAATTCAACAACATCAAATCATCAAACAAGAGCAACAACAGTTTTTTGTAAACCAAGTTCAACCACTTGAACTGCAATGTCAGCAACAGCAAATTGCTTTAAACCAAGCACTACAATCCAAACAACAATTTGAACAGCAATTGCAACAGTCTCAAGAATGGGCTGTTTTTGATGATTCATTTGCCACAACCACACAACGTTTAAACGATTATGTTCAGCAATATCAGCAACTGCAAAGTACGCAACCCACGTTATTGCAACACTCACTCGAGGCATTACAGCAACAACAGTCTGAATTACAACAGCGTATTTCAGTTTGGAAAAATCAGTATCAAGAACTTGCCTTACTGGAACAAAAACTACAACAAAAACAGCAGATCATTCAGAAATATGACCAATCTTCACGTATTTTGGAGCGCCTTGAACAACAGGCTATGCAGATAGTGCACAATGAACAACAGTATCAGCAACTTATTGAACAGCAAGAGCGTAATCAGAAAATTGCAGATGATTTAAAGCAACAGGTCAGCGTACAACAGCAACAGGTCCAACAGATTCAAATTGCTCTACAACAACTTGAGCAAATTTTCGAGCAACAGCGCCTATTGCAACATCAAAGCGTGCAGGATTTGCGTGCCCAGTTGAAACCGAATGAAGCCTGTATGGTCTGTGGTAGCCATACGCATCCTTTTGTTGAACATGCAGATTTACTCAGCAATGCTTTGGGACAATTGCAAGACCAACAGCTACAGCAAGCAAAGCAAGAAGATGATCAACTTCGCCAACAGCTTAAAAAATTGGAAATTGAAGTGTCAAAAGCTGATGCAACTTTGCAGCAACAGCAACGCCAGATTGATGTTCTGGCGCAAAACATCGACTTACAAGTACAGAAACTACATGCTGAATTACAAACCCAAGCTTTAAAGATTGATGCTCAACAACCGATCACAGAAATCTTACACGTGATTCGTACCCATCAAGAACAGACCTCGAAAACCATTGGGCAATTAAAGCTTGAATTAGAACAGGATCAACAGATCCTACACACATGGCGATTGGCACAGCAAAAAGCTGAACAAATGCAATTTGGCTTACAACAACGTCAGCAACTCGAACAACTAATCGAAGCCATCGTAGCTCAGTTTAATGACCCTCAACGGCAACATTGGCAGGCAAATCCGCTGCATTATGCCGAGCAAATATTGCAACACTTGCGACAGCGCCAACAGCTTTTGACAGCGGTCACTGAGCAACACAAATACTGTGAGCACGTAAAAACTGAGTTAAATCAACAACAACTTAAACTTGAGCTCGTGCAAAAACAATCACAGGAAAAATTAGATCAATTGGCTGAAATTGCGCATATTGGAAAATCGCTACGTCATCAACTGAATACCCTGACTGAAGCCTATGCAGGTCGTCAGTATCAGAAGGTGAGCGAATGGCAAGCAACGCTGGATCAAGAGCAACAACAGTTACAACAAGCCATTGCCACACAGCGCCTGCAGTTAAAAGCTAGTGAAGAACAGCGCCAACAACTACAACTGCAACAACAGCATTTAGACAGCCAAATCACACTCAATACTCAACAACTGCAACAGGCGACTGAGCAAATTTCCACATGGATGAAGACTCATCCAGAGATGCAACCGAGTGTGATCGAACAATGTCTTGCAATTGAACATAATCAACACCGACAAATTCGGCAGAACTTGCTCAATCATCAACAGGCTTTAGAAAGTGCAAAAACAGCATGGCAAACACTTGAGGAACACTATGCTAAACATCTCGAACAACAACCTGAACTCAGCTTCGAAGAGGCTCAAAGCAAACTCGCTGAATTGGCATTAGAAAAAACCACACAGCAAAATGCCTGTAATGTAGCTGGTGCAAAGCTACTCATGAATGCGAACAATCAAGCCAACTATGCTAAGTATCAAAGCCAAATTGAGCAAATTAAAGCAGAAGAATATCGTTGGGGTCGTATCTACGATTTGATTGGGCATAAGGAAGGCACCAAGTTTAAAAAGATTGCTCAAGAACACCATTTAGATATTTTGGTGGAATATGCCAACCAACAACTGCAACCCCTATCACAGCGTTATCAATTACATCGTATTCCAGATAGTTTAAGTTTAGCAATTATCGATCTCGATATGAACAGCGAAGTCCGACCTGTGTTGTCCTTATCAGGAGGTGAAACTTTCCTGGTGTCACTTGCCCTTGCTCTTGCAATTGCCAATATGGCATCAGGTTCAATGAAACTTGAATCACTGTTTATTGATGAAGGCTTTGGTACGCTCGACCCAGCATCCTTACATATGGTCATGAATGCCCTCGATCATTTACAAAGCCAAGGTCGTAAGGTCGTGCTCATCTCTCATGTACAAGAAATGCATGAACGTATTCCGGTACAGATTCAAGTCAAACCTGTAGGTGCAGGTGCGAGTACCATTAATATTGTCGGTTAATGATTCATGATAAAAAGTTGAAGCCGTCAAATGACGGCTTTAATCTAAGCCTGTTTTCTTAAAGTTAAAATTTGCTCAGCTCGTCCAAAAGGTCCATTCAGATCATGAAGAATAGATGAAGTTAACCCGATACCGTCATCACCATATTGTTGCACTGTTTCCAGACCTAGCCACTTACCTATTGGCATACGATAGAGATGTATCTGTAAATCTAAATTTGGAAAAGTATAGTTAAACGGCCAACCTTGTCGTGTGACAATTCCATTCGCTGTATCGACCATTCCCATCAACTTCACAAAGTCTGAATGTATTTGTCCTTCAACCATGTCATAAGGATTGGTTAGCCATACAATGCCCTTGCCTGCCCGTCGATCTAAACGGCGTGCCTCAAGTGATTGAATATAGCCTCCAGGCCAGTTTCTAATTTCTTCCCATAAGATCCCCTCGTCAGGATCAGCAACTTTTTGATCTTCTAATCCTGCGACTGCCTGAGTATCACTCATCATCATTCGCCAAGTACGTGCCTGAATACAGCTTTTACCATATGCAGACATGGTCGACTCGATCAATTCAATGGTTTTTCCAGGTCGAATAATTCGAGTTTCAATTTGAAACTCCCCAGCGGGTATCAGGCCCAAAATATCTAAACTTATACGTCCAATCCGTAGGTCAGACCGAGCAGAAAAGTGATCCAACTCTGCACAAATAATCCCTGTTGCGGGCGCCATATGCTGTTCGTGCGCATTCCATGCACCTTGAGCATGTATAGTCGACTTATACTTAGCCAGTACTGATCCATCATCACACACTTTTCGTTCTAAAAGCTGATAATACGAACTCATCCAATTCTTCCCTGTTTTATGATTATGTGAAATATATTGGTTTATTTTTATACATAAAAAGTTGTATTTACAATGACAGCGACTGAACCCGAAAGTTCAGTGCAGACTGAATCCAATCATTTTGAGTAATCTCGCGCCCCAAATAAGGCCGTCCCTATGCGAACCATAGTCGATCCAGCGCTAATCGCATCTTGTAAATCACCCGACATTCCCATACTCAAGGTATCCCAATCAGAAGGATGTGCATGATGCTCTTTCATCTGATCAAAAAGTGTCTTGGCATCATAGAGTGCATCTACATTGCCAGGTGCTGGAATGACCATTAATCCTCGTAATCGAAGTCGAGGTAATATGCTCATTTGAGCAACCAGATCTTCGACCTCTGAAACTGCACAACCATCTTTGCTTTCTTGAGCATCAATATTCACTTGAAGACAAATATTGATAGGCTCCTGTTCGATTGTGCGTTGATTAGAGAGTCGCTCTGCGATAATAAAGCGATCAACCCCATGCACCCATGCAAATTGTTCAGCCAACTGTTTGGTTTTATTGCGTTGTACATGACCAATAAAATGCCATTCGATGTCTAAATCATTCAGCGCTTTGATTTTATCTAATGCTTCTTGCAGGTAATTCTCACCAAATGCTCGTTGACCAGTCTGATACATTTCTCTCAAAATATCCGCTGGATGCGTTTTGGAAACAGCAAGGAGTTTAACCTCGTTAGATTGTCGTTGAGCAACTTCACAGGCTTGTTCAATTTGTTGAATGACACTATTTCTCGCTTGCTCTAGACTCATCATGTATAGCTATCTCAGTTAATTCATCTTTTTTTACTTTCTTGCACGCTAACTGTTGGTTAAGCTGTAGGAAAGCCTTATTATTCTATCAAAATAATTACGATTTTAATGCGTTCGGGGAATTTATGGATATTACAGAATTACTGGCATTTTCAGTGAAAAACGGGGCGTCTGACTTGCACCTTTCTGCAGGAATGCCACCGATGATTCGTGTTGATGGTGAAGTTCGTCGTATTAACTTACCAGCCTTAGAACACAAAGAAGTACACCGCTTAATCTACGACATCATGAATGATAAACAACGTCGCGATTATGAAGAAAAATTAGAAACCGATTTCTCATTTGAAGTACCCGGTGTAGCACGCTTCCGTGTCAACGCATTCAACCAAAATCGTGGCGCTGGCGCGGTATTCCGTACCATTCCTTCTCAAGTGATTTCTATGGAAGACTTGGGCATGGGGCAAATTTTCAAAGACATTTGCGCCTATCCACGAGGAATTGTTTTGGTCACAGGACCAACGGGTTCAGGTAAATCGACTACTCTTGCGGCAATGATGGATTACATTAACGACAACCGTTACGACCATATTTTAACCGTCGAAGATCCAATTGAATTTGTGCACCAATCCAAAAAGTGTTTGATTAACCAGCGTGAAGTGCATCGTGACACACACGGTTTTAATGAAGCGCTACGCTCTGCACTGCGTGAAGATCCAGATATTATTCTCGTCGGTGAAATGCGTGACCTCGAAACCATTCGACTTGCACTTACTGCTGCGGAAACTGGTCACTTGGTGTTTGGAACACTGCATACCACATCTGCCGCAAAAACAATTGACCGTATTATCGACGTGTTTCCTGCCGATGAGAAAGACATGGTTCGTGCCATGCTTTCTGAATCGCTTCAAGCCGTCATCTCTCAAACACTTTTAAAGAAAACAGGTGGCGGTCGGGTAGCTGCTCACGAAATTATGATTGGAATTCCAGCGATTCGAAATCTCATCCGTGAGAACAAAGTTGCACAAATGTATTCTGCAATACAAACCGGTGCAAATTATGGCATGACCACTCTCGATCAAAGTCTCAAAAATCTTGTCGCGAAAGGCATTATTACCCCGCAAGTTGCACGTACAGCGGCTAAACAACCAGAATCATTTTTATAAAAAAGTGAACGTCATTTGATTTAGGGGAATCAAAATGGATTTTAATGACCTGCTCGACATGATGATTGCGCGCAAGGCTTCAGATTTATTTATCAGTGCAGATATTGAACCATCAATGAAAATTAATGGTGAAATTGTGCCTGTAGTTAAAACAAAGCTCACTGGTGAAATCATAGGTCAATTGATTCACTCGATTATGAGTGAAAGACAACGAATTGAATTTGCTGCAACACACGAATGTAATTTTGCTATTGCCAATCGTGATAAAACTGCACGTTTTCGTGTCAGTGCTTTTCAGCAACGTGATCAACCTGGCATGGTTTTACGTCGGATTGAAACTGTCATTCCAAGTATTGATGAGCTGAAACTACCGCCCGTCCTTAAAGATCTAGCAATGACTAAGCGCGGTATCATCTTATTTGTAGGTGCTACTGGTACAGGTAAATCGACTTCGCTTGCAGCAATGATCGGTCATCGTAATCAAAATTCTAAAGGTCATATCATTACCATTGAAGACCCAATCGAATTTATTCATCAACATCAAGGCTGTATCATTACTCAACGTGAAGTTGGCATTGATACAGACTCATTTGAAATTGCACTGAAAAACACACTCCGCCAAGCACCTGATGTCATTCTTATTGGTGAAATTCGCTCACGTGAAACCATGAACTATGCGATTAGTTTCGCTGAAACAGGTCATTTAGTATTTGCGACCTTACATGCCAATAATGCCAACCAAGCCTTAGATCGTATTATTCATTTCTTTGAGACGGATCGTCACAGCCAACTGTTTATGGACCTCTCACTGAATTTGAAGGCGATCATTGCACAACAGTTAATTGCGACTCCTGATAAAAAATCACGTCATCCTGCAATTGAAATCTTAATCAATTCTCCACTGATTTCAGACTTAGTGCGTAAAGGAGAAGTTCATGAAATTAAGGAAGTCATGAAGCGTTCCCGTGAAATTGGAATGCAGACGTTTGATCAAGCGCTATTTGACTTATATAAAGCTGAGAAAATCACTTATGACGAAGCATTGCGTCATGCTGACTCTGCCAACGATTTACGCTTACAAATCAAACTCTCTGAAGAAGATCCAAACTATCTGTTGAATTCTGGCCCCCGCCTCACTTTTGATGGTCAAGATGATTAATCAATAGTGAATAAAAAAGGAGCAATCATTGCTCCTTTTTTACTTTAATCAAGATTTATTTTTTACGGTATGCTTCTTGGCATTCAGGCGCATCGCAATAACCATATAAATTCAAAGAGTGACCTGTTAAAACAAAACCAAGTTGTTCAGCAACATTATGTTGTTCTTGTTCAATCAAATCATTGTGGAATTCAACAACTTTGTTGCAGTTCTGGCAGACCATATGATCGTGGTGATCATCTTGCATGATTTCGAATACAGAGTGATTATTCTCGAAATGATGACGTTGGATAATACCAGCAGCTTCAAACTGAGTTAACACACGATATACAGTTGCTAGACCGACATCTTCGCCTTGCTCAAGTAAGGTCTTATAGATATCTTCCGCGCTCAAATGATGCTGTCTTGAATTTTCTAATAATTCCAAAATCTTGATTCGTGGAAGGGTAACTTTAAGTCCAGCTTTGCGTAAATCTTGATTTGAAATAGGCATATAAAAAGGTCTCTCAACAAATTTTAAGTTGGAATATGCAACAGAGTTGAGATGCAGTATGATCTATCCTTGGATCAATTGCATCATAATTAATTTGGGATAGTGTAGCAAAATGCAAAAAATCATGCTGACGTTATTCGTCGCTTCTTTACTGGGTGGTTGTTCTGTCTTTGGTGTATACAAAGTTGATATTCCTCAAGGAACACCATTAACCCAAGCGCAAGCTTCAAAAATTCAAGTCGGGATGACTTACCAACAAGTTCGTTTTTTACTTGGTAGCCCAACCATTTCAGATCCTTTGAATCCTTTACGTTGGGATTACATCTACAATTATACCCCAGGTACATATGCTAAAAAAGCAAATATTCCTGCAACTCAAGGTCAGCATCTAAAAGTATATTTCGATGGTTCTGGCGTCGTGAATAAAATCGAAGGTTTAGAAACTATCCCAGAAACTCAACCTGGTTTACCAGGTTCGAAAGATGCGATTTTGAACGCGCCACCACTATAAAGAATTAGACATAAAAGAAAACCCCTCAAAGAGGGGTTTTTCATATCATTTCAATTGTTTAAAGCGATTGCCACGACAATAGCGCCCAACTGGATTCGCTGCTGCCCGCTTACGGCGAATATCTTTTGGATTAATCGTTAATGCCCGATAGATTTCCACCCGATCACCTGCTTGCAGAACATGCGATTGATCTTGTACTTTCGTCCCAAAAATTCCAACAGCATACTCGTCTGGCAACTGCGTACACGACGCGATACCACTTTGTGTAATAGCATCCGCAACAGACATGCCTTCCACAAATTCAAGTTCAATGTGAAACTGCTGGTCTACAGCAGCATAAGC
The DNA here is from genome assembly GCF_056783825.1 of Acinetobacter sp. 24-47-39. NCBI lineage: Bacteria > Pseudomonadati > Pseudomonadota > Gammaproteobacteria > Moraxellales > Moraxellaceae > Acinetobacter > Acinetobacter sp. 24-47-39. The sequence goes on from NZ_JBWYIP010000015.1 coordinate 47,146, forward strand.
AACCCAAACTTTTGCATTTTGGATCATGGTAACAATTGACCTAAGTAAGAAATCATTGCAGCCACAATTGCTAAAGGTGTCACAATACGTACAGCCACACGCCAGATATTATAAAAAGCTTCATTACTAAAATTCAGCGCTTTACGTAAATGACTAATTTTCATGATCCAACCCACGAAAATTGCATAGATTAAACAAATGCTTAATCCCCAAAGCATTAAAATCGGAGTTAAAAATAGATCGGCTGCAGGGAATACCCAAATTAAAAGTGGTGCAAGCAATAAAAAATATTGCACCGCTTGTGCTAATCCACGATGTGCGAGTTGTTCCTTACCAAGTTGCAGGAGTAAAGCTACTGCAAATATTGTCGCGATTAAAACGATATATGCTGGAATTGCAGCACTAATTGCAAAATATCCAAATCCAGCCACAGCCACCAGTTGCGCTAGCCAAATCGGTAAAGTTTTTGGCGTTGCAGCATCTTGTTTCTCTTGATTGAGATTTGTCTGCCAATATAATCCAAGCCCGAGACCTGAAGCTACTAAAGCGAGAATAGTTGCATTGCCCCACTCTTTAAACTCAACAGGAGTCAGCTGCCAATCATTGACTTGGACACCAAAAACCTGAGCCGCGATTAAACTTGCAATCGTTGCAATCGCAGTAAGTACAACCAATACAGAACGTTGAAGAAATGATAAACCAAATGCAATGAATGCTGCGATACCCATCAAAATATTTGAACCAATACCAAAATCATTTTGTTGTGCTACAGCATTAGAAGTATTAAGTAATATACCGCCTGCTAAGAATGGAATAAAAATAACAGCAAGCCAGCCCACTACTCTCCAACGTTGGTTTGCATCGGCTTCACGGGTCAATTTTGATAATGCGTTCAGCGCTGAAGTTTGAGCTCGTTTCGCCAATCCAATTTCTAAATAAATAATTGGCAACGCTAAAAACAACATCGTTGCAAACCAAAGTAACCAAAAATCTAGTTGTCGATCAATTTGCAAGCCTAAGCTTGGTGCCAGACCCACAATAATGATAAATGATAAACAAAATGCCATCAGCGGCGATAACCATCGTGACATAGCGGTGTCCTGCATGAGGTATTCCATTAAAAAGTTTTACGCTATTTTGCCTAGCTCAATCATTAAAATCAAAGTCTGGCGTTAAAAAAGTAAGTGTAGATCTTAGCCACTTCAAATTAAATTTTTAATATTGATCCGCGCGAGTAACACGCTTCAAGCTTGGGTCACGGGCTTCTCTGACCAATCGCTCAACGTGAGTTATTGTACGTAATGTTGGCTTACCATCCTGAAATAAAATCATTTCGCCGGGCGTATATGCAAACCAAGCTTCATTATCTGTTAATGGTTCTGTCGTAATTACAGCCACACGATCTTCAGGTGTCGTGACCTGACTAAAATCGACTTCAACATCAATATCAATTAATCGTGCAGGTTGAAATGGATATTCGCGAACAATCCAGTGTAATTTTGTGGTCGCATAACTATACAAAGCCTGTCCATTTGATAAACAAAAATTGAATGTCCCATGCTCTGCTATTGTTGGTGAAATTTCTTCTAATGCATGAAATACATCTTGGACACTTGGCTCTACATAACCAAACTTTTGTACGAGATGTTCTAATAAATAGCAAAATGCAAGCTCACTATCTGTATTACCTACTGGTGTGAACTGTCCCGACAACCTTGGATGAAAATTATGCAGATCGCCATTATGCGCGAAAATCCATTGTCTCCCCCACAATTCACGAATAAATGGATGAGAATTTTCTAAAGTAATTTTTCCCTGTGTTGCTTTACGAATATGGGCAATGACATTACGCGATTTAATCGGGTAATTACGAACTAATTCTGCAATTGGAGACTCGACTGCAGATTGGTTATCAACAAATAAGCGACATGCCTTATCCTCAAAGAAAGCGATGCCAAAACCATCTGAGTGATCTGACGTTATTCCAGCGCGCTGAGAAAAACCACGAAAAGAAAACGTAATATCCGTAGGGGTGGCACAATTCATTCCAAGTAGTTGGCACATAATCTTTCATTTTGCTTTAATTATCAGTTTTATTGTGCATCAGCCTTATAGATCTTGCAAATATGAATATAGCAATTGAATATGTTTTATGCTGGATATATGGGACATAAAACGATTATTCTTATCAAACAAAAAAAGCCACCGAAGTGACTTTTTATTATGTGATTATGAATTAGTGCGCCGACTTAGAACGATTGGTAATCAATGTTCCAACACCGTGATCCGTAAAAATTTCCAACAAAGTCGCATGTGGAACACGACCATCCACAATATGCGCGCTCACTACACCCCCTTTCACCGCATCAAGCGCACATCCCACTTTCGGAATCATACCGCCGTAGATCACACCTGTATCGATCAAGCGATCGACTTCTTGTGTTGTTAGTCCAGTGAGTAGGTTTTTATTCTCATCCAATACACCACTGATATTCGTAAGAAGAATTAACTTTTCTGCACCCAAAGCTTCAGCAACTTTACCAGCAACTAAATCTGCATTGATATTGTAAGTATTACCTTCCTCATCAACACCGAGTGGCGCAATCACTGGAATAAAATCACTTTGAGTGAACATTTCCAGAACGTCAGTTTTTACACCGACCACTTCACCCACTAACCCAAGATCAATTTGTTGAACAGATCCATCCTCTTGGGTTTTTTCCATCAACAACTTTTGAGCACGAATTAAGTTACCGTCTTTACCCGTTAATCCAATTGCACGACCACCATGTTGATTGATCAAATTCACAATAGACTTATTTACACTTCCGCCCAACACCATTTCTACAACTTCCATAGTTGCAGGATCAGTTACACGCATTCCATCAATACGGTCTGATTCACGCCCAAGTTGTTTCAAAAATGAATCGACTTGAGGACCACCACCATGAACCACAACCGGATTAAGACCAACTGTTTTCAGAAGCACGATATCACGGGCAAACGAACTTTCTAATGCAGGATCAGTCATTGCATTGCCGCCATATTTCACTACAAGTGTTTTACCTGTAAATCTTTGGATGTATGGCAAAGCTTCTGTCAAAATTTGAGCTTTGTCGATGCCAGTTTGTTGGTGTGGCATTCGCCTCTCCTTCATTCCTACATTAGTGTGCATTCAAAATACTTTGAGCAAGCACAGGATATTTTTCATTTAAAATTTTTACAAAATGCTGGCGAATTTCATAAAGTTTTGATGGACTATCTGCATCAAACCGTACCGTGAAGTATTCACCAGTATTTGATGCTCGCATAATGCCAAATCCGTAGTCAAAATCAAGGCGAATACCATCGATTTTACTCATTTTAGCCCCAGTACTTTTACAATTCTGCTCTATCAAGGCTAGGACGTCTTGCGGATTTGCATCTTGAGTTTCAATATAGGTATCTTCAGTACCAAAGCGATCTGGGAATTGAGCGAGATATTCAGATAGCGTGATATTAAGTTGACTCAATGCCTCCATGACCCGTAATGCTGCATAGATACCATCATCGTAACCAAAACCACGACCATCATTGAAGACATAATGACCCGCATATTCTCCCCCAAAAACAGCTCGACCTTTGGATTGGGAAATATAACGGCGCATGAAACTGCTGCCAGTACGAATCATTTTTGCGATGCCTTGTAATTGTTCAATGGTTTTTGACACCATCGTTGAACATTTTACGTCATAAACAATTTCATGATGTGGATGCTGAGTTAAACACAATGATGCGAATAATGCCAACAAGCGATCAGCAGACACAATGTGAGCATTCTCATCCAGAATGACGGCACGATCACCATCACCATCGAGAGCAATCCCTAAATCCGCCTGATGCAACAAAATTTTTTCTTTTAACTGCGTCAAATGCTTCGCTTGTGAAGGGTCTGGAGGATGATCTGGAAACTCTCCATTTTCACAACAACGTATTGAAATGACTTCGCATCCCATTTTTTGTAGTACTAAATCAGCACAACGCCCAGCGGCACCATGCATACCATCTAATACAACCTTGAGTGGACGCTTTAATTGAATATCCTTGAGCAAAGCATGCTGATAAGCCAAGCAATACTCTGATTTAATCTGATGTGTCAGTTGAGGTGGCGTTGGAAAGTGATCATGTTGAAAATAGAAACCTTCTGCATACTCCCCAACATTTTGAATCATGTCTGGACAAGGTGGTTCATATTCAATAATCCATTTAATCCCATTATCATGTTTAGGGTTATGACTCGCGGTCACCATGATGCCATTGCCATTTTTATGTCGAGCAGCAAAATACATTTGTGGGGTTGAACAACATCCAATGTTCTCGACATTCATCCCTTGTTTTTTGAAGACTGATTCAATAATCCAAGCAAAAGTAGGTCCAGTCAGTCGAGCGTCGTAACCTAGCACGATACTTTTCTGACCACGTGATTGATACTGAGCAACGAGCCCATGTGCAATCGCATAAATTGTTCTTGTATCCAATTGACTGACTTTTCCGCGAATATCATAAGCACGGAAAATTTGTCTTGGAAAAATAAGTGGTTGGGTATTCATTCTTAATTAACACCGTTGACTGCTGAGTCAGAACAGCGTGATGAGAGTTGATCCAAATAAATTTTGAATATATTGAGTAATAAAAAATATCGTTATTCTTTATATAACGTGTACCAATTTCAATTTATATAATCTTTGTTAATATTTTGCAACATATAAATAAAAGCCTGATTTTACAGGCTTTTATCCAAAATACTATTGTTTTCCAGTGTGTCCGAATCCACCAGCTCCTCGCTCACTTGCCTTGAATTCGTCAACTAAATCAAATTCAGCTTGTAAAACAGGAACCAATACGTATTGAGCCAATCGCTCACCTGGCTCTAATGTAAATGCATTTTGACTGCGGTTCCAAACTGAAACCATTAATTCACCTTGATAATCTGAATCAATTAGACCGACGAGATTTCCTAATACAATCCCGTGTTTATGACCTAAGCCAGAACGAGGCAAAATCAAACCCGCATAACTTGGGTCTTCGATATAAATTGCCATACCTGTTTTAACTAAAACAGTCTGACCAGGCTCAATAGTGATCGCTTCATCTACACATGCACGTAAATCTAAACCTGCTGATCCTGTTGTTGCATAAGTAGGTAATGGCCATTCTTGACCAAGTCGTTGGTCAAGTACTTTAACTTGAACTTTCATATTCAATCCTGTTTTAAAATGTAATTAACGTTTGAGTAAAGCTTTCAGATTTTGCAGATAATGCTGTGCCTGTAATTTTGGATCGATATTTTCAGCCAATTTCTTTTTTCGACCTAGCCAATCGACTTCATCTTGTGGCAATTCGTCCAAGAAGCGACTTGGTGTCATTTGTTTCATCTGACCACCATTTTTACGCTGTTCTGCAAGCGTCAAAGTCAGACCTTGTTTGGCACGGGTAATACCAACGTACATCAGTCGACGTTCTTCTTCGATGGTGTCAGCCACAATTGAATTCTTGTGCGGAAGCAACTCTTCCTCAAGCCCCATAATATAAACAAATGGGAATTCCAAGCCTTTAGAAGCATGCAAAGTCAGTAAATTTACTTTATCAATATCTTCATCTTCTTGCTGTTGCTCCAACATATCCAGCAACACCATCTTACGAATGACACTTTCGATATTTTTTTCATCGACATCTTCAGCACGATTGATCAAACTTTGAATACTGCTATAAAGCACTTCAATATTGTCAATTTTAGTTTTTTCTTGTGCTGGCGTCGCTGCCGTTTCTTTGATGTAGTCGATATATCCTGCCTCAACCATCATTTGGCGGACTTTAGGTACAGGTTCATCATCATCTAACAATTCACGCGTAAAACCTTCGATAAAATCGGCAAACTCAGCCAATTGAGATGTCGCCTTCTTCGGTAATACCATACTTAGACGCTGATCATTCGCGGCACCTAGTAGAGAAAGATTATTCTCTTGCGCAAATAAACCTAGTTTTTCTAAAGTCACAGGTCCTATGGCGCGTTTAGGTGTGTTGATAATCCGTAAGAAAGCACTGTCATCTTCAGGATTAATAATGAGACGTAGATAGCTCATAATATCCTTGATTTCAGCACGACCAAAGAACGACTGACCACCAGAAAGTTTGTAAGGAATCTGCATCTGACGAAGTTGTGTTTCTAAAACACGTGCTTGGAAGTTTCCACGGTATAACACGGCGTAATCTTTCCAATTTTTGCCATTCATCAATTTATGAGTCAGCAAATCTTTAACAACACGTTCCGCTTCATCATCATCATTACGACAAGTAATAATACGGATCACCTCACCATGTCCTTTATCACTCCACAATTTTTTATCAAAAATATGTGGGTTATTCTCAATCACATGGTTTGCAGCTTTTAAAATACGACTGGTTGAACGATAGTTTTGCTCAAGCTTAATGACTTTTAAATTGGGGAAATCTTCCTTCAATAAGGCCATGTTTTCTGGCTTTGCCCCCCGCCAAGCATAAATTGATTGGTCATCATCCCCTACAGCCGTAAATTGTCCCATGACACCAACAAGTAGTTTGACCAAGATATATTGGGCGGTATTGGTATCTTGATATTCATCAACCAATAAATAACGTACACGGTTTTGCCATTTATCACGGACTTCAGCATTTTCTTGAAGAAGGCGTGTCGGCATTACGATTAAATCGTCAAAATCGACCGCATTATAGGCACGTAAATTACGCTCATAAAGTTGATAGAGATGCGCAAATTGAACATCTTCAGCCGTTTCACAAGTCGTATGTGCTTGCTCAGGCAAAATTAGATCGTTTTTCCAATCTGAGATCATCTTCATCGCTTTTGCGATCAGCTCTTTACTTTCTGCACCAGACAAATTATCTCGGTGCATTAAATCCATTAAAATACGCTTACAGTCATCAGCATCTAAAATGGAAAAGTTTGCTTTAAGTGGCGTATGTTTTAATTCTAGTCTTAATAAATTCAAACCAAAGGTGTGAAAGGTAGAAACAGATAAACCCTTTCCATCCTCTTTACCAAGCAATTTACCGACACGCTCTTTCATCTCTCGTGCAGCTTTGTTGGTAAAAGTCATCGCCGTAATACGATGTGCTGGTATACCGCATTTTTTGACTAAATATGCAATTTTCTGTGTGATTACAGAGGTCTTACCTGAGCCTGCCCCAGCAAGTACTAACAAGGGTCCTTGAGTGTATTTCATGGCTTCAAGTTGCTTGTCGTTCAAATGACTGGCTGATGACATATTCTTTCCTCTTTTCCTTCAGCGCTCGATTATAGTCATCTGCTTCGAATATGACTAACGTTAAATTTAATGAAGGTATATTTGAATAAATTTCAGACATAAAAAAACCACCCGAAGGTGGCTTTTTTAAGATCATGTATTATTGAACTGCGTAAACAGCAATCTCTACACGACGGTTTTGTTCTTTACCTGCTGCAGTTGTGTTATCAGCAATTGGGTTTGAAGAACCTAAACCTTGAGCATTAATACGTGCTGTAGAAACACCCTTAGATGCTAAATAGCTAGCAACAGATTGAGCACGTGCTTGTGACAATGGGATGTTAATCGCATCATTACCTGAACTATCAGTATAACCAGTTACAAGGATACCGCTCTTGTTGTCTTCAGTTAAAACTTGTGCAACACGGTTTAAAGTGTCATAGAAGTTTGGCTTGATATTTGATTTATTTGTATCAAACGTGATAGCACCTGGCATTACTAAGTTAATAGAGCCATCTGGATTACGGTTTACATCAATACCTGTACCAGCAGTTGCTTGGCGTAATTTTTTCTCTTTATTGTCGAGATATACGCCTGCAGCACCACCTAATACAGCACCAATCGCTGCTGCACGGTTATTTTGACGGCTAGTGTTCGCATTACCTTTAGAAACACCGTAACCAGCTGCTGCACCAATTAAAGCACCCAATGCAGTTTTGTCATACTCGACGCCACCAATATTGTTACCAGTTGTTTGACAACCAGAAAGTACCATTGCCCCAACCACTGCAGCTGAAATAGCTAATGCACGCATGGGATGACTCCTTTTATATGTTTTTGTATGTGATGAATAATGATTTGTTAGAAACAATTTAACCATTACTATTTTGTTAATAATAAACAGTTTATTAACAATATGTAATCTTTTGTAGCATCTTTCGTTAATGCTTCATCATATTTTATACATAGTTAAGAAAACGGGCTTTGTGATTTGAGCGACTCGATTTATAGTGTTTTAAAAATTTCAATCAAATGCAATCACTTTTTAGGACTGTGCAATGGCAGCAGAGAAGCAGAAACAACCTATTTTAAAAAAAATTTCTAAGGGTTTAACCGTAGGTTCTGTAATCACAGGAAGTACATTTTTTCGTGGCCCACCTATTCTTGCATTAGGTTTGACTAAACTCGTAAAAAAATCATCAAAAATCGATGAAACCAATATCAATATCGCCAATGGTTGGATTGGTACGAATAACTGGCTCATTGAAAAAGTTCTCCCTGAGCTTAAATGGCACATCACGATTGATGAAGATCTAGATCTCAATCTACAAGGTCGTTACATCATGACCTGTAATCACCAAAGCTGGGTGGATACAACTGTTACTCAATATTTTGGTCTTAAACGTATGCCGCTCACACGTTTTTTTACGAAATGGGAACTCATTTTTATTCCTTTTGTTGGGCAAGCATTCAAGATCCTTGGTTTTCCTATGATGAAACGTCATACCAAAGCGCAAATCGAAAAAAATCCTGCGCTGAAATATCGTGATATGGAAGAAGCGCGTAAATCGTGTGAACAACTGCTCAGCCAACCTTTTACCTTATTAAATTATTTAGAAGGTACACGCTATACCCCTGAAAAACACGCCCAACAAAAATCTCCGTATAAAAATTTACTTAGGCCCAAAGCAGGTGGTTTAGCACTTGCCCTAAATATTCTAGGAAGTGAAATTGATGCGCTAGTCGATATGACCATTGTCTATCCAGATGGTGTGCCAGGTTATGGAGATTTTTGGTTAGGAGAAGTTTCTCAAATTGCCGTCAATTTAAGAAAAATTGAAATTCCTGCTTGGGTTCATGGCGGCAATTATGAGGATGATGCCGACTATCGCGCTCGTTTCCAAAAATGGGTTGATGAGCTTTGGACAGAAAAAGATCAGTTAATTACACAGTTAAAACAACAGCTTCAAGCTGAATCTGTAAATTAAGCTGTCCTCAGAATGTATTGCATATGACAGAACGCATGACTAATTCTCGAAAAACTTTCCGTCCACAGCGTCACGATACGTTATTTTGGAAGATGTTCCTGATTTATGACATCTTTATGATGCTCATTATTTTAGTCAATTTGTTTTGTCTATGTGCCAATGCATTTTTAATGAGTAATTTTGGCTCATGGGTATTTGACACGGTTCAATTACCTCAAATTCTGGAGTTTTATAAATCCGAGCTTCACCCATGGGTCATCATTACTGAAAGTTGGTTTATCACATTTTTAATTGTTGAACTCGCTGTAAGATGGCTGATTGCAATCGTCAATAAACATCATCAGCGTTGGTTTTTCTTTCCCTTCATTCATTGGTATGAAATATTAGCTATTATCCCTTATCTTCGCTTTTTACGTTTAATTCGCGTCGGAGTGATTGCCTATAGACTGCATGAGCTAGGCTATAAAGTCATACCTAATAAATGGTTCAGACGTCTTAATTTTTACTATAACGTGATCATGGAAGAGCTCTCTGATCGTGTGGTGATTACTGTCATTGATAGTGTAAAAAAAGAGTTAGACACTAGCTCAACCCATAAAAAAATCATTCATGATCTGGTGAATCACCATCGAGACATGTTTGCCACGACATTAGCGCAAGTCTTACAAGAATCTTTAGCAACCGAATTAAAACTTCAAAAAGATAATATCTCGCAAGGCGTTGGTCACATTGTCATTAAAGCAATTGAAGACACACCAGAGCTAACACAGCTCTTAAAGCTGATTCCATTGGTGGGTGGTCGTATAGAACAGCAAATCCACAACATTGGTCAACGATTAGGTGAAAATATTACCGACGGTTTAGTTGAACCTTTTATTTCTGGAACCATTGATAAACCGAATGCGCATTATCAACTCATTGCTGAAAAAATTAGCCAGCTCAATATTGATAATCATGCATTAGAACAACTCGTTGAATCTGTCGTTTATGAAAGTCTTGAGTCTTTAAGAAAACAGGTGGCAGTAAAACAATGGCAAATAGAGTTATCAAAAAACAATCAAGTCAAGGAATGATCATTTCTCTATTAATTTAATATATCCGCTAGAGAATTCTTGAGAATTGAACTAGCATTTGCACAATTAACAATTTTTACTTCGATTATAAAGCGCGAAGCAAGCAAGGAATGAATATGGCAGATATTCGGATTACCGGTAGAATGGTGAATTTTACCCGAATTACCTTTGACACCAATGATCATAATGTTATCCGCCAACAATTAAGTGCCATGATGAGTGAAACCTCTTATGAAGGTGCGCTTGTCATTCTTGACACAACCGTTGAACAAGAACTCATTGGACTCATTCAATTGGTCATCAGTTTAGGGTTACAGCCAATGGCTGTCGTTGATGGTTTAATGGGTGATGAAGCACGTGCGATCCAATTCCCAGTTCTTGCGGCTGATCGTCCTTTGCAGCGCATCAAAGCAACAAAAGAACAAGTGGTAGAAGCTCCAGCAAATACCCCTGAAGCTGAGAAGGCTCCAACACACATAGCTCCTGCAACCACACATAAAACTTCGTATCACAATGAAGTGCTTAGAACAGGACAATGTCTGGTACAAGATCACGGCGATATTATTTTAACTGCTGGAATTAATAGTGGCTCTGAAATCATCGCTTCAGGAAATATACATATTTATGGCTCTGCTCGTGGTAGAGTCATCGCCGGCGCCGGTGGCAATACAGCAGCACGAATTTTCTGTCATGTTTTAGAAGCTGAATTAGTATCTATCGCAGGAACATATTGTGTTGCAGATGATATTCCACCACATATGCTAAAAAAGTCAGTACATATCTATTTAAATGATGCTCAAGAGCTTGTCTTTGAAGCACTCGAATTTTAATGTATAACTAAACATGAGAACCCCTATAGTATTGGGGATAAACATAACAGGAGTGGATTCGGTGGCGAAAATTGTTGTCGTAACATCAGGTAAAGGTGGCGTAGGTAAAACAACTACCAGTGCATCTTTTGCAACAGGTTTAGCCCTTCGTGGCCACAAAACTGTTGTAATCGATTTTGACGTAGGTTTACGTAACCTCGACCTTATCATGGGTTGTGAGCGTCGTGTTGTTTATGATTTTGTGAATGTATTAAATAACGAAGCGAGATTACAACAAGCACTTATTCGCGATAAAGAAATCGAAAATCTATATATTTTACCTGCATCACAAACCCGTGATAAAGATGCGTTAACCGATGAAGGTGTTGCACGTGTTATGGACGAACTTTCTCAAGAGTTCGACTACATCATTTGTGACTCTCCTGCAGGTATTGAACGTGGTGCGATTTTAGCAATGTACCATGCTGATGAAGCAATCATTGTAACGAACCCTGAAATTTCATCTGTCCGAGATTCCGATCGTATTATTGGTATGTTGGACAGTAAAACGAAGAAAGTAGAAAATAACGAAGGTCGTATTCGTAAGCATCTTTGTATCACACGCTTCAACCCTGAACGTGCTGACAAGCAAGAAATGTTAACAGTCGATGATATTTCTAAAGATATCCTTCGCGTGCCAACGCTCGGTGTAATTCCTGAATGTAAAAGCGTGTTACAAGCTTCGAATGAAGGTAAGCCTGTTATTCTTTATACTGAAGAAGCAGCTGGACAAGCTTATGACGATCTTGTTGCACGCTTCCTTGGTGAAGAACGTCCATATCGTCACATCTCTGTGAAGCCGAAAGGCTGGTTAGCACGTTTATTTGGAGCATAAAGATGGCAGGATTCTGGAGTAAACTTTTTAGTAGTGATGACAAACCATCAAGTGCACAAACAGCTAAAGATCGCTTAAAAGTTATCGTGGCATCTGAAAATGGTCTAGGTAAGCGTTTAAGCCAAGATAAAATTGATTTAATGAAAAAAGAAATCATGCAAGTTGTGAATCGTTATGTGCGTGGTGTAGATGAACAGCATATACAAATGTCGGTTCGCTCTGAAGCAAATATCGAAATGCTAGAAATGAATATCAATTTGCCTGAAGAACGTTAATCTGATTTTTGATTAGTCAAGCAAATTGAATCAGGGCAAAATATGAGAGTGGCAGAAATAGGCTATTAGCTATATTCCGCCCACTTGAAGCAGAGCTTCAAGTCTTGCGACTAGACAAAGCAGTGCTTTGCTCATCTAGTCTCATATTTTGCCCTTTTTTATTGATTAAAAATACCAAGGAGATTGTGATGGCATTATCACAGCCAGCCACGTTCAATGAAGAATGGTCAGACGAGCGTGTTTTTGCCTATTTAAATCAGTTACCTCCTGAAGGTGTAAACGCTGATTTTCATGTTCTCTATCATGCTTTTAAACATATGCGTGCTAATGACTATGAGCGTTTACTTACTAAATTTATAGCAGATGGTCGTAATCTTAACGCTCAAAATCCTGAAGGCAAACGTATTCATGATGTGATCGCAGAATTCCCACGCCAAAGTGCAGAATTCCTTGCTGTTTTAGCAAAATTTGCCTAAAAACAGATAAAAAAGCCTGCTTGAGCAGGCTTTTTTGATTTAAATCTATCTTATACCTGTTAAAAAATAGTTTCGTATTAAGGTTACTTATACGTTTGGGTGAAACTTAGATTATTTCCATTGCCAACCCAATGCAATAGCACCACCAACATCACCTTGTGAACTTGCGGTTCCAGATGCTTTATAGACAAAGCGATTCGTTTCAGAAACCCCACTAAATCCAATGGCAATACCTTGCTCACCATCCCATGTACCAGCAGCTGCACTGAACATACTTGCACCAGCATAAGTTGGCTGGGGTAATGAAGCGACAGCCAAAGACGCTGCAATAGCTGCTCGAGTGTCACGTCGTTCATCGGCAAAACTCTGTTCTAAAGCATTTACACGTCGACTAGTATACTCATTGGCCTGATTCAATATTTCATTGGTTCGTATATTCGTATATTCCTGTGCATCGCTCAAAACTTGCTGATCTGCTTGACGCATTTGTTTTACATTGACTGCGTCGGTATCCGCTGTACCTGCTGCCACATTAACAATTTGGCGCTGTTGCGTAGAGGAACCCACTGAAACCGTATTGTCCCGATCGGTAGACGAAGCATTTCCTAAAAGAACAGCATTATTTGCGTCAGACGTTATATTATTCCCAAGAGCTACAGTACTATTTCCTGAAATATTGTTGAAATTACCAACTGAATGCGTATTTTCACCCGTAACCGTATTGTGATTTCCTAAAGCTGTTGCATGTTCACCAGCGACTTGTGATTCAGCCCCAATTACAATACTCTCACGACCCGATGCTACTGATGAACTTCCGATTGCAAGAGCATCTTCACCTGTTGCATTTGGTAATATTGCATTTTCACTAGGATTTGTTCCAACAGATATTGCGACAGTTCCACCACTAGCCAAAGACGTTAGCCACTGTTGTTCGGTGCCATTAAAGCCATTTTGTACAGCAATCTCAAAAGCACTAAAACCTTGATCACCTTTGTCACCTTTTAAGCCTTGAAGTCCTTGATCACCTTTATCGCCCTTGTCGCCTTTTAAGCCTTGAAGTCCTTGATCACCTTGATCTCCCTTATCACCTTTCAATCCTTGAGGACCTTGGTTACCTTTATCTCCTTTGAGTGACGTCAGCCAATCTTGCTCTGTTCCTACAAATCCATTATTCACCGCCACTTGGTAAGCACTATCACCTTGTGGTCCTACACCGCCACCAGGTCCACCGCTTGCACCTGGTATACCTTGATCCCCTTTGTCACCTTTCAACCCTTGTGGACCTTGATCACCTTTATCTCCCTTATCGCCTTTTTCACCTTTTAATGATGTAAGCCAATCTGTTTCAGAGCCCTCAAATCCATTACTCACAGCAACCTCGTACGCACTTGGTCCAGCTGGTCCAGTGGTACCTGTACCTGTTTCACCACCAACACCATTATTTTCGAGTGCAGACACTCGGTCTTTTAACGCTGTAAATTCAATATCAATCCCTCTAATTGTTTGATTTACATTTTGGTATGTAGAGCCTTGCATTTCAAATGAAAGGGGCATCACACTCCCCTGAAACATAGTCACCCCAGTACCCAGAATTCTTTGTAAACTGGCTGTCAATTGATCAACATTAATAGCATCATGAGTATCTAATCCCCATGCTAAGTTCATGATTCGGCGTTTTAATTGATCACTACCGACTGAAATAACATTCTCTCGATCTGCAACCGATGCACTACCTAAAGCAACAGAGTTGCTCGCATAAACCTGACTCAGCTCACCAATCGCGACTGACTCTCTTACGGATGTATAATTTGGTCCTGGTCGAATAATAATAGAACCACCGACAGCCACATTAGTGTGACCTTGCACATTACTGTTGGAGGCAAATATATGAGAACTCGTCGCACCAACCTCATTAAATCCACCAAAAATCATCGAGCCATTAGTGTTGACGTCGTGAATATTATTCATACCAACAACAACAGATTTTACAGACGAGTTTAAATTTGAAATACCTATAGAGATACCCCCTTCAGCAGTATTTGAACTACCGATCGCAATACTCCCTTCCCCCTTAACCACTTGATTATTACCAATGGCAATATTACTTGTATGATGCGTTGTGTTTTGATTTCCAATGACCACATTATTTTGCGTTGTCGTTACAGCGTTTGGTGTCACCGTATTATTCAAACCAAAAACAGTATGATTCATCCCAATATTGACGTTATTGCTTTGTCCCATAACCACACTGTTCGGTGCAACCACTGAGTTATTTTCACCACAGATGAAAGATGTAGTGTCTGAATTCGTCGCT
Organism: Acinetobacter sp. 24-47-39; assembly: GCF_056783825.1. Lineage (NCBI taxonomy): Bacteria > Pseudomonadati > Pseudomonadota > Gammaproteobacteria > Moraxellales > Moraxellaceae > Acinetobacter > Acinetobacter sp. 24-47-39. The sequence continues at coordinate 62,256 of NZ_JBWYIP010000015.1, forward strand.
GTGCCTGTTGAACCCTCACATTCATCAGCTTGCACCTGACTCGTCATTGCGGTTAATGCCCCAATTAAAATCAGATAACCTGTCGTCATTCCAATATTTTTTAAAGATTGTGTAAAACGTGTACGTCCAAGTTCCCCTGTTACGACTAATTTTCCATTACGATTACGGATAACTCGGTATATATGGTTCATGTAATTCCCCTTAGTTTTTGACATGGTCATGTCACTTGCAGGTTTTCCATAGTTTGCAAGAAAGACCTTTTATAATGAGGAAAATCAAACCATAAAGCTGATAATCTAGAAGCCCCCCTTTAAGGGGGGATGAAAAAAATATTTTTGTGAAAAAATGATTAATATTTACTTTTTTATCTCAATTTTTTTAAAAAAAATCTATAATTTGAATTTGTTATAATCAAAACAGTTCAATCGAAGATGAATTCAATAAGTTTTCGTAAAAGTGATCGAACAAGGCTCGGCACCCTCCATCGCCTGAGAAATCTTTGCTGTACTCAACTTCCGCTCCTTACCATTGCGCCCAGTATTTTTGACTATTTGAATTTTTTGATTCCACATGATGCCTACGGTATGGCACTGACCTATCCAAATGGTGAACCTTATATACTGTATTACAAAAATCTTAACCCTCAGTCGATGAGGTATGTCCAAGAAAATACTGAATTATTCTTAAACTTAAAAACCGAAAGCCATATCCGCTGGCTCAACTGCCCTATGTTACCCAAAGTCGGAAATCTTTTACGCCCAGATGATCCGTATTTTCATAGCTTAACCTACCAGATGATTGTGCGCCAAAGCGGTCTTCACCATACACTAGATCTAAGATTAGAACGCAATCATATTCCTGCAGGAGGTATTACCCTCTATAGGCGTATGTCACACCCCTTCCAATTACAAGATCATCATTTATTAGAACAAGCTGGTGTCTATATCGAATATGCGCTTAACAATCAAATGGAGGATGGCGACGATGTAATTGAATCAGATCAAGCGTTGTTAATCGTGAATTCTCAAAATGATTTAGTCATGATGACTGATGCTGCAAAGGATTTACTGAATCTCTTCCCGATACATTATGAATTTTGGGAACCATATAAAGCGTTGCCAAAATCATGCTATCAAGTCATCAATGAGCTTAAATATGGGCAACAAATCCCCAAGCTTAGTTTGACCATTCCTAATGGAATATTAACCCTTCGTGCTGAATGGTTAAGTAGTCAAAATACAACCGATACAAATATCGCCTTATACTTAAAGCGCTCATTACCACGCTCCCTCATTATTTTAAAAAAACTAGAAGCACTTGATTTATCCCCCCGAGAATGCCAAGTGGCTTTTTCGTTAATTACAGGCATGAATAAAAGTGAAATTTTACAAAAATTATCCATTAGCCCTGCGGTATTTAAAGATTGTGTCAAGTCAGTTTATCAAAGCTTGAATGTTCACTCTGTGAGTGAACTGATCACATTTGCCAGCCAATGGACTACCCCCAAAAACAACACTTTTTTGAGTTAAATAAAAAAAAGCAACCTATGGTTGCTTTTTCTGAGTCAGTCTTCGTTAAACTAAAATTTCACGTTTACCATTTGCGCCCATTGCACTCACGATACCGTTTTCTTCCATTTGGTCAATAATACGTGCGGCACGATTATAACCCAGACTAAACTTACGCTGTAAAGATGAAGTGGATGCTTTGCGGGTTTCTAAAACAAAAGCAACACATTGATCATAAAGTGCGTCACGGTCAGAAGCACCATCACCATCCTCAAAGCCACGTGATGCTGGCTCTTCATCAAATGGAGTGAGAATTTCATCCACATAGTTTGGTGCACCACGCTCACGCCATGCATCACAAATACGGTTCACTTCGTCATCGGCAATAAATGCACCATGCACACGCTCAGGCTCAATTTTACCTGGTCCTAAGAACAGCATATCACCATGTCCAAGCAAATCTTCTGCACCACCCGCATCCAAAATCGTACGCGAGTCAATTTTAGAGTTTACACGTAGCGCAACACGCGTCGGTATATTCGCCTTAATTAAGCCCGTGATTACATCGACGGATGGACGCTGTGTCGCAAGTAATAAATGAATGCCAGCAGCACGTGATTTTTGAGCTAAACGAGTGATCATTTCTTCCGCTTTCTTACCCACCTGCATGATCATATCTGCGAATTCATCTGCAACAATCACAATCGAAGGCAATGGTGTAAGTCTAGGTGCACGTTCTCCAGCAACTGACTCACTGGCTTTCCAAGTTGGATCAAATAGATCTTCACCATTGGCAATTGCTTCTTCAACTTTACGGTTATAGTCACTCAATTTACGTATTTTTAAGAACGACATCAGCTTATAACGACGCTCCATCTCATTCACACACCAATTTAAAGCACTGACTGCATCTTTCATGTCAGTCACAACAGGCGTGAGTAAATGCGGAATATCGTTATAGTTCGCCAATTCAAGTTGTTTAGGATCAATCAAAATAAGGCGCAATTGATCTGGCGTATATTTTAAAAGCATCGATAGAATCATCGAGTTTACAGCAACAGATTTACCTGAACCTGTGGTACCCGCAACCAACATATGTGGTGCCTTGCCCAACTCAGTAATGACTGGGTTACCAGAAATGTCTTTACCCATGGCCATGGATAAGATTCCATCTGGATCCTTAAATTTTGGAATTTGTACCAATTCAATCAGGCGCACCATCTCACGTGTACTATTCGGAACTTCAATGCCAATGTAAGGTTTTCCAGGGATCACCTCAACAACACGTACTGATGCCATCGACATTGATCGTGCTAAGTCACGAGAAATATTAGTTACTTTCGAGGCTTTCACACCAGGCGCAAGATCCAGTTCAAATCTGGTCACGACTGGACCCGGTTGAGCTTCAATCACTTTCGCTTTGACATTAAATTCTTGTAATTTAATTTCTAACAGTTCTGATAATCTTGATAATTGTTCTGCAGTGAAGTTTACTTTTTTGTTTGGGTCTACTTCATCAAGTAAATCCAAACCAGGAAGTGGTGATAAATCTTTACGGCGCTCAGCAACTTGCATTGCACGAGACATTGGACGACCAGCAGCATCTGTTAATGGCGCATCGAAATCAAACTCATCCTCTTCAACTTCAGGCTTACCTACCGTTTCTTGCCAAGCTTCTCTAAAAGCATCTTTATCTGAAGATATACGTTGTTTTTCCTCATCACTCACTTTAGTAACAGGAATTGATGATCCCTCTTGCTCAACAATGTTTTGTGGTGATGGGGCAATAGTGTCTTGCTCTGATTCATATTCTGCGACTGTATCTGACTTAGGTGAAGTCATAAATTTAATATTTGGCGTCACCAAATTTGGACGCTTGACCTCTGGATTAGACAAAGCTTCTGCTTCATCCGCAAGTGATGCAAGACCATCAAGCTCAGAAGCTAACAGATCTGCTTTAGTGATCGCTTCCGCCGCTGCGCTCGATTGACTTGCGTATACAGCACTTGCACCAATAGCTGAGGTATTTTGGATTAGGGATGCTGTATTTTGATCATCAGCAGATTGACCTGAAGGATTTGTTTGATGATGAAAAGGAGTATGAATATCTTTGGCGTGCTGTCCTTGTGGAACAACTTCAAGTAATTCATCAAAGATTTGATCATCATTCCAGTCCAAAGCAGTATCTTGAACAGTTGAGCGCTGCTCTACTCGAACGTTTTTACTTAATTCATTAATTTCTGAAGTACGTTGATCAAGCTGATCCTCCTCTGCTGCGCGCAAAAGCTCATCAATTTCTCTTTTATGATCTTCATCGCTATGCAAGGCTTTCCAAACTTCACCCGTTGGAACAATACGTTGACTCTCACGCTCTAACTCATGCGCTTTCGCGATGGTACGCTCGAGCTCAGCCTCATCATCTTCATCAAAACGATGATTTTGTTGAGACTCTTGGAAACGCATATCTTCAAATAGTTTTTCAGCAGTACGTTCATGACGCGCTTGTAATTGATCTTTTTCTTCTAAATGACTGACATCATTGAGCTCAGCTTGATGAGGGACTGGAGCTGAATCTTTTACAGGAGGTTCAATTTCTTTTTTCGCTTTTGGCTGAGTCGTCAAATCATAAGCTGATTCAGTCTCAGGTACATTTTTATAGAATAAATCTTGCAAATAAGCGGGTGTCGCCTTCAAAGTAGACCATGTCTTGTTCCACTGAATACCAAAAGCCAGTGTGATTAGAACGATGCTGAGTACGATCAGAAAAAAAACGGCGCCATAAATCGTCAAAACCTGTTTTAAACTCTCACCCAATTCGTAACCAATGATTCCACCTGAAGCGTTAGCAAGCGTATCTGCAGGCACTGACCAAAGTAAATAAAACAAACTCGCGACGGTAAGTAGAATGAAAAATTGAGCAGCAAAACGAAATGGACGACTCAAAAAACTTCTTGGCCACCACACTTGAATCGCTTCAATGAATAAATAAATTGGGATCAGTAAACTTGCCCAGCCCAGAAATCCAAATAAGAGATCTGCAATCCAAGCACCTGCGACACCACTTGCATTTGAAACTTGTTGAGTATCACTCGAAATATGCATCCAACCCGGATCAAATGGCGTATAAGTCACTGTTGCTAAAAACAGATAAATACCAAATGATATTAAGAAGAATGTTAAAACTAAGCGCTGTGCATATACACTCGACACCGCAGTCATATACTGTCCTGTAAACGATTATTCATTAATGTTCTAATGTTGAAATGGAACAATTTCTTCATTATAGAAAACTTACTATTATGCACCTGTTCATTAAAAAAAGGTGCAGCTTTCTAAGGTTTCCTTGTTAACACTTTTAACTATATAGCTCAATTCGATTTAGTTGATCAATATAATCCACATTCATTCCACACAACTGTGGTGAAGTTTCACGTATAATTTTCAGCAAGTCGATATATCAAATTAAAAGGATGCTTATACATGAGCGCTCGTCACTCAAGATTGATTATTTTAGGTTCTGGTCCTGCGGGTTATAGCGCAGCTGTATATGCTGCACGAGCAAATTTAAAACCAACTTTAATCGCAGGTATGCAATTGGGTGGTCAGCTCACCACAACTACAGAAGTTGATAACTGGCCAGGTGATCCTGAAGGCTTAACAGGTCCTGCTTTAATGGAGCGTATGCAAGCTCACGCAGAACGTTTTGGTACTGAATTGGTTTACGATCACATTAACGAAGTTGACTTAAATGTACGTCCATTCGTTTTAAAAGGTGATATGGAAGAATACACGTGTGATGCTTTGATCATTGCAACAGGCGCTACGGCTCAATACTTAGGATTAGAATCCGAAGCTGCTTATATGGGTCAAGGTGTGAGTGCATGTGCAACTTGTGATGGTTTCTTCTATAAAAATCAAAAAGTCATGGTTGTCGGTGGTGGTAACACTGCGGTTGAAGAAGCGCTTTATTTATCAAACATTGCTTCACATGTAACACTTGTACATCGTCGCGATAAATTACGTTCTGAAAAAATCCTTCAAGATCATCTTTTTGCAAAAGAGAAAGAAGGGAAAATCAGCATCATCTGGAACCATGAAGTTGAAGAAGTACTTGGTAACCCTCAAGATGGCGTTACTAGTGTTCGTTTGAAATCTACAACTGATACTACAACTCAAAACGTTGAAGTGACTGGATTGTTCGTCGCTATAGGCCACAAACCTAATACTGCAATGTTTGAAGGTCAGCTTGAACTACGTGATGGTTATATCCAAGTTCAAAGTGGTACACGTGGTAATGCAACTGCGACTTCTGTTGAAGGCGTATTTGCTGCAGGTGATGTTGCAGACAATATCTACCGCCAAGCAATTACATCAGCAGGTTCAGGTTGTATGGCTGCTTTAGACGCTGAGAAATATTTAGACAACTAATATTTATTTAAAAACCCAAAAAACCACCTTCGGGTGGTTTTTTTATTCTTTCAACTTGGCATAATCATTTTAAACATTTTTATCTTCGGTTTTTCATTATTATTTTTAGAACTTAATCCCTATGCTCCCTCCTTCTGAATTTATTTTCCCTAATCCAATTGAATCCGATCCCGAAGGGCAAGGACTAATCTGTATAGGTGCTGACCTCTCCCCTTCTACATTATTTGAAGCTTATACACATGGTTTATTTCCTTGGTTTTCCGAAGGTGAGCCGATCTGCTGGTGGAGTCCAGAACCTCGCTGCATTATCTACCCTTCGTCATACCATCCAAGTAAATCACTCATTCGTAACATGAAAAAACATGATTATACGATTACCATTAACCGTGATTTTGAACATGTGATACGTTCTTGCTCATTACCACGAAGTTATGCCAATGAAACATGGATTAATGAAGATATCATTCAGGGTTACTGTTCATTATTTGAGTCAGGCTATGCATATAGTGTCGAAGTACGCAGAGAAAATTCGATTGTCGGCGGGCTGTATGGTGTCTCTATAGGTCAGGGTATTTTTGGTGAATCCATGTTTAGTCGAGAGACTGATGTTTCAAAAATGGCTTTTTATACCCTCATGTTGATCAGCCTTGAAAACCATGCACCCTGGGTTGACTGTCAATTGGTGAATGATCATCTCATGAGCTTAGGTGCTTGCACAATTTCTCGCCAAGACTACCTTAATTCGTTACAAGATGTGATAAAACAGCCTCAGATTGATTGGCAAAAGTATAAAGACGGTGTATTTTCAAGTAAAACAATAGCATTTGATCAACGACTCATGGATTGAGAAATAGGAGGGACAATATGAATTCTTATCAACCCCAGTCCCTATTAAATGAATTGCAGTATTACATTACACCACCGCATGACTGCAGTTATCTTCCCGAGAAATCAGCACGGATGGTCTTTTTAGATCCTGCTCATAAAATCGACGTTGTAACTTTATCAGAATTGTCTCGTGTAGGATTTCGAAGAAGCGGAGATTTTGTCTATCGACCTGAATGTCATTTGTGTCGACAATGCCTTTCATGTCGTGTACCTGTTGATGCTTTTAAAATGAACAATCAACAAAAGAAAGCTTGGAAACGTAATCAAGACTTAGAAGTTAGAATAACCCAAACTCAAGATGCTACTGATTTACACTATCAACTCTATGAACGTTACATCAATGAGCGTCATTCAGATGGAGATATGTTCCCCCCTAGCTATGATCAATTCGAGAAGTTTTTGATTCACAGTTGTAGCAATAGTTTCTTTATAGAACTTTGGAAAGATGATCGACTCATTTGTGTCTCAACCTGCGATGTATTAGATGATGGAATATCCGCCGTCTATACATTTTTTGATCCAGATGAATCCAAACGTTCTTTAGGTGTTTTTGCAGTCCTTAAGCAAATTGAATATGTAAAGCAGCACAATCAAGAGTTTGTATATTTAGGATATTGGGTACCCCATTCATTCAAAATGAACTATAAGTCCCAATATGCGCCTTTTGAATTATTACTGGATGGTCAATGGCGACGTGTTAATAAAATGCTCAGCAACGAAGAAATCGATCAATTAGGTCATATGCTGATGACGACACTTCCCTCTGAATGGAATAACTTTATTGTAAAGTAGGGTATTGAATTTTGTCACTTGAATAAATCTGCAAAATTATCACTGCATGCCTTTACCATAATGATGGCATGCTCTTTTCCACCATCTAATGTTGGATAATAGTTTTTACGCATATCAATTTGATGAAATCCGGATTTCTCATATAGTGCAATCGCAGCCTTATTACTTTCTCGGACCTCTAAAAAGATTTGTACGGGATCATTATTGAGTTGAGCTATTGAAGCTTCAAGCAATTGATATCCCAACCCTTTTCCACGCATTTTCGGATGAACTGCCATCAACAGCAAATTTGCTTCATCCAATACAGGCTGTAAAATACAGAAACCAACAACACGATTCTGGTATTCAATCACTGTGGATTGATATGAATCAACCGCTTCTGAAAATTGTTTTTTTGTCCAAGGATGCGTCTGCCCCAAACTTTCAATTTCATATACCACCTCAACATCTGATGTCAGCATCGGTCGAATCATAATCATTACATTGCATTTTTTAAGTGAGTACATTATAGAAAGTTCGAAAATAAATGAAATAAAAAAAGGCAGCTTACGCTGCCCGAATGCACAAAAGTAAATACTTAAAAACCGAGTTTTGCTTTCCATGTTGCCAATAAACCCACGGTATCCAAATCATTCGGATGGAAGCCTGGTTTAAAATAAGCCAACATTTCCTTACCCATACCAGAAATAATGCCTTTAGATGGACTATATCCATAGGTATAAATATCTTTCAAAGATGCAATATTTAACTGTTTATCGTCTTTCAATAAACGCGCTACAAAATAAGTCTGCACCATGAATAGCACAACCATTGCTGCCACTAAAGAAGATGTTCGAGCAAGATAAGATTTGATTCCTTTACCGAACACACCTTCAAATACATCATATGCGACAGCCTTATGCTCATTTTCTTCAATGGCATGCCAAGCCCACATCGTCGCCATTGTTTCATCAGTCATTAATGCTTGAATATGTTCGTTACGCAATAATTCTGAGGCAATGGTTGCTGTAAAATGTTCTAGCGCAGTCGTTCCCATCAGATCGATCATTTCTTGTGAAATACCAAATGGTTTCATAACGGTGCTAGCTGACTTACGAAAAGTTTGAATGACCGTATCTGTGGCTTTTTCAAGTGCAGCAACATCATGACCAAATTTTTGTGCTGATGCATTAAAGCCAGCATGCTCATGTGTATGCATTGCTTCCTGACCAATAAATGCTGAAATCTCTTTTTGGAGATCTTCATTATCTTTAATGGCTGGATGTTGGCGAACTGCACGCACTGAATCGATAAAGAATTTTTCACCTGCAGGAAATAATGCAGATAACGCTGTCATGAAATGAGTTAATCCTGCTGAACCATTCATCCAATATTCTGGTACGTGATCAAAATCAAATTGCATACGACGTACTGGAAATGATGCACCGGCACGATTTGTAATATTTACTTTAGCATTCATTGCTGGACTCCTATTCGGGATCTATCCAAATCTAGTTTTATGATTCTTTTCATTACTTCATCTTAGTGATTTATTATTTTTATGATAAATGCCTTATAGGTCACATCATTATCAGTTAAGGACAGCTTACAACTCTTATTGTCTAACAATTTTATAGATTCCATAAAAAAACGCCCCAAAGGGGCGTTTCTTTCACACAATCAATACTTATGCAGTTACTTTAGCAACAACACCAGCACCAACTGTACGACCACCTTCACGGATCGCAAAACGTAGACCTGGGTCCATTGCGATTGGG
>NZ_JBWYIP010000016.1:0-63725 GCF_056783825.1 Acinetobacter sp. 24-47-39
GAGGTAAAAGGCTTGGTTTGAGATTCAATTTAATCGCTGGAATCTACAACTTGGAACTGAGCAAAAAATGATTTATGAAAGAGGTCTATTGCTAATAATGATTGAACTTATTTTTCATTGATTTTAGAAAGTTTAAGCTAATGAGGATTGTGTAATATTATTTTAATGGGCTTTAATATGTTTTTATTTTGTAAAATGAATTTTATTTCATTTTATTTTTTTTATACTATTTAATTTTTCGATTAATTGGGTTGGTTTGAAAGATAAGTATAGTTTATTGTTTTAATTTTTATATTATTTAAGTTTTTTGTAAACTTTATAAAGAATTTTTTCAAGTGGTTATATAATAAGTTAGTGAATTGAAATGTGAAGTTAAATTGAAATCTGAATTTGAAATGAAAACTATAGGTTCAGGAATGGGTGAGCTTATTAAACTATTTTGTGAAAAAAATAAATTAAAAAGTCCTTTACATCATACTTACGATTTTAATGAACGAATCCCTTATGGGAGATGGTTAAAGAAATTAAGCTATATAGATCAACAATATAATCAGGAAGGATTAGGTTTGAATATTGCTACATACTGTAATGCATCGCACATAGGAATATGTGCTTATCTAGCAGAATCCTGTAGTAATCTATCAGAGTTTATGAGTTTACCTAGTAAATATATTAATTTATGGTATGATCAATCATATAAAAATATAGACATCAGTAATCAGACGCTTAGCATTTCTTGGAATATACCAGATTATTACAATAAAGGTTTATTTGTTAGGGAGACGAATATTTCAGAAGAGCTAAAAATAGCTATTATTTATCAAAGAATTATTCAAATGACAAATATTCAAAGAGATTTTATTAAAGAAATTAATTTTTACTCTACCTCACCTAAAAATTTGGATTTTTATGAAAATTACTTTGGTTGTAATGTTCATTTTAATAGAGATAAATTAAAAATAGTAATTGATAGAGAAGTTTATAATATACCTCTGCGAAAAGATCCTGTATTATTTGAAATTTTAAAGAAACAGGCGGATCTAATGTTAAACTTATATCCTATAAATAAAGATTTTATAGATTTGGTTAATTACGCAACACTTAAAGCTATTAATAAAAATGATCCAAGAATAAATATTGTTGCTGATTATTTAAATATGTCTCCAAGACTGCTTCAAATTGAATTACAAGCAAGGAATTTGTGCTTTCAGAATATACTCAGAAATGTGCGTTTAAATGTGGCTAAGAAATATTTGGAATCTAGTGATTTAAGTATTTCAGATATCTCTACTAAGCTTGGATATAAAGATCAGACTTCTTTTAACCGAATTTTCAAAAGTTTGACAGGTCAAACTCCTATGCAATGGAAAGAAGGTAATAAGGGATGATCAATTAACTTTAGTTTTTATAGAATCTTTCTATAACTTTTTATTAGCCCTTCTTCATCAATTACACGGAATTCTATTTTTTTAATGTTAGAGTCAATTATTGGTAATTCAATTTTAGATAACGGTTTAATTAAATTGTGTTTAGATTGATAATTATTTTTTTTATTCATATTAATTAGCTCAATGTTTGATAAGCTGATAAAGTAAGGGGTTGGATTTATAATTTCCATTATTGAACTATTTTCTATAATTTTAAATTCTAATTTTGAAATAATTTTATCAATATTGTAATTTTTTAAAAAATCAGGACGATAAAATAGTTTCATCTGGGTATTCATTGCTAAATTTATGTAATTATTATTTTCTATCTGACTAGAAGTAGCAGGGATTTCATATATATTAAGCCAATGTAGCGACTCGTGATCTTTTGCTAATTTTTGACCATTATAAATAATACGAATACCTCTAATTTCATTTGGTTGAAGTTTAAATACAGCAGGTAAAATAAGATAAGGTGTATCATAGTCAGGACCCGATGCCCCATCGTCTACCCAGATCTGGGTCAGAACAGGGTAAGCATTGGTATTCACCAGCATCAAGCTTTTTTCAGTTGTTTTTTCCTCAAAGATGATCCTAGTAGATGACGCTAGTACCCCAGCATGACACAATATTGTCAGTAGATTACTCAAAAATAGTGTTATGATTATAAGTCGAATTTTCATTGAATTTTCACCACAACAGTAGCTGTTGCTTTAACTTTCCCTGGTTTTACATCCAGGTAAGGAATCTTCTTAAGAATCGCTTTATATTGCTGTACGTAACTTCGATATCCAGATTGATTAGAACCGATGGGGCTCGGGTCACCTTCTAATACTGGATACCAGCCTGCACTTTGTCCACCTCCAGAAATTGCATATTGATTGAGAAAATGCATCTTTGTTCCTGTCGTTGAATTTTCGAGTTGAATTCCTACGCCCTTAGCATAAGTAGATTGTTGATATTGATCTGAAACTAAATATTGAACTGAGCCATTTGAGTTGATTAAACCTAACTTTTGAGCATTTACATATGCTGCATTAGAGGGTTGAAAACCGATTGCTGTGTGGTCTGTGGCAACACCTGATTTCGCAGCATTACTGCATTCAACTTCGACATTAAAATTAGCTTCAGCGGTCGAACCATTGTTAATTTGCTGCGCAGGAATAGCCTGAAATAAAACCGTAGGTGTTGCTGTTCGAGCAACGCATGTTTGAACTTGTGAGAGGTTGGAGTTTGTGGAAGTGTTTAATCCATAAGCAAAGCCATTATTGGCTCCCCAGAATGCAAAATTAATATTAGAATCTTCACCGATTTGATCATGGTGTGGAACTATATTGACATTATTGTTACCTGCTAATTGAATATATGCACTAGGCTGATTACAACTTGCAGTTCCTATTGTAGATAATTTTCCACTTTTGTATGAGCCACTCACAATCATATTTCGGTTGCACAGCGTCCCTCTTGTAAATGATGGGAGGCTACTTATTTTGTATAAAGTCGCTTCGAGAGGAGGAATATCCATCAATCGAATTTGAATTTTACCATCTGCTTTTTGGTAGTTTTCAATGTTAATTTTCTGCCAATATCTGGAAAGCGTGACACCTGCCATACTCTGTTTCAATCCAATGTATTGCCACCATGTTGCGTAAACACCACTCAAGCCATCACTGGCACCTGTTTCTACATGTCCACCGAAGGGTTCATCACCATTGGTGGCAACTAAAAAATAAATATGGGGCAAATCAGCTTCATCGCATGTCCATAAAACGGTGGAGAGTGGAATACCTCGGTGTGTTGGTGGAACGACCGTATGACCTAATACACTCCCTACAGGTTGCAAATAAGCCGAGGTCAATTTTAGTTTTCCAAAATCTAAAGGTGTTGCATTTGAATCAGTTGCACTCATACCGAGATAACTACGTACACAACGTGCATAGGAGGTAGTAACCGCAGTTAAAGTCACTAAAAGTACTAAAATTTGAATCATATATTTCATCGTTTAGTTCTCTACGTTGCAGACTTCATTCAAACGAATGATATGTTTGTCTTTTTCAGTGTCAGGAATGTTGTAATGGATTGAACACCTTTCATCATAATGTTCTCCCCATCTGATTTGCACGTTTCCAGCGGGTTGCTCAGTTCTAAAATAAATTTGCCCATTTTGACCAGTCATACCAATATTTTCTTTCTTCTCATTTAATACATCTGAGCCTAGTGGGATAGTACCTCCAGAGCTGAGTTTGCTTTGGATCAGGACAGCATGACCTTGTTTAGTCTTAAAATTGATCTTTATCGTTGAGCCCGCATACGGTGCAACTTTGGTATTACCTGCATCGATTTCTGTTTGAGAAGACATACCCTCAGGATTAATGGCAATGCTGTTATATCGATAGGGTGTAAGCGCGGGCACAAGTGCGAAACCTTTTTTATCAATTTTAGTGCCGTGAGCATTTAATACACTCGCACCGTATGCGCCTTTAGCCTCAATAAGGGCAAAGGTATCACTGAGGAAAGGACCAAATGTAATCCCGCCAGGGTGGACAGCTAAAGCGCCTTGAATATTGGCTGAACTTTGCCAGTAGTCATTCCCCTTAGAAATGTTGAAAGAGGTATTGGCAGCATTGAAGCGTTTATTTAAACTTGCATTCCATAATGTAACTTCAGAAAAATCATCGTATTGAACTCCAAGGGTATAGTCTAAGTTATCGATCCGTTCGATATTTCCATCAATTGTGGCTTGGTAAGTATTCTGCTGATCGCTGTGGTTATAATTTAAATTTAGATTTTTTGCTAAATTGTTTTTATCCAAAGGAAAACTAATCGATAAGCCTACCGTAGTTTGATTTTTTTGATCATATGGGTATGCTCTATCCAGAACGTGCTGGGCATTATAAGAGTTCTGATAAATCGATTTTTGACGTGATACAGATAGGTTGAGGTTGATTCCATTGCTTAAAGTTTTACCATAGCCCAGTTGGAGTTGGTAATCATTTGGCTTGTCATCTCGATATCTTGAAGCTGAACCAGATAAATAAATGGTGCCATAATCACCTAATAACTGATTGAGTAGAATAGTTGCCCGAGATTGTTCTTGGTAAGTATTCGAATTAAATGTTGAACCATCTTTGATTGATTTTCGAAGTGCAATGACATCTGTTAAATCTCGATAACCCTCAGTTGAAAATCGATATCCTGCAAGTGCAATAGTCGTATTGGTATTTTGGAATGTTTTACTGTAATTGGCTCCAAACATCCAACCCTGTAAATAATCTTCATTCAATAGTTTTGCACGTGAGTAAGTGGTTTCTATACCGAAAGCACCTAAATATGTCGTGAAAGCACCACCAACTAAGGCAGATTGATATCCTTCAGCAAGACGAAAACCGTTATTGAGGGTAAGTGCGTTGCTTAATCCATATTGAGTTGTGATGTTGCTAAAGTTTGTATCTTCACCGATATCACGGGTACGGCCTATGTCTAAGTTGTATCTAAATGCCCCTTTTCTGATAGATTCAGGAACAGCAGAAAATGGCACTCTAAATGTCTGACGAGTTCCATCTGCTTCAAGTACTTCTACTTCTAAATCACCATTGTAACTGGTTGGATAGAGGTCTGATATTTTGAATGGGCCTGGCGCTACGGTGGTTTGATAAATTTCTCGACCATTTTGCAGAATGGAAACTTTAGCGGTAGTTTGAGCTGTACCTTGTACAACAGGTGCATAGCCACGGACGGAGTCAGGGAGCATTCTTTCGTCTGAACTCAAATTCATTCCATTAAAACTTAGACCAGAAAAGAAACGTCCTGTTGAGCTCAACTGTCCAGCTGAAAATTCACTTTGCAGTGTGGTAATCGGTCGTTTTATGTAACTTCGAATATTGTGCCATTGGTTTTTATCTTGTTGACTAGTGAAACTTGACTGTTGACGATATTGCCATTTTCCAAAATTCATCCCACCATTCAATGATAGATAAGCAGAGTTTTGTTGATGGGATTGTCCATAACCCGCATAGCTATTGTGATAATAGTTTGCGTAATAATTCACAAAACCAATGGAAGCGCCATCATCTAATTGGGATGGAAGAACATAGCCTCGAGGCAGGGTTTTAATCAAACTTTGCGGAATGCTGAGGTCTAATCTTAATTGGGCTTGATTAAATTTTGTTGAGCTTGTTGTTACATAATGGGTTAATTGTTCACATGCAGAAATTTGCGTTTCTTTATCACTCTTAAACTGGGAAATAACACCCGCACGCTCTAATTGCTCAAGTTCGAAGCACGGTTCAACTTCATTATCACTGATTTCTTTAAAGCGAATATTAGTGTTTTCAATAAATTTATTGTTGATGTAAATATCAACCTTATAGATCCCTGCACTAATTTCATTACCTTTACTAAGACGGATCAAAGCTTTTTGGTTTAATTTAGAACCTTGAAAAAAGGCAGGATCAAAGATGTAGTTTTCTACATTTTCATGTTTTTTCAAATTGGCATTTAACTCACCGTTGTTATTGGGAGCGTTTGCGATTGGTTTATTTCCTATTTCTGATCGAGTTGGTATATCGTACGCAAAGCTTGCACTTGTAATAAGGGTTAACAAGCCTAGTAAAATGTTCGAACTAGAATTTGAATAGACAAAAGGGAAGGATTGCATGGTCGCATTACTCCACTTTCGGTCGAATTTCATTGGATACAATAATCCCGTAATCATTGATGAGATTAAGATGAATCTTGAAATTCTGAATTTTCGCGTCACGTGGAGATAACGGTATGTCGAGGCTACTGTATGGTTCGATCATACTGTTTTTAGAAATTTGAGTATTTCGAGACGCTCGATTTAATAGAACTTGAGCGATATTGGCATAATAAGGGCTGTTGTTCGTGAGTTTAACTTTAGGGAGCGTTGGACTGTTAATGAGTTCATAATGAATATGTTCGTAAATTTTATGAGATTCAAATTTAAGTTTCTCTGGTCGATAAAATACTTTGACTCGATTCTTGAACACCACCATGAGTTTATTCTTGTTTACTGAATCATTTGTGGTTGCAGGAATTTCTGAAAAGTTTAGATAGTAAAGCGTTTCTCGGTCTTTGGGTAATTCATTTTTTTCACCCGTAAAAACTAGTCGAACCATTTGACCTTGATTTGGTTGAATTTTAAATATTTGGGGATTCGCTATAAACGGTGCTTCAGCATGATCTGGAGTTGAGTCTTCAAATCCGCTATCTAGCCAAACTTGAACAATATTGGGTGTTAGATCTTTATTTTGTAGTTGAATGGTTTTTTCATTTTGATTAGAAGGATAGATGATTCGTGTACCCGTCATAACCACAGCTGCATGTGAAGCTGAATGGAAAATGCATATCGCTGCCAATAATAAATTTTTGGATTTGATTGCTGTCTTCAAAACGGAACTCTCTTTTTAAAGGAAAGAAAGTCCTGCTACTGAGAAGTACGATTCAATAGCAGAACAAGAAATTAAGTCGTGTTATTGCTTTTTAAAATTAGTTGTAGCTAAGGGTGTACTCAGTTACAGCGGTTACAGCACCAGCGGTTACAGCATCTTCAGCATAATATTGAGCGCCGAATTGATGGCTTGCTGATGTTTCTCCAGCTGTTAATGTTAAACCTGGCACAGCGGTTACACCGTTAAGAACAACAGGTGTTTTACCAGCAGCATCTGTAGTTAATTGAATAGAAACGTTTTCCGCTGGATCAGCAGTAGCAATATTGCCTAAATTACCTGTAGAGGTTACGTTGTGACCTAAAAACTTAGTCGTAATATCAACATCCGCCGTGTCTACTTGACAGTCAGATACCTCGATAGTGAAGGGAGTGATTCCAGTCGTATTACCAGCTGCAGCTAATTCTGAAGTAGGTACCGTGGGTAATAAAACGGTTGAATTTGTTTGTCCATTAATTGAGGATTTGCAAGTTTGAGAAGTAACTTCACCTTGAAAAGTTACGGTTGGTGCTGCAAAAGTAGCAATAGGGAACATTACGGCAATTGTAGTTAATAATAATTTAGTCATTTTCGTCAGTCACTCTTGTAAATATATGAAATTGAAGAATATTAAAAATTTATTTAACCTCTTCAATTTAATTTTAATATTAATGCAAGTTAAAGTATTAACTGAAGATGCCGTTAAATTTGGCAATTTATGAAATATTGATAGAGTTTTTGTATTTAATATTTCTTTAAATTTTCATGTTCAATTAAAATTTATATAATCAGAATTGATAAACACAGAACATTAGTTAAAATATGTATACATATTAATTGCTTTCTGGTCTCAGTCTTCTGGGCGACCTTATAGCCAATCTACGGAAATTTTCAATGCTCGATATATATTTAACAGATGTTCAAAAAAATGTTCAATTTCAAGATTATCCAGGTGAACATCCTGTTAAATTTATTCTTAACTTTAAAAAAATCTTCCCAAGTATCATGGAATTACTACTTCCTATTCTGCCTAAAGATGAAAATCTAGAAGACATGACGTGGGAATCAACAACAAAAGATTTTGAAACGTTCAAACTCCTACTGACAGGTTGGGGTGTTATTGAACTGCGTCTAAATGCCATTACACAATTCAAAAATCGTGAATTTGCAGATCAGCTAGTAAAAACTGCTCAACAAAAAAGAGCAAAGTTTTCTAAAGAACAACCTAAGCTCAGTACGTTAGATTTAGACTATTTGTTCATGCATGAAGTTCATACGGCGATTGATGCTGAATTAGTAGAGTTAGGTGAAAAATTCTATTTGCCAACCTTACGCTCCCTATGGAAAAACCAAGTATCGGCTCAGGTTCTTGAGGCTAAATTTTAAGCTTACATATGCCAAGACAAGCCCTCTATTATGGAGGGCTTTTTACTGTTGGGTAAAAAAAATACGAATAAAATCAGATCTTCTAATTAGGGTTCAAAATGGATAGATGTTGGTCTGATAAATGCTTAATGTAACACTACAACATATTTGATTTGTTGAATATTTAATCTTAGGTTAAGTATTTCTAATGAATTAAAAGTCAGAGTATCGTATTTCCCCGAGGAAATACCAAAGGATTTCAGAAAATGTCAAATCAATTTTTAGATTTAATTAAAAAACGCCGTACGATTTATGCTTTAGGAAAAGCAGTTGAACAATCTCCTGAGTACTTAACAGATCTTATTCAGAATGCGATTAAACAAAGCCCATCATCTTTTAACTCTCAATCATCACGTGCGGTAATTTTATTTAACGCTGGACATGAAAAATTTTGGGGCTTTGTGAAAGAGAAGCTAAAGTCATATGCGAAGGACGAGGCGAGTGCAGCAAAAACTTCTGCAAAAATGGATAGCTTTGCTGCAGGCATAGGCACTGTATTATTTTTCGAAGAAATGGATACGATCACTGACTTACAAGAGAAATATCCTTCGTATGCGGAAAACTTTCCAATTTGGGCGGAACATTCAACAGCAATGGCACAGTTTGCGGTTTGGACAGCTTTGCATACAGAAGGTTTAGGTGCAAACCTTCAACATTATAATCCGATTGTAGATGATCAAGTCCAAACTGAATGGGCTATACCAGCTTCGTGGAAACTACGCGCACAATTGGTATTTGGATCTAAGGAAGGTGAAGCTTTCGATAAAGGCTATATTGACGACGCCACACGTTTTAAAGTGTTTAAATAAAATATGGAAAAGCACTCATTGGAGTGCTTTTTTTAAACCCATAAATAGCCTAAGCAATTTTTGTATTTCGAACGTTTTTCCCATGTAATACATAATATAAGACAATGCAAAATATAGTACCAATAGCACTATATAAATAGAGTTGTTGGTAACTGATCAAATCTAAAGCTAAACCTAAGAAATAAGGACCGAATCCTAAACCTGCATCTAAAAAGATAAAGTAAGTTGAGGTTGCAAATCCCATCCGTTCCAAACTAGTACTTTTTACTGCTATTGTTTGGCAAATTGATTGGATATTACCGTATCCTAAACCTAATAATCCTGCGCAAATCAACAAAAGACCCGAACTGTTAGCTTGGCTCAACAAGAAGAATGCAAGTGCCATAATGAGAAAGGCAGGATACATAATTATATTTTCGCCTTTTTTATCCATCAGTGGTCCCGTAATAGGACGAGAGAGCAGAATCGTCAACGCATAAATGAGAAAGAAAAATGATGCTGCTTCAACCAGATCGATTTCTTTGGCATAAAAATTGATAAACGATAGAACACCTGAATAGAAGAGGGAGCTTACCAACATGATCAGAGCAATCGGTAAGGCGCTCTTTTCAATATATTGAGATAGAAAACTATTTGGTGTATGAATCTGATCAGGTATAGACGAAACCTGATGCAATTGAGGAACTTGAATAAATAATGCTGTGATTAAACATAAAACTGCAAGGATTGAAGATAGGGCAAAAATAATGTTGTAACTGACATGAAGCATTAGCCAGATTGCCAAAAATGGTCCAATTGCAGTTCCTAAAGTACTACTCATACTGTAGTAACCTATACCTTCACCACGACGAGTTGCTGGAATAATTTGAGCGATAATTGTGCCAAATACGGTGGAGGCAACCCCCATCATAAAGCCATGAAAGAACCGAACAATTAATAAAGTTCCAACTTCTAAGTGAAGAAAATAAAAGCCTGAAAATATCAGAAATCCAGTAAGTCCGACCAGCATGGTGACTTTAGAACCGAATTTAACGAGGAATTTAGCCACCAATAAACGACCAATCAGCGTACCCACAATAAAAAGTCCTGATACTAAACCAGCCTGCGCCGTCGTCGCCCCAAGTTCTGCAATCGAAAATCCCACAATGACAATAACAAGAAGATAAAAAGTCAGTACCAATTGAAAGTTAATTAAACTGACCAAAATAAAGTTACGTGTCCAAAGAGGCTGATCAACTTGATTTGAGGAAATACTCATAACTCCTCCACAATATTTAAGCTTTTATCACGCTCTAAAATAGACAAAAACAGCTGAAGTGTCTCAGCACTCTGAGCGATGTCTTCAGGATTTATTTGATTCAAAAACTGTTGTTCAAATTGATCAATCTGAATTGTACAAATTTGATAAAGATCTCGACCTTTTTCGGTTAATTGAATTAATTTTTGGCGTTTATCAGATGATTCTAAAAACTGAATAACATCTAATTTATGTAAAGTATTAATGCGTTTTGCAATTGATGGTTTAGAAACATTGAGTTCATGAGCCAAATCAATTGAAGTGATGGAGTCATGATCATAGATATGATAAATCAACTGCCACATTGAATAGTTCAGTTGGTATTGAGCCAAGATATCATTTAAACGGTCACTAAAGAGTCGCGCACTTCGCAGCAATACGACACGGAATTTGGGAGAGTTTTGCATATAGTTAACCAAGCTAACTAGTTTGTTGGCTTGAATTTACGCTCAATTATTAGACGAATCAAGCGTAATGCACTTATTGATAATCAGGGTATTGAAAATATTAGTTTTTTTGTTTTCTAAAAGTACTTGGTCGAATAGGACGGGTCCCGCGCCATAGACCACGTTTATTGCGTTTTGCATTATCTTGCAGCGAGATCATATATTTTAATTGCTTTGGATCACGTATGTATTCTTCGTAAACCCATGCACCACCACGCCTCACTAATTCTTCATTCATATTCTTGCGATAGCGGTAGACCACACCCACGCAACGTCCATAACGATCAATATCCGTGATTTTTACACGAACAATTTTACCTTGAACCATTTTCTTAACTAAGCGTTGGGATTCAAGCCCGTAACTTTGATTAGATTCAGGCGCATCTACAAAAGCAAAGCGTAATTTAGTTTTAGAACGTCTTAAATTCAAACGATGGCAGGAGAGGGTGTCACCATCACTCACCGCTGTAACACGGCACCAATAAGTTTTTCCTTTTTTAAAAGGTTTAAATACTTGAAGAAGATAAATTCTTACTTGTCTAAAAATGATAAGAAGTAATAAGCATAAAATCGCACCTAGCCCAATAAGCCATGATGCAGGGAGTTGATCAAACATAGAAAACACAAGAGAAAACAAGCCTTAATATGATAAATCAACTCGAAGTGAGTGTTTGATTCAATATTGAACAGATGGTATTTACACATATTTTTAAGCAAATAGCCTAAGTTTCATCTTCTATCATCGCTACAAATAGCCTAAGCAAAAATTTTATTAATTTCTGAAATTAAATACTCAAACTTTTGATGTGATGCTAATTGTGAATTCCAATAAATTCCCATTTTCATTAAAGGCAGTTCAATAGGGAGTTCAGAAATTTTTAAATCTTGAGGTAATTTCAAATTTTTTAAAATACTAAAAGGTAAGGTTAGCAATGTGTCAGGATACTCCTTCAAAATTTGTAGTGCTGTTGAATAGTGTTGACAGCGTAAAAAAATATCACGTTGAATATTCAACTTTTTAAAATGTAAATCTTCAATAAGCACACCAGAATGTCTTGATGAAACACCAATATGTTGGGCATGTTTGTATTGTTCTAAATTTTCGATGGTTGTCAAACCACATATGACAAAGCGATCATTCACTAAAGCGCTAAAATAAATTTTCTCATCAACTTTCTGTTGAAGATCGACCACTAAATCAAGTTGCTGTGACAATAAATCTTTTGCCCAGTTAGTTCGATCTAACTTGATACTTTGAAACCGTGTCGCTAGTCCTAAATCACGAAAATGACGAATTAACTGCGGAAAAATTAAAGGCTCAATTTCATCATGAATTGCTATACGAATAGATTGAATCGTCAGTGGATCAAAAGATATATGATGAGTCGAGATATGCTGAATTGCGATTAATGTTTCTTTTATTCGTGGATAAATTTGATGTGAAAAGGGTGTCGCAACCATCTTTATACCACTTCGGATAAAAAGATCATCTTTCAATTGTAGTCTTAATCGCTGTAAAGCATGACTGGCTGCAGATTGTGTAATACACATCAAATTTGCGGCTTTGCTGATACTTTGATGTTCGTATATCGCAATAAATAATGGATATAGATTGATATCAATGTGTGAAAAAGCGCTCAGATCCACAGACTCCTGATGAATTCTATTCATAAAGTAATATTTAAATAAATCATTTCATTCATAGTAGGTTTCAAGCTATGTTGATGTAAAGCGTGATGAGAATATAGTTCGAGGGATTAATGTTTCAATTAACGGAAAAAGCTAAACACTTTTATGATTTAGCACAACGCTTTATTCAAGACGAAATAGAGCCTATAGAACAAGAATTTTGGCATAAAGCTCATCAATTAAATCCAAGTGATGATTGGACATCATGGATGTGGCCAGCAGAACTTGAAGTACTCAAACAAAAAGCTAAATCGCAAAATTTGTGGAATCTTTTTTTACCAGACCCAGAATTTGGTCAAGGTTTAACAGTTCAAGAATATGCACACATTGCTGAGTTAACTGGCCGTAGTTTATTGGCTCCTACGGTTTTCAATTGTAATGCGCCAGATAGCGGTAATATGGAGTTAATTTGGCGCTATGGCTCAGCACAACAAAAAGAGCAATGGTTAAAACCTCTCTTAGACGGAAAAATTCGATCCGTATTTTGCATGACTGAACCAGAAGTTGCTTCTTCAGATGCGACGAACATGCAAGCCACTGCTGTAATTGAGGGAGACGAAATTGTTTTAAATGGACGCAAATGGTGGTCTTCGGGTTTAGGCGATCCTAATGCAAAAATCATTATATTTATGGCACATACACCAGACGCAAATAAAGGTCGACATCAACAACATTCAATGGTTTTAGTTCCTGTTGAAACTGAGGGCGTAAAAATTGAAAGAATGTTACCTGTATTTGGTGATTATGATGCGCCACACGGTCATGGAGAAGTAACATTTAATAATGTTCGTGTTCCAGTCACTCATTTTATTGGTGGAGCAGGTCAAGGGTTTGAGATTGCACAGGGGCGACTTGGTCCAGGACGTATTCATCATTGCATGCGTTGTATCGGTGCTGCTGAGAAATCATTGGAATTAATGATTGATCGTGGAATGCAAAGAAAAGCATTCGGTAAGGAAATTTTGAAACTTGGTGGTAATTTGGAAAGAGTCGCGGAAGCGCGTGTTGCCATCGATCAAGCACGTCTTTTGACCTTATATGCGGCATATAAAATGGATAAACTGGGCAATATGGCTGCACTCACTGAAATCTCTGCAATTAAAGTCGTTGCACCTAGTGTTTTGGAAAAAGTTGTCGATATGGCAATGCAAATTCACGGCGGTGCAGGTCTATCTAGAGATACGCCATTGACAGGTTTTTTTGCACAAGCGCGTGCATTACGTTTGGCAGATGGGCCAGATGAGGTGCATAAAGGCATGATTGCAAAATTGGAACTTGCGAAACGTGGTTTTTCAACTCGTCATTCTCAATAAGATGAGCACTCGATTTAAGGAAGAAATATGTCAGTTATAGATACAGCAGGGCAAGTCAGACGTGGTGAAGAGCTCGATATCGTTTCAGTCACAACCTGGTTAAATCAAAATGGCATGGAAGTGATTGAACCTATAGAAGTTACACAATATTCTGGTGGAGCTTCGAACTGGACATACCGGCTCAAATATAGCAATGCAGATCTGATATTAAGAAGACCACCCGCAGGAACCAAAGCCAAATCTGCTCATGATATGGTTCGAGAACATAATGTTCAGAAAGCTTTAAAAGATCTATATCCAGTCGTGCCCAAAATGCTGGCATTATGTCAGGATGAATCTGTACTCGGATGCGATTTTTATGTGATGCAGCGAATCGAGGGAATTATACCAAGGGCAAAGCTTCCACCAGAACTAAAACTCACTGAATTTGATGTGCATCAGCTTTGTATAAATGTTTTAGACAAATTGATTGAATTGCACCAAGTTCCTTATCAAGGAACAGCACTTGAGCAAATTGGAAAAGGTGAGGGTTACTGTCGTCGTCAGGTCGAAGGTTGGGACAGTCGCTACGACAAAGCCCATACCATCAATGTTCCGACCTTTAAGTTTGTGCGAAATTGGCTTAAAGACAATATTCCTGAGGATTCCACCAACTGTATTATTCACAACGATTGGCGTTTTGATAATGTCATTTTGAATCCTCAACAGCCTACTGAGGTCATCGGGGTGTTGGATTGGGAAATGGCGACAATTGGTGATCCACTTATGGATTTAGGATCAGCCTTAGCATATTGGGTTGAAGAAAACGACAATATGATCTTTGAATCGACACGTCGACAACCTACACATCTTAAAGGTATGTTTACACGTAAAGAAGTTGTGGATTATTACCTAGAAAAAACAGGACTAAAGCCATCTAACTGGACGTTCTATGAAGTATTTGGGATCTTTAGATTAGCGGTCATAGCACAACAAATTTATTATCGTTATTACCATAAACAAACGGATAATCCTGCATTTAAGGATTTTTGGATTGTGATTCATGCATTACATATTCGTGCTTTAAAACTCGTAGGTATACAAAAGCTTGAAGCGAATGAAATTGCAAAAACTTATCTCGCAAAATTACAGGATATTCTGCCAAGATGACGACAATATATTTGGTCAGACATGGTCAAGCTTCATTTGGTGCTGAAAGTTATGATCAGCTTTCTCAGAAAGGTGAAGTTCAAGCACGTGTGTTGGGACAATATTTTCAAAAGTTAATACAAGAGCAGCCCTATGTATTAGCTGGCTCGATGAAACGTCATCAGCAGACGGCGGATATCTCTTTGAAAGAGTGTTTTCCTGACAGTCAGATTGATATCGATCCACATTGGAACGAATTCAATCATCAACAAGTGTTTGCAAAATATGAACCACGTTTTGCAGATCCTGCATTACTTAAAAAAGATGTTAGTCAAGCGGTAGATCCACGTGCCTATTTAGGAAAAATTTTTGAAGGTGCAATTCAACGTTGGACCAAGGGGGATCATCATCATGATTATGACGAAAGCTGGCCTCAATTTCAGCAAAGAGTACTTCAAGGCTTGAACAAACTATGTGTACAACTTGAAAAGGAAAAACCTCGCTATGCCGTAGTTTATACGTCTGGTGGTGTTATATCTGTTGTTGCAGGGCATTTACTTGGTTTAAGTTCAGACAAAACTTTTGCATTGAACTGGGCAATCACTAATACCAGTTTTACCACCTTAAGATTGGTTGGTACAGAACCACAATTACTCAGTTTAAATGAACATCATTATTTAAAAGAACAAGATCGTGATTTGCTCACTTGGATTTGATCAAGGCTATATGCCATAGAGAGAAAATGGAATGAACAAAACTATATTAATTACAGGGGCAAGCTCAGGTATCGGTGCTGGGATGGCACAAGAGTTTGCAAAAAAAGGATATAACCTAGCGATCTGTGCACGTCGTTTAGAAAGGTTGTATGCTTTAAAAGACGAAATAGAACAACGCTATCAGGTAAAAGTAAGTGCGAAGGTATTGGATGTCACGGATGATGAGCAAGTCTTCCGTGTATTTAAAGAGTTTAAAGATGAGCTAGGCACTATCGATCGAGTGATAGTCAATGCTGGTGTGGGCGAAGGACGTCGTATCGGTAAAGGTAATTTTGCGATTAATAAAGCAACAGTTGAAACTAATTTTATTTCTGCGATGGCACAATGTGAAGCAGCGGTCGAAATTTTTAGATCTCAAAATTCAGGACATTTAGTTGTAATTTCGTCGATGAGTGCTTTGCGTGGTATGCCAAAACATCTTACAGCTTATGCTGCCAGTAAAGCGGGAATTGCGCATTTAGCCGAAGGGATTCGAGCTGAACTTCTTGGAACACCAATTAAAGTTTCAACGATTTATCCTGGTTACATTCGAACTGAAATTAATGAAGGTGCTGGAAAATTACCTTTTGAGGTCGATCAAGCCACAGGATCACGACTATTAGCTGAAGCAATCGAAAAGCAACCAGTCAAAGCATATGTACCAAAGTGGCCATGGTTGCCATTGGGTTTTGCAATGAAGGTTTTACCGCTTCAGCTCGTCAATAAGCTGAGTTAAAAGAACGTCTTATAAATCCCACATTTAGTGGGATTTATTTTTAAAGAAATATTTCAAAGCATCTTGTATGACGATTTGCCAAACGGCATATGAATGTCCGCCTATATATTCTTGATAGTGAACATTGTGTCCCTGATCGATTAAATCCTGAGCGACAATCGGAGAGGTTTCTAGAATGCTTAAGCTATTATTTTGTCTCGAATATTCATAGCTATTGGCTGAAATATACCAATTGAGTTTCTTTATATTGTCTAATGTTGAAGCTCTGATCAGTTTACTCATACCATTGATTGTATCGTTTGGATCAGATTTCCACCAAAATGAACCAGAAAGTGGCACGACGTGACTAATATCATTGGATGTTTTTAACGCCAAATAAGCAGAACTCAGACCACCTAAACTTGAACCCAATAAGACTGTTTTGTTGTGATCACGTTGGTAGGGCAAATGTTGACTCATCCAAGGCAATAATTCTTCTTGAAAAAACTGTGTGTATTCTGGATTGGGGCTAAGTTCTTTAGCACGTAATTGATCATTAGGATGTCCAACAAAAACAGCCTGTATAGGTGGGAGTTGCTGTTGTTGAACCAACTGATCTAATATCTGGGGAAATTTAACTAAATGCGCATATTGCTCACCATCAAAAAAAATCAGTGTGATATATGATTTTCCGACTTGAGGTGGAGTCGCATAAATCTGGATAAGACGATCATTTCCCAAAACTTTACTTTTCAACACGGAATAAGTTAATTGTTTTTCACTTTTTTCAGCCATTTGAGTTGGATCAATAAAATTGGGCGCTCGACTGAGTTTTGCGATATTTTCATTCCTCAGCGTGGTATTCGTTTTTAAGGCAATATTTTTAGAATCAAACCACTTATGAGGATTGAAAGGGTCGAGTTGTTGTACCTTTAAAATAGATCGACGCTGATCTCGTGATTCTTTTAAATTTGGGTTTAAATGTGGGCAGTAATTTGATAAATATCCATCGATATTCGGTGAATCCACAGCAAAACTATAACTTCCGATAAATCTTGAATCAACAATACTTTCTTTAAACCAAATATCAGTACCTTTAAGTCGAGTTAACCACTCATGATCATTACTCGGACCACCGATTAATCGCACATTGTGTTTTGCACCACGATATAAATAAATGACACGTTGGTGTGTTTCATTAAAATCTTCAATTATTGGGGTTTGATTTTTACGAATTTCCGACCAAAATTGATCGAGGAGATGATTTTTTTGATCAGGATACATCTGAATCTGTTTTTGGATTTGTTGAAGCACCTTACTTTTAGCATCCATATCCTCACATACAGGGGCATAGGATTGAGTGCTGACTTGTAATGAATGATTTACAGAGAGATCAGCACTTACTGCGGAACTCACTAACATCAATATACAAAAAAATTTGATATGATGATTCATGGATTTTAGCTTTGAATTAATTATGTAAATGATAATTATTTTCAATAATAAATAGCAATGAAAATATCAAAAAATCGTTTAAAATAGGAAATATCAAAACCTAAAATCAAATACATGTTTCTTAAATTAGCGACAATCGCACTCATTCCAGCTTTACTTGTGCAAGGTTACCAAGTCAAGAAAAATACACCTCGTTTAGCAGAAGCTTTGGGGGAAAGAAATGGTTTGGTTGGTAATGGCCCTCAAATATCAATTTTAATTTTAGGTGATTCAGCTGCTGCTGGTGTGGGTGTGCAATTTCAAGAAGATGCGCTAAGCGGAACATTGTTACAAGAACTAAGAGATCATTTTCAAATTCGCTGGTCATTAATTGCAAAAACTGGAAATCGTACTTCAGATGTAATTCGAACTATACAGGCTATTAATAACGATCAGTTTGATATTGTAGTAACTTCGATAGGGGTCAATGATGTAACACAGCTCATCTCACCACAAAAATGGATCTGCCTACAAGAACAATTATATTCACTGATCGCTGAGAAATTTTCACCCAAGCTCATTATCGCGACTGGAGTTCCACCGATGAATGAGTTTCCTGCATTACCAAATCCTTTAGCTTGGTTGTTTGGAAAATATGCCCATCAAATGAATGTTGAATTGGAAAATTGGATTGAACCACAACCAAAATTTGAATTGGTTAAATATGATTTGGATGAGTATAAACAACTCAATTTGAAGATGGCTGAGGATGGATTTCATCCAAGTAAAGAAATCTATCAGCTTTGGGCAAAAAAAATTAGTTCGATTATTCAAAATCACTGTAGATCGAAAAGTTAGACCGAAATTTGATATGAGTGATATCGAAACACATCCACTTGAGCCATTTGTACCTCAACAAGCCAAATTGCTCATGCTTGGCAGTTTTCCTCCGCCGAAAGCAAGATGGAAAATGGATTTTTATTATCCGAATTTTCAAAATGATATGTGGAAAATATATGGGTTGATCTTTTTTCAAGACTCTCATTATTTTCTAGACCGTGAAAATAAACAATTCAAAGAGCAAATGCTGAAAGATTTTCTAAATGAGTTGGGCATTGCAATATTTGATACAGCCTATCAAGTACGGCGTTTGAAAGACAATGCCTCAGATCAATTTCTAGAAATCGTTACACCGACAGATATGTTTCTATTGCTTAAAAAAATTCCATATTGTCGAGATATTATGACCACAGGTGATAAAGCAACTGAGACCTTATTAAAGTCAATGAATGCGTCTGTACACACTAAAGTTAAAATGGGTACAGTCGTGGATCTGCAATTTGATAACAAAGATATCCGAATTCATCGTATGCCATCTTCTTCAAGAGCTTATCCTTTAGCTCTTGAAAAGAAAGCCGAATACTATCGTGAACTTTTCCAGTCAATTGGATTAATTTAACAACCTGTTAAAGTCAATCGAGATGCTTATTACACATCATAATCTACATAATCCCACAAGTTTAAACGTGATTTAATTTCTTTACGAATATGTGGAAGCATATTGAGTAGAGTACCATCAATCCATAAAGATAATGCTTGAGCAGATAATTCTTGTCCTTCTTCATCAACTAAGCGGGCACCCTTCACAATCACGAGCGTTTGTTCTGAGACAGAGGTTTCAATGCCTTTGAAAAAAACTTGTAACTCATGACCATTGTCTAAAATTAACCAAGCCAAATCAATTTGAACATTATGGTTAGATTTTAACGTGATAGAACCTTCAACTAAGTCTTCATCAGTAAGGCAATCATAATCAACACTAATTTTAGCTAAATACCATTCATGCTGAGATAAATCTTCAAGTGATAAAAAAGGGGTGAGTATGTCGTTCAGATTATACTGTCGACTAAGATCAAAAAATTGCATGGGAGTAGAGTAGAACCAAGGGTTCAAAAAATAAAACGTGAATAATAATGCAATTTATCCTGGTTGTACAAACCAGTCACAACAAAGAATTTACATCATCCATTCGATTGGGAGATAGGACAAAGACTTGAACATAAATCTCTGAAAACGAGTCGTTTCAGGGTCATGATCATGTATTAACTTTTCTTCACCTCGTTGTTCTTCCCATCTTAAGTTTTGATGTGCATCCAAATGTAGTTGATAGGCAACTTTGGGAAGATTTTCATCTAAAGATTGAGATATCTCTGTTTTAAAATCGGCTGACTCAATGATCAGTCCAAGTTCAGTATTCAAATACGCTGAACGTGGATCAAAATTGAATGTTCCAATAAAAACTTTATCATCTACAGTAAAAAATTTAGCATGAAGACGCGACGCATTTTTTCCTTTCGCAGGAATAACATTACCCGTCATAATTTCATACCAAGTCCGATCAGACCGTTCAATATAAGGTTTAAACTCGTAAAGTTTTACATCTGACCTTAAGAGTGGGGTTCGATATTTTTGATAAAATGCATGAACAATCGGGACATCATTTGCCAAATATGAGTTTGTTAAAACTCGAACTTTGACATTCTGCTCACTCAATTGTTTGAGGAAAGACTCACCATGAACAGTAGGAACAAAATAGGCAGACACCAAGTTTATTTCTTGAGCAGGTTTCCCCATAATGGATTTGAACTGATTAAACAGCAGTTCATGAGATTGAGCTTTCGCTCTGATTTTATTGGGGCTGTCTGCAACAAAATGAGCTTTAGACCAACGAATAGGATGTTTTTTTAAATTTTCTTCTAAAAAACGTTCTGCTTGATCAATACGTTTTTTAGTTTCAGCACCTTGAAAATTTTGCTTGGTTGAATAATGCGATCTTAAATACGCTAATTCTTTTTGAGACTGAGGAATTATTTGCTGAATATTATAACTCAGCTCATCATTCCAAAATTGGTGAAACACCGTGTTTGCAGCTGAAACTGATTGCCCTGCAAATAAAATATCCATATCCGCGAATTGAAAATTGTCACTGGCATCAAAATATTCATTACTGATATTACGCCCCCCAGTAACAGCAATCGCTCCGTCAGCAATAATCAGTTTGTTATGCATTCTATGATTGACTTTATTAAAGCGAAACACATAATCCAAAACTCTAAAGCTGCGAAATTTGTAGGGATTAAATAGCTTAATTTCGATATTAGGATGTTTAGACAATGCACTTAAGGTCGAGTCTAATTGAGTGCCATTTTGATCATCAATTAACAGTCGAACCTTCACATTACGATCAGCTGCTTTGAGTAGGTCAGACAATAAATGCTGACCTATCACATCATTTTCCCAGATATAGTACTGTAAATCGATCGTATGATTTGCTTCACGTATTAAATGAACACGTGAAGCCATACTCATAAAAGGATCATGAAGTGGTAAAAATGCAGTTAAACCTTGTTCAATATTGCGTTTTGTTTCTGGTGTATTACTGAGCCAAAGTGCGGTATGAGGTTGGATTGGGGCTTGTTTTATACTTGTATTCATCGCCAAATTACATCCAGTTAAAATAAAGAATGTGAGTAAACACAATATATGTCGCAACATAAGCATCAAAGCTGTCGTTCCTAAATCTTATTATTCAGTTGTATGGCTATAATATCATCAATCAAATAGTTGAATGTTTTTATCAAAAGCGGTTACTGTAACTTATCTGTTAAATCTTAATTTACAAAGGAAGTTTTCATCATGAAATCTCGTGCAGCGGTGGCATTCGGTCCAGGTCAGCCATTACAAATTGTTGAATTAGATGTTGCTCCACCACAAGCTGGTGAAGTATTGGTGAAAATTACGCATACAGGTGTTTGTCATACTGATGCATTTACACTTTCTGGTGAAGACCCAGAGGGCGTATTCCCTGCGGTACTTGGTCACGAAGGTGCAGGTATTGTGGTTGAAGTTGGTGAAGGCGTGACCAGTGTAAAACCAGGTGATCATGTCATTCCACTTTATACTGCAGAATGTGGCGAATGTTTGTTCTGTAAATCAAATAAAACAAACTTATGTGTCTCTGTACGTGCCACTCAAGGTAAAGGTGTTATGCCTGATGGAACGACTCGATTCTCTTATAACGGCGAACCTATTTACCATTATATGGGGTGTTCAACATTCAGTGAATACACAGTTGTTGCCGAAGTATCGTTAGCAAAAATTAATCCTGAAGCAAACCCTGAACACGTTTGTTTATTGGGTTGTGGCGTGACGACTGGTATTGGTGCGGTTCACAATACTGCAAAAGTACAGGAAGGTGATACTGTTGCTGTGTTCGGTTTAGGTGGTATTGGTTTAGCAGTTGTTCAAGGTGCTAAACAAGCCAAAGCTGGCCGAATTATTGTAGTGGATACTAATCCAGAAAAATTTAAATTGGCTGAGCAGTTTGGTGCTACAGATTTCCTCAATCCTAAGGACTATGATCAACCTATTCAACAAGTCATTGTAGAGATGACTGGCTGGGGTGTTGATCATTCATTTGAGTGTATCGGTAATACAAACGTAATGCGCTCAGCGCTTGAATGTGCACACCGTGGTTGGGGGCAATCTGTCATTATCGGTGTGGCTGGTGCAGGTCAAGAAATCTCAACTCGTCCATTCCAATTAGTGACTGGACGTAAATGGATGGGTACAGCATTTGGTGGTGTAAAAGGTCGTACTCAATTACCAAAAATGGTTGAAGATGCGATGAAGGGTGACATTCAATTAGAACCTTTTGTTACTCATACTATGGGGCTAGAAGACATTAATAAAGCCTTTGACTTAATGCACGAAGGTAAATCAATCCGTACAGTTGTACATTTTTAATTGGGCAATAAAAAACGGGCGATATGCCCGTTTTTTGTTTTTAAGCGGTAGCTTTCAAAACTTCTGCAATTGATTCAGCCACATAATCAATATTATTCAAGTTTAATCCTGCTGCGCACATACGGCCACTACGGACTAAATAAATACCATATTTATCTTTCAAAATATCCACTTGTTCGCCAGTCAAACCTGTATAACTGAACATACCTTGTTGTTTTACTAGATAGCTAAAGTCACGTTCAGGCAGAGCCGCACTCAATTTAGCATTTAACAATTCACGCATTTTAATAATACGTTCACGCATTTCTTGTAATTCAGCTTGCCATTGAGCAGTTAGATCTGCGTTGTTTAACACGTTTTCAACCAACAATGCACCTGTGCTTGCTGGACTAGAATAAATACGGCGTACAGTTGCTTTTAATTGTCCAAGCACTTTTTGAGCAGTAGCTTTATCATCACAGACAAATGTTAAGCCGCCGACACGCTCACCATACAGTGAGAAGATTTTTGAGAATGAATTACTCACAATGAAATTCATACCTGATTTATCTAAAGCACGAATAAGGTATGCATCTTCTTCAAGACCTTTACCGAAACCTTGGTAAGCGATGTCAAGGAATGGAATAAGATCATTCGTCTTAAGTACTTCGATCACTTGATCCCATTCTGCTGGCGTTAAATCTGCACCAGTTGGGTTATGGCAGCAAGGATGAAGCAAAACAATACTTTTTGCTTTTAGTGTTTTTAATTCCTCAAGCATTGCTGGAACGTTAACGCCATTTGTATCAGCATCAAAATAAGGATAGAAATGAGATTGGATACCAGCGCCATTAAAAATTGCGATATGGTTATCCCAAGTTGGCTGACTTACCCAGATATCTGACTCAGGGAAATATTTTTTCAAAAAATCAGCACCAACTTTAAGTGCACCTGAGCCACCAAGTGTTTGAATCGTGACAGCACGACCATCTTTACGCGCTTGACTATCAGGACCTAAAACTAATGCTTGAGTCGCTTCGTTATAAGATTTCAAACCATCCATTGGTAAATAAAGTTTAACTTTATCGTTGCTCGGTTCAATATTTTTGTACGCAGCTTTGACCGCATTTAACTGAGGTACAATACTGTCTTCGTTATAATATAGACCAATACTCAAATTCACTTTTTGAGTACGCTCATCTTTACTATATTCTTCCATAAGTGAAAGAATAGGGTCACCTGCATAAGCATCTACATGATGAAACATGGTCTAAATTTCCTAAAATGTTCAAAGTAAAAAGTTTAATCGGATAATATATATAATTTCCGCACGATCACAAGATCGAATTACAGGACTAATTTTTATAAAACTCAATACTTTTACTTATAACCGAATTTTTTTGATTGTCTTTAATTTACTGAATTATATAAATAAAAATTAAACTAACACCAAAATACAAACTCTACTGTTAGAATTTGAATCACATTTTTAAAGCTATTTGAGTATATATATGCGACTAAATGCTGAGATCACCAAATCAAATGCGAATCAACGTCAACCTGCTCTTGTTCTGATTCATGGTCTTTTTGGTAGTTTATCGAACCTCGGCATGCTCGCGAGAGCATTTCAGGAAACGCATGATGTCATCCAAATTGATTTGCGTAATCACGGTTTATCACCTCATTCTAATCAAATGAGTTATCAACTCATGGCGCAAGATGTTGTAGAAACTTTAGATGATATGAATGTGCAACAATTTCACATCGTTGGTCATTCGATGGGGGGGAAAGTTGCCATGCACTTAGCAAACCTTGTACCACATCGAGTAGTTAAGTTGATTGTACTTGATATGGCACCCGTCGCTTATCAAAAATCTCATCATGATCAAATTTTCAAAGCTTTAGAAGAAGTTCAAAAAGCTCAAGTTGTTTCAAGAAAGGAGGCAACCGAGTTGATGCAGAAATATATTAATGAAATTGGCGTTATTCAATTTCTGCTCAAATCTTTCCGCAATGGACATTGGCTATTCAACTTAGATGCACTTAAACAACAATATTTTCAGATTTTGTCATGGGAACGTCTTAATCCACAATCGAATGAAACTTTGTTTTTAAAAGGAGAATTATCCGATTATATTAATCTCGAGCGTGATAACGATCTTATTCGGTTCCAATATCCTAAAGCTAAATTTGTGACGATTGATGGCACTGGACATTGGTTACATGCAGAAAAACCAAGTGAGGTGATCAAAAACATTAAAGATTTTTTATAATAAATTAATAATAAGTTTAGATTATTTTTATATTATTCAACACCTACTTAATATAAGTAGGTATTTTTTTAATTAAAATCGGAATTATTTAATTCTAAGATGTCGAATTATCAAATAAATTCATTATTGTGTCGTATTTCATTATTTTTTATGCATTTTGTCTATTTAATATTCACAAGTGATAAAAATTATGTATCATGCAGAAATGGTATTTGTATTAATTTAGTCCATTTAATTGTTATTATTATCACGTATTTTAAAATTAATGATGATTAATAATCATTATTAACTAAATTTAAATACTGATTAATTAAATTCTAAATTTTTACGCTGATTTTTGTATTCGTCATTTTGATGGGTTGTTATTTTCGAATAGGTGAACTATGAGCATTCTGGATCTGAATAGAGCTGATCATTTACAGTCCAAAGCTGTGCCTTTGCATCTAACACTGTCAGATGACTTTAAATTTGCACTCGATTTACTGCCCAATTTGATTTGGGTCAGTCACACCAACTCAGGGTATTGTAATCTCGCACTTAAACAATATATCGGTGCGGATACGCAAATCTTACGTGACGTAGACTGGCTTAAATTTGTTCATCCTGATGATGCTGAACATCTTTATCAGATTTGGAATGATGCTCAAAAAAACGGTCAGAAATTTGAAAAAGAGTGTCGTATAAAAAATAAATCAGGTGAATATCTTTGGTTCTTAATGCTTGCTGAACCTAAGGTGATTCAATCCAACCAGCAAAATTGGATGATAAGTTGCACAAATATCCATGATCGTACAATCAAAATGCGTGAAACTGCTGAGGCCTTGCGTGCGAATACAGATATGCTCGATGTCAGCGTAGACTGTATAAAAATTATCACACCAGATGGCAAGCTTGAACACATGAACAAATCTGGATGCATGGCATTACTGGGTCAAGAGCGTGTTAAGAAATTTGGAATGGATTGGTTAACGCTGTTACCACCTGAAGTACGTGAACAGGGGGCAAAAGCGATTAAAACAGCAGCTCGAGGGAAGAATGCCCGTTTTGCGGGGATGAGCACACACGGCGATACTGTGATGTATTGGGATAATATTTTAACACCTGTGCATGATGAACAAGGAAATACGACCAGTATTCTCTGTGTATCACGTGATATTACCCGTCAACGTGTTGCCGAAGCTAAACTAAAAATCAGCAGTGAATATGATGATCTGACTGGTCTGATGAATCGTCGTGCCTTCAAAAATAAATTAAAAGCGGCGATTTCACAAGCAAATCGTGAAAAAACACTTATTGGTATGATGTTTATTGATCTCGATCATTTTAAAAACATTAACGATACTTTAGGTCATCCTGCTGGAGATCATCTACTTAAAGTCTTATCTAAACGTCTGCAAAAGAGTTTGGATCGCAAGTGTATTGTTTCACGTTTAGGTGGAGATGAATTTGCAATTATTGTCCCAGGGATGACCTCAGAAGAAGAATTACATCAAACCACACAGAAAGTGCTTAAACAAAATATTGCCCCCATCACTTATGCAGGAAAAGTGATTAATAGTGGGATGAGTATTGGATGTGCCATTTATCCTAAAGATGCTCAAGATGTATTCGGATTGATGAAATGTGCGGATACCGCTCTAAATGATCTTAAAGAAAAAGGTCGTGGTGGGTATCGTATGTATGATGACGAAATGTTTGCACTTGCTGAAAAGAAGATGCAACAACTTGATACTGCTCGCTATATCATACAGGACAATTTAATCGAACCGTATTATCAACCTAAGGTTCGCTTAGATAACTGTCAGCTAATCGGATTTGAGGCTTTGATGCGTTGGCATGATACACAGCAGCAACTTCATTATCCAGCTTCAATCTCAGAAGCGTTTAACGATTATGAGCTGGCCAGTAAAATCAGTGAAATCATGCATCAAAAGATTTTCAGTGACATGGCAGATTGGATGTCTAAGGGCGTTCAACTTGTACCGATCTCAATTAATGCCTCTCCAGTTGAATTCATGCGTGACAATTATGCAGAATTGTTAATTCAACGTTTAGAACGACATCAAATTCCTGCTCATTTAATCGAGGTTGAGATTACAGAACATATTCTGGCTGAGCGTGGAATAGAATTTGTGATTCGAGCACTACAAAAGCTCAAAAATTATGGTCTTCGAATCTCATTGGATGATTTCGGAACCGGTCATTCTTCAATGACGCATTTAAGAGATTATCCTGTCGACTGTCTCAAGATTGATTATGCTTTTGTGAATCGAATGAATGAGGAGAAGTCAATCAATTCAATTGTAGAGGGCATTGCTAAGCTCGGACCTATTCTGTCATTGGATGTGATCGCAGAAGGTGTCGAAACATGCCAACAGCTCTTAAGTCTTCAGGATGTTGGCTGTGCATATGGTCAAGGCTTTTTATTTAGCCAAGCGATTTGTAAGTCTGAGGCTGAGCAACTGATGCTCAAACAAGTATGTGCTATAAAAGATTGGCTTCCTACAGATAAGCAATAAACCATTGATATATTTGAGTTATGATTGATATAACAATATTTTTTATATAAATTGCTTGTCAATCAGTCTATTTATGCGTATTTTACTTTTAAGGGTTATATTTTAGATAATTTGATGAAAACGACACACTTGATTACTAACGCTTATTATTATTTTTGGCAATTTAACATCTAGTTGCCTAGACGCGTTCGGGCAACAAAAATGTTGCCCATCAAGTTTATACCTGATTGGCAACACCAATCAGGTTTTTTTTCATCTCAACAAATATAGGAGCATCTCATGAAAACATTGAATACTTTTTATTTTAGCAACGGTTATTGGTTCTATTTTAGTCAAGAACAAAACCCAGCCAATAGACACCTCACGCTCAAATAAAAGATAGGGCAATTGCTGCCCAAAGGAATTCAAGATGAATGCAATTAATTCTCAGCTTATAACCACAGCTCAACATACTTTAGAAAAAAAATTAAGCTTACCATTAGAACTAAAATCAGCTTTACCAGTTAGTCCGATAGTTTCACTTCAAATTCGTCAACATCGCCAAACAATACAAGACATTTTAGCGGGTCATGATCCACGTTTATTGGTCATTACTGGTCCATGTTCGATTCATGATCCTAAAGCAACCCTCGAATACGCACAAAAATTAAAACAACTGCAAGAACAAGTCAAAGATCAGATTTTCATCGTGATGCGTACTTATATTGAAAAACCTCGCACCACTGTAGGATGGAAAGGCTTCTTGTATGATCCAGATTTAAATGGTTCAGCAGATATGCAAAAAGGACTTGAACAGTCTAGATCACTCTTCATTCAAATTGCTGAAATGGGTTTGCCGTTGGCCACAGAAATCTTAAGCCCAATGGCAACAGGATATTTTGATGATTTGATTTCATGGGGCGCGATTGGGGCGAGAACAAGCGAGTCGCAAATTCACCGTGAAATATCTAGCCATATGCCTTATAGCATTGGGTTCAAAAACGGTACAGATGGATCAATCCAAATTGCATTGGATGCGATTCAGTCCGCTTCACAACCGCATCAATTTCTTGGTTTAAGTCAAGATGGTGGTCCAAGCATTTTATCTTCAAAGGGTAATCCGCATGCACATTTGATCTTACGTGGATCGAATCAGGGTACAAATTACCAATTATCTGAAATTAAAAAGATTCAAGAAAACAATAACCATGTACTACCAGCTTTGATTATTGATTGTAGCCATGGAAACAGCGCTAAGAATCCATTGAATCAACCTGCTGTATTAAAGCAAATTGTGAATGAACGACCTCAAACACAAGTCCGTGGCGTCATGCTAGAAAGCTTTTTAGTCGATGGCAATCAGAAAATTTCTGATCACATGACTTATGGTCAATCAGTGACTGATGGATGCTTGGGTTGGTTAAGTACAGAGCAATTGATTTTGGATGTTGCTCAACAACTCTCCTAATATAATTCGTAAAAAAGAACCCATGAAATATGGGTTCTTTTTTTTGCCTTTAAGATTTGAATGTTTGTTCAAAGCATTAAATATTTGATGAAACAGCTGAAATAACCTTATATTTCTATTAGTATTTTAAGTATTTAATATTTATAACTTGGGGAAATTAATGTTCAGTAATGAATTACTTAGCGAAGCTCGGCAATTCATGTTCAGATTGCTTAAAAGCGTTTTTGACCATGAGGGATCAGATTTATTTATTTCAGCTGATTTTCCTCCAAGTATGAAACATCAAGGTTCAATGAAGCCTTTAAGTTCTCAAGCTTTGACTGCAGAAAAAACAAAACTATTCGCTTATAGCTTAATGAATGAAAAACAAAGAGCAGAATTTGAGAGTGAATTAGAATGTAATTTTGCCATTAATGTCCCAGATGTATCGCGCTTTCGCGTGAATGTTTTTCAACAGCAACTTAATGTAGGGATGGTCATTCGTACCATTACCTCTGAAATTCCAAACTTTGAAAAGTTGAAATTACCAGAAACATTGAAAGATGTGGTAATGGAAAAGCGAGGTTTAATTCTAGTGGTTGGTGGCACTGGATCGGGTAAATCTACTTCACTTGCTGCCATGATTGATTACCGTAATGAGAACTCAGCAGGGCACATCATTACTGTAGAAGATCCAGTTGAATACGTGCATAAACATAAAAAATCAATGGTCACTCACCGAGAAGTCGGAGTGGACTGTCACTCATGGCATAATGCGCTTAAAAACACACTTCGTCAGGCACCAGATGTAATTTTAATTGGCGAAATCCGTGATACGGAGACCATGGAGCATGCGATCGCTTTTGCAGAGACTGGTCATCTGTGCTTAGGCACGTTGCATTCGAATAATGCCAATCAAACCTTAGATCGAATTATCAACTTTTTCCCTGAAGAACGGCGCAATCAGTTGCTTATGGATCTTTCATCAAATATGAAGGCCATTATTTCTCAACGTTTAGTTCGAACTGAAGATAGTGTCGGACGTAGAGCTGCTGTAGAAGTCATGCTAAATACACCTTTAGTTTCTGATTTGATTTTGAAAGGTAACTTTCATGAGTTGAAAGAAATTATGACCAAGTCGCGAGAACTTGGTATGCAAACATTTGACCAAGCATTATTTGATTTATATAACGAAGGTGCGATCAGTTATGATGAAGCCATTCGTAATGCTGACTCTAAAAATGAATTACGTCTACAGATTAAGCTAAAAAGTACACGCGTCCGAGAGAATGCTGAAACCTCTTCACAAACCTTCAGTATGTTTGATGA
This sequence comes from Acinetobacter sp. 24-47-39, assembly GCF_056783825.1. NCBI lineage: Bacteria > Pseudomonadati > Pseudomonadota > Gammaproteobacteria > Moraxellales > Moraxellaceae > Acinetobacter > Acinetobacter sp. 24-47-39. The sequence continues at coordinate 30,218 of NZ_JBWYIP010000016.1, forward strand.
AGATGCAGAGAGCTAATTAAATAAAAAAGCCTTCATCTGAAGGCTTTTTTTTTGGACAAATTTTTAGCTCTCTAGAACGCTTTTACTTTAGTTTGAACAACGAAGCGGTAAAACAGCAAGCTTAATAGCGTCAAGATCGCGCATAATATATATGCAATCGAATACTGATAGTGTGTGATCACAATACCTAAAATAAAAGAACCTAATGCGATGCCAATATCGTAAAAGGTGTAAAAAGTTGAACTCGCATGTCCAACACGTTCACGTGCTACAGCTTGAATGGCTTGCGTTTGGAGACATGGCTGAGCAGACCCAAAGCCTATACCAATAAAGACAGCAGATATCAATAATCCGGCAGCAGAATGAATTTGGCTTAGAATGAATAGCCCAATGCTAAAGCTCACAATCGCTGGATAGACAACGTAGGCAGGACCCTTAGAGTCATATAACTTTCCTGTGAAGGGTCTTAGAAGCATCATGGAAATTGCAAAAACAGCAAAGAATAAGCTCGCATAGGTCAATAAATTTTTTGATTCAGCATATGTCGAGATAAAAGACATGATACTTGCATAAGAAAATGAGATGAGCATCGCCATCATCGCAACAGGTAAAGCTTTAATCTCAACAAAATCATGAACACTAATTTTTGTTTTGCGCTTAACAGTTTGAAATTGTGTCTGGATCGGAATCAAAAAGCAGAACAAATAACCAATAAAAACAATTGCAGCTAAAAGTGTAGCCACTGGAATATATCCCCATGGTTGAATGAGAATCAAGCCCAACATGGGTCCTAGTACAATGGCAAGATTGACTGACATGACAAAATAGCCCATGCCTTCACCTTTACGCTGATTTGGAATGAAGTCATTGACGATTGGTATCATAGCAGTGGTCAAAATACTGAACCAAATTCCTTGTAGTAACCGAATGACCAGTAATAGGGTTAGATTATCAGCAAAGATATAAGCGAAAGAGAGCAGTACAAAAAATGACTCAGAGATATAAAGTGCTTTTTTAAGCCCAATCTTCTCGATAATGAGACCGGTAAACGGTCGTATTGCGATCGATGAAGCTAGAAACAAAGTCAGTGCAAGCCCAGCTTGGGTAATATTACCATTTAAATCATTCAGAATATAAATTGGCAATATCGTTGTCTGAGCAAAATAGAAGATGAAAATAAATAAGTTATTAATTAGACACAGAATAAAAGATTTATTCCATAGATGCTCAGCATGTATAGAAGACATAGACAACCTTGAAATATTGAACCATTAAAAGCTTCAATCTGTGCCAAATAAAATTATTTTTGGTTTTGGTCAGCAATGAAGTAGGGAGAGAAGTTGAATTAATTATAATCAAATTACATGAAAATTACAGCAAAAAGTGAGCCATTCATCCGAAAATGTATAAATAAAAAACCAGTCCGTAGACTGGTCATAAATATCACAAACCTGATTCATAATCTGTATTTGAGAGAAGTTGTTCTACATCTCCCAAATTAGATGGTTTAATTTTGTAGATCCAGCCTTTGCCATAGGGATCATCATTTACAAAATCTGGATCATCTTCTAGATTTTCATTAATTTCTACAACTACACCACTTACAGGAGCATGAATATCAGAAGCTGTTTTCACAGACTCAACTACACCCGCTTGTTCACCAGCAGTCAACTCACGACCTACTTCAGGTGCTTCTACATAGACAAGATCACCCAATGCATCTTGTGCGTGATCTGAGATCCCAGTAACAACGAGATCACCTTCAATACGTACCCATTCGTGTGTGCGAGCATATTTAAGCTCTGAAGGATGATTCATCACGACTCCTCAATTCGATTTGAAAAATTTTCTTGTGTTATACAGTGTTTTATTTAAAAACGAAAGTTCTATAAATATGGATCTTTACGCCAACTGCTTGGACTTCGACCACTCCAACGTTTAAATGCACGACTGAAATTCGCAACATCTGAATAACCGAGTTCATCTGCGATTTGTTCAAGTGAATAGTCAGTACGTGACAGTAGGGAGGTTGCATGACGATATCGAACTTCATCCACTAAGGTTGAAAAAGAAGTTCCTTCTGCAGCCAACTGACGTTTCAGTGTACGATCAGACATATGCAGGCGATCTGCCACATTTTCAATACTTAAATAGTGCTGTTCAGAATGTGTCAAAATATCGCGAACACGCATTGAAATTCGACGGCGTTCTCCAAGCTCTGATAGTTCTGCTTCACACTGATTAATTGCAATTTGACTGGCAATCGGATCTGCGTTAACCATCTTCAAGCCTAAATAACTTTTATCGAAACTGGCAAGAAAATGAGTCTGGTCAAAATGAATAATCGTTTTGGGATGTAGACGACTGATGTATTTGTCAAAGCCTTCAGGTTTCGGGAAGTCAAAATTAATTTCGCCATACAAATCATTAATGCCTGTCAGTGCTTTTGCCATTGTAATGACACCAAAAGTCAAAGCCATGACAATTTCAGTTCTCAGCGGTTCAAGATCAATATCACATTGTAACTGCAAAGAAACTTGTTCTGTAAATGTCGAGAAATGAAATTGCAGAAAAGGCATACGCAGTTGTATAAAGCGATTGGCTAAAATAAGTGCATCAGTAATCTCATTCGAGGTCATAATGGCATAGCCAATAAAACCATGGATAGAAATCCGCATTTGGTTACCAAGATGATAACCAAGAGAACTTTCACCTGTCATTTTGCGCGCGAGAATAATCATCTCATTCGCTACATGTAGTGGAATTCTAAATTCAGGATCGGCAAGTTGCTCGTTGGTGAATCCAAAGGGAGCGAATAGCGACTCAGCACTATAACCCCAACGAGAAACAACATCTAAAAGTAAGAGTCCGTAAACACCTGGAATGCCTAAATCTGGGCGAACTGAAACTGTTTTCATGTGCGATCCATTGCTTTACACAATTTTTTTCATAATTTTTGGTGAAAATAATACTGACATAAATTCCAGATAGAAAATACCAATTTTGTCGGACAAATCTAGTGTGAAACCGATGTTTAAGCCTTAAAAACGACAATTTTTGTGGTTGAAATCAACAAAACATCACCATGCTGATTTTTTGTTTGTGTGACATAACTCACAATTCCGCGATCTAGCTTTGTTTTAGAAGGATTGATAGCAACAATTTCAACTTCTACATGCAAACGATCACCAGCACGAGCTGGTTTTGGCCATCTTAAGCTTGACTCTGAACCGATAAGCCCCTTGGCAATTGGAAAACATTCAGTCCAAAGACGCATGGTAATGGCTGACGTTTGCCAACCACTGGCTGCGATACCTTGAAAAATAGGATGATCTTTTGCGGCCTCTTCATCAGTATGAAAGACTTGAGGGTCATATTTTTGTGCAAATTCTTTAATTTCTTCGAGTGTTAACTCATATTCACGACTTTTAAACTGATCACCCACTTTTAAATCATCAAGATAAAGCATCTTCGTCTAATTCCTTGTCTTTCACTTTTTGTTCAACTAAAAATCCACCCGTTTGGCGTTGCCAAAGTTGGGCATAAATTCCATTCTGTTGGATCAGCTCATCGTGAGATCCTTGTTCTACGATATTTCCTTGATCCAAAACAATTAATCGATCCATTTGAGCAATGGTTGAAAGGCGGTGTGCAATTGCAATTACCGTTTTACCTTCCATCAAGTCATCAAGGCTTGCCTGAATCGCAGCCTCCACTTCTGAATCGAGTGCGCTGGTTGCTTCATCTAAAATCAAAATTGGAGCGTCTTTTAGGAATACCCGTGCAATTGCTATACGCTGTCTTTGCCCTCCAGATAATTTTACACCACGCTCACCAACATAAGCGTCATATCCTGTCTGACCACGTAGATCTGTAAGCTGTGGAATAAACTCTTCTGATCGAGCTTTACGGACAGCTTCATACATTTCTTCATCAGTCGCTTCAGGTCGACCATATTTAATATTCTCAGCAACACTTCGATGCAGCAAAGAAGTATCCTGCGTCACGAGAGCAATGTTTTTTCTTAAACTATCTTGGGTGACTTCATCAATCGCTTGACCATCGATATAAATTTTACCTTGTTGGGTTTGATAAAAATGAAGTAGTAGTTGGATCAGTGTCGATTTTCCAGCACCAGACCGACCGACAATTCCAATTTTTTCACCCGGTTTGATTTCTAAATTCAAGTGATTAATAACATTTTTTTGATTATAAGCAAAGCTCACATTATCAAATTTAATCGCACCAGAGTGTACCTCGAGTGGCAGTGCAGCTTCTTTGTCTTCAATTGCTATTGGTTTTGCTAGCGTGTTCATCCCATCTTGAATGGTACCAATATTTTCAAATAAGGCTGAAGTTTGCCACATCATAAAAGAAGCCATACTATTCAGCTTTAAAATCATGGCTGTCGTTGCGGCGATCACGCCGATGTTGGCTTCACCAATAAACCAAAGCAAAACTGCTGTACCTAAAACGCCAAAGAATAAAATTGCGGTCAGTAGATTAATGCTAATTTCATAAGCAGTTCCCAGACGCATCTGGGTATACACCGTTTTCATAAAAAGTTGCATAGACTCTTTGGCATATTGGCTTTCACGACCAGCATGTGCAAACAATTTTACTGTTTGTATATTTGTATAAGCATCAGTCACACGACCAGTCATCACCGCGCGTGCATCAGCCTGCTTTTTTGAAATTTTTCCAAGTCGCGGGATAAAGAAGGATGCCGAGCCAATGAATAAAATCAACCATGCCATAAGCGGAATAAGGAGTAGAGGGGAGACGTTTCCTAAAACCACACTGATGGTAATAAAATAAATCACCACATAAGTAACGATATCCCCCAAAATTACCCAAAATTCACGAACAGCAAGTGAAGTTTGCATGACTTTAGCTGACAATCGACCTGCAAAATCATTGTGAAAAAAGTCTAAACCTTGAAGAAGTAATAAGTTGTGAAAACGCCAACGCAAGCGCATTGGAAAGCTACTGAATAAAATCTGATGCCTTATGATTGATTGCAAACTTGCAAAGAAAATATTAGCAAGTAGAAAACCAGACAAAATCATTAAATTTGTTTGGTTATTTTCGAGAAAATTTTCAGGCGTCGATGCGGATAACCAATCAACTAAATGACCAATTTGGGAAAAGAAAATTGCTTCAAATGAAGCTGTTGCTGCAGTAAATAACACCAGCACCAAGAGATAACGCTTAACTCCTGATGCTGCTTGCCAAACAAATGGAAAAAATTTCTTCGGCAAGGGCTGATTTAAATCTTTGGATGGATATGGATCAACGAGTTTTTCAAACCACTGCAGCATACGATCAATCTTAATTCATCTAATCAAAACTCAGTTTACTGTGTCTTGAGGGATCTTGAAATCATTCCCAGAAGGAATCTGGAATATTTTTAATCCAAACTCAGGAAGAATCGCCAAAAGATGATCGAAAATATCGGATTGGATCGCCTCATAAGCCACCCATGCTGTCGTATTTGTAAAAGCATAAATTTCTATAGGCAAACCTTGACCTGTCGGTTGTAATTGACGGACGATTAAGGACTGATTTTGTGCAATACCTGGATGATTTTTTAAATAGTATTCAATATATGCGCGGAATGTTCCCAAATTGGTTAAACGACGTTGGTTATTGACCCCATTATTTGCATATTGCTGATTAAAGTTTTTTAACTCGGTTTGTTTCTCATCTAGGTATTTTTCTAGAATCAGAAATTCTTTGAGCTTGCTGTATTCCATTGCAGATAAGAAGTGAACACTATTTTGATCGATATAAAGTGCACGTTTAATCCGACGAACACCTTGTTCTTGCATACCTCGCCAGTTCTTAAAAGTATCTGTCACCAAACGATTGGTCGGAATAGTGGTATAGGTCTTGTCAAAGTTTTGTACGGTCACCGTATGTAATGACATATCAATGACATCGCCATCCGCATTTAAGGTTGGCATTTCAATCCAATCGCCAATCCGAACCATGTCATATGAAGAGATTTGAACTGAAGCCACTAAAGATAGAATTGTATTTTGGAAAACCAGCATCAGCACTGCTGCCATTGCCCCGAAACCTGCCAATAGCGTGAAAACATCTTTTTTAAGAAATGTTCCTATGACCATCAGTGCACAAACAACAAAAATAATCAGTTTAACTAACTGTAAATAACCCTTAATTGGCTTATTGTGTGATTTAGGATTACGTTGATAAATAATATTAAAAATGGTGAGAAGCTGACTAATTGCCAAGGCTATGGTTAAGAAAATGAAGGCTTGTGCAAACATCTGAATCAATGTAATGACTTTTTCAGACAGGTGCGGAACCGTCACTATTCCATTCATAATCACCAATGCTGGGACAATGTTTGCAATTCTTCGAATAACGCTATGTTCCGCTAAGACATCACTATAACTAAAACGTAGTTTACTAATAATTTTGCGAATACCACGGACGACCACTTGTTTAGCAATAAAATTTGCGATAAATGCAATGAGAATAAGAATGCTCAGAGAGGTCAACATCTCTAACCAAGGAAATTGATCTGACCATTCTTGGATTTGAGTTACAAAATTTAATCTGTCCAACTTGATCACCTCTAAATGAATTGGCATTAGCTTAATGGTTTAAGTTATTAAATTTATTAGAGTTAACGTTTATCAAACAGAATAGATTAAATAAATTACTTGAAATACATTTTATGAACTTCTATTTTAAATATAATTAATGTGAAATAAGTCACACTATAAAATTTCGTAGATTATCGTCATTACATTTTCAAATTATAAAACCCATGTTTAAATCTAATTTAATCTTTTTTATATCGATCTCTCTGTGTTCTTTGCTTTTTGCGAAAGCTCCTCAAAGAAGCATTATTGAACTTGCTCATTTTCAGCAATTAGAAAATGAAAAAATAATGCGAGAAAGTCAATCCATTGATTTTTTTGAGCTCTCCAAAATACCATCGATTGAAAAAAAATCGAATCAGAGAATAGAAGACGAGCGCAGAAAATTGATAGACTCATCTCGTGATGATTGGAAGCAGCAATATGACTCAAAGCAACTTAATCGTGAATTTATACTTGCTGCACCGCAATCTGAATCACATATAAAGCGTTAAAAAAGCCTAATAAATTAGGCTTTAGAGAGATTTACCACATTAAATCATCTGGAATAACATAAGCTGCATATGGATCTTCCTCATCCGTAATAGCCTCATTTTTCTCAGCATTATTCACAATAATAAATCCTTCGACTTTTTCATTAATCCGCTCAGATAACGCTCTTGGTAGAACAGCATAACCTGTTTGATCTTTGGCGATAACTAATGTGCCTGCCACGAGTGCATTGTAAACTTGTTGATTAATATAAATTTTCTTAATTTTATTTTCATCAACGAACTGGTAGCTGATTTCACCATCAATATCTTTGATTTTATGTTGACCAATCATTTGCACTACTGCTGCACGTAATGCTTTTTCATCTTGCTGGCGTTTGATTTCAAGATTAAGATTCTGATCTTTTTCTAGTTTTTGTTTTAAATCTTGTTCAATTTTAGCTTTAATCTCAGCTTCGTTGCTTTGACCCGTGCGTTGCTCATGCACAGCTTGTTTAGAAAGTTTTTTAGCCTTTTTTTGATCGACTAAACCAGCTTTGAGCAATTGTGCTTGCAAGGCATTTTTTACCATGAGTAATACCAACTACGATTTTTGAAAATAACAATGACGGAAATATAAAATCCAATAGATCAGGGTCAGTAAAAAACTTAAACCTGCAGGAATTAAAAACGCTTCTAATTGTAAATAAGGATAGCTGAATGCCGCAACAGTACTGCCAATAATAAAACCAAATAAAATCACTAAATGCAAAATAACTTTTCTGGATTCCGTTGTAAGACCTCTTACAAAATACCCAAATGCTAAACCAAGATCGGTTAAGACACCAGAAAGGTGAGTCGTGCGTATAATCGCACCTTTATAATGACTTACCATGGCATTTTGTACACCCATCGCACAACATGCCCATAGCAGTGCATAACGAGGATAATAGGGAATAAATACCCAACAGAGCAGAATAAAAAAAGTCACTAAACTCAATGGTAGACCATATCTGCGTCCAAGTTTAAATTGACTATTCCCCAATATCAGACCGCTAAAACTAGAGCCTAAAACATAGCTCAAGATAATAAGAATCAGAAAAATTACAGCTTTGAAATCATGGTCAATAAGACCGATGGCAAGCAAACTTGCATTGCCTGTCATGTGCGAAACTGACTGATGTAATAAAGAAATGAGACCCAAAACGTTGATCATGCCTGCATTTACTGCAAGCATGAAAGCCCCAAATTGTACCCAGTTTGGAAGGAATTGAAATGGCATATCTTTCATTCTAAAAGTTTATGCCATGAATATATTATTTTGAAGGAGCGCGATCAACCGCAGCAGTAAACAATACATCTGTAGATGAGTTGAGGGCTGTTTCAGTTGAATCTTGTAGAACACTGATCACCATACCTATTGCTACGACTTGCATAGCCACATCAGGTGAAATATTGAATAGCCCACAAGCGACAGGAATCAATAACAGTGAACCACCTGCTACACCAGAAGCCCCGCAAGCAGAAACTGTAGCCACAACAGAAAGAACAAGCATCGTGGTAAAGTCAACAGAAATACCAAGTGTATTCACCGCTGCTAATGTTAATACGGTAATCGTTACTGATGCGCCCGCCATATTAATTGCAGCACCCAACGGGATTGCTACACTCGCTGTCGATTCATTCACGCCCAAACGCTTGGCAAGATCCAAGTTCACCGGAATATTTGCTGCTGAACTACGGGTGAAAAATGCGGTGATCCCACTTTCACGTAGACATTGAATAACCAATGGATAAGGATTTGAACGCGTAACAAATGCCACCATAATTGGGTTAATTACAAGTGCAACAAAGAACATAGTCCCTAATAGAACAGACAATAATTGTGCATAACTTGCTAAGGTTTTAAGACCTGCATCTGCAAAAGTAACAGCAACAAGTCCAAAAATACCGAAAGGTGCAAAACTGATGACAAGACGAATCACGTGATTCACGGCATTCGCAGCATCCGTCAGACACTGTTTTGTGGTGTCTGTGGCATGACGAAATGCTATACCCAGTGCAACAGCCCAACCCAAAATCCCAATAAAGTTTGCTTCACTTAATGCAACGATAGGATTCGCAACAAAACTGAGTAATAAATTTTTAAGAATTTCAGTCAAGCTGCCAGGTGGTTGTAAATCAGCTTGCGCAGCGACATCTAAGAAAAGAGTGCTTGGAAATAAATTACTCACAATGACAGCAGTTAACGCAGATAAAAACATACCTACGGCATACATCATCATAATGGGTTTGATTTTCGCACTGCTGCTATCACCAACTTTAAAGTTTGCAATCGAAGAAAGGACCAAAACAAAAACAAGAATTGGTGCAACAGATTTAAGGGCTTTAATAAATAAATCACCCAGCAAGCTTAATTGTGGTGCAACTTGAGGAAAAAATATAGCCACCAAAACGCCAAGAATAATGGCGATAATGATTTTGGTGACTAAACTCAAACGTGCTAGAGCAGTGAACATAACTGAACCTAATAATGCCGAGTCTGGCTTAAAATCGGATAAATAAGTGGGGTATTCTATACTTAAAAATGATTTTAAATATAAAACTTATTCATAATAAAAATTAAGTGAATCAAATCACTGGATTTTTTTTGATAATTCTTACTTAAGAATATCAAATTCTTATGCAAAAGATGATTTATTTTGGCTGAAATGCGGGTCTAATTCATATACTGCTTGGAAATGAGTGAGGTATATTTTACCAGTCAGATGTTGTATCCAGTTGGTTGAATTTAAGCGATCCATAACAGGACCTTTGACTTCGCTTAAGTGTAGTTGAATATTGAGTTTAGATAACTCAGAATTCATTTCCTCAAGAGTCTCTAAAGCTGAGTAGTCAATATTACTGATACTGGAACAGTTAATGACAACATGTTGAAGCTCATCATGTTGGCTAACTTCTGAAATAATAAATTCCTTCAGGGTGTTTGCATTGAGAAAACTCAAATTTTCATCAATTCTCACCGAAACGAGCCTTTTACTGGTAATAACCTGGTGTCTTGAAATATTTCTAAAATGCTGCGTACCTTCAACGAGACCAATCACTGCAATATGTGGACGACTAATTCTCCATAACAGCAACACAAATGTTGAAATAATACCCACCATTAAGCCTGTTGTAATATCTACACACAGCACCCCTAAAAATGTAAGAGCCATTGCCAAACCATCTGCTTTGGAATATTTCCAAGCCTCTATAAAGGGTTTAATTTCAACAAGTTTCCATATCGACACAATGATTGTTGCAGCCAATACTCCTAAAGGTAAATATTCAAATAGGCTTGTAAAATATAGACTGACCACAATAATAAGTAGGGAGGATAAAACGCCAGCCATAGGTGTTTTTGCACCAGCATCAGCATTGACCACTGTGCGTGATAAGCTACCAGTGACAGGAAATGCGCCACTAATTCCAGCGCCAAAATTTGCAACACCGAGTGCAACAAGCTCTTGATTACTGTTCAAATTACTACGTGATTGAAAAGCCGTAGCTTGCGCGATCGAAATAGATTCAACGAAACTCACCATAGCGATCATTGCTGCACCAGGAAGCAGTATTTTCACCATGTCCCAAGTCCAGTACGGCATTTGAATAGGGGGTAATCCACTTGGAATTTCACCTACTGTCTTAATTCCATAGGCAGTTAAATTAAAGGATTGAACCAGTAAGATTGAAAATAGCACTAAGCATAACGGTAATGCTTTTTGTACAAATTGCATTAATTTTTGATGATTTGAAAATGCTGAAATTTTAAGTAATTGAGGTAAATAAATGAGCGCTAAAATTGAAGCTAAACCCAAAGATAAGCTGGCCAAATCATATAAAGAAATGTATTGAGCCAAACTTGCAAAAAATTCGATTAAATTGCTGGATTGCAATGGAATATTAAGAATAAATTTTATTTGACCTAACGCAATTAAGACGGCAGAAGCAATGATAAAACTCTTAATCACAGGATGGCTTATGAGACGAATCAAAAAACCAAATCTAAACAGTCCCAATAAAAATGAAATTATGCCAACCATTACTGCTAGCAAATAGGCAGCTTGGATATAGACTGGTGAACCCACTTCATATAATGGCTGTAGCGTGGCAAAAGTCATCATAGAGATTAATGCAACTGGACCAATTGAAAGGGTAGTACTCCCTCCAATCAATGCATAAGCAATCATAGGGATAATACTGGCATATAAGCCCATAATTGGAGGTAAGCCTGCAATCATGGCATATGCCATACCTTGTGGTACAAGCATTGCAAGCACGATCACAGATGCAAGAAAATCAGATTTAAAATCTTGAGTATTGTATTTTTTTAACCATTTCCAAGCTGGGATGATTCGTTCCACAGAATGCTTCGTTAAATCCATACAAATCTCTAAATCACATTTATGTATATATTATGCATAAAAAGTGATAAACAAGCACTGAGTATTGTTGATAAGGATCATCAAGAATTTGATTAATGATCCTTAATGTATGATTTTAATCATATATTTTTTTAAAAGGTTGTATCTGTTCAAGCTGATAAGCGAGATTTATCAGTAAACGCTCTTGTCCCAAATCAGCAGAAAGCTGAATACCTATCGGTCTTGAATCTAATTTGGTCATACCCATCGGCAATGATATCGCTGGAGCACCTGCGATATTTTGAATAGGTGTGAATGCCACATAATTCCTTAAACGCTCAAATAAAACATCAAATTCGAGTTGAGGTGAAAGATATCCAATTTGAGGCGAAACATGCGCTAAAACTGGCGAAAGGATGACATCATATTGTTGGAAGATTTGTTGATAGATGCGCTGGATTTGCTTTAAACGGTATAAAAATAAAGGGGTTTTATAGAAATTTTTCTTGTACAAGTTTGCAAGCCCAACTGTTAGATGATCTAACTCATTCACGTTAAAATCTTTGCGAAGTAGCGGTTTTCCAAACTGTTGAATCATAAATGATAAAAAACCCCAATAGTGGCTGAAATCATCTACAAACGAATCTGGAATAGGAAGTGAAAATTCTTCAATATGATGACCTAAATTCCTGAGTAATTGAGCAGTAGACTCAACAGTTTGACGGGTCTCAGCATCAATATTGGTTTGCAATGAATCATAAACAAGACCAATCCGTAAAGGTTTGCTGGATGGATGCAGGATTAAGCCAATTTCGGGTAATTTTTTTGGCTTATATTGTTTTTCCATTTCAGCAAAGAAAAACGCGGTATCCCGCACAGAACGTGTTAAAACACCATCTGAAACAAGGTCAATTGGTAAATACTGCGAACCTTCATTTGGATACCAACGACCACGTGTCGGCTTTAAACCGACTAAACCGCAATTTGCTGCAGGAATTCGTATCGAACCACCACCATCATTTGCATGTGCAATTGGTACTACGCCTGATGCAACGAGTGCCGCAGCTCCACCTGAAGAAGCTCCACACGAATAATCAGTATGCCAAGGATTGCGTGTGTAATCCCCAGACTTAAATTCTGTTGAAGCATTTAAGCCAAATTCAGGCATTTTAGATTTACCCAGTGCAATTAAGCCTGTATCTAACATTTGTTGAGTAATTTTAGAATTTTTGATCTTTTCCTTGGATTTGAACGATGTTGATCCTTGTTGCGTAGGAAAACCAATAAGATCCAGATTATCCTTAATAAATGTAGGGATTGCAGAAAAAATCTGATTTGGTTTAAAAGTAGGCGATTTAAGTATTTGGTCAAAGTTTTCGAATTCAATTGCATTTAGCAGAGGATTTACGAATTTTGCGCGTTCAATCGTAGCTCTTAAAACTTCATCAATTGAGATGTCTTTAGATTGAATTCTGTTTGAGAGCTCAATCGCATCACTTGTACCTAATATATCATCCGTGAAAGCATGAATTCTTTTTTGATTATCCATAATCGATTTTCTTTAAAATTGACTAAGCATATGTATACACATGAAATATTGATTTGTCGATTGACCAGAGATTGATTCGCCATAATTTCGCATAATGTATATTATGTTAAATAAGATCTCTGAGACTAGTAGCCTACACAACACTGTATGTAGCTACAGCTCAGTACCGTGATGATCTTAAATTTTTATTATGGGATATCAAAAATAGACTGCCAGTTGCCTGGCCCACCATTAGAAAAAGATGTACCTTCTTCTCCATCCCAAGACCCAATAAAGTCTTCGGTCATACCTTCTGTCATCGTGTAATGTAAAGATGTAGGATAAGGCATTTTTCTTTTTAAATAATTTAATCTATAGTAATCATATTGATCAGGAAATTCATGATCATCGATCGAAACTAAAACTAAATTGGCAATATCTCCATCATTAACAATAAATGTCTTAGGATCAGCATTCATAGTAATTGCTTTCTTAAGTAATTCAGAATTGAATTGAGCAACTTCAGCAAGAATAGTTAATAATTGTTCTAGGTCATGCTCTCTAGAAATATTTTGATCACCAGTTGATGGAATTCTATAAGAAATAAGTTCTCGTTGAGCTTTTAATTTTAATGTCACAGACTTTAAACTCTCAGCCATAGGAGAGTTAAATCGTTTTAGCCAATCAAACGCAGAGTTGATAGCATCTTTATGAGAAATAGTAATAAGTTCCCCATTATTCCACTTTTTATCTGGTAGTGTGTAAGCAACTGCTCTTGTTAGCGATAAAGCTGCATAATATTCAAAATATGGAGTTGCTAAACGCATGCCATTTTCTTCAGAAAAATTTAGCGCATTCAAAATTACTGTAGCATTCAATATCATTTTTGATGCAAGATAATGTCGGCAAACCCATTCTGAGTTTAAGTCAGGATTCCATTGTTTTGCTAAATCATTTTCATAAAGTGTAAAGATACTTTTTTTACACTACCAAGCTTAGCTTTATCACATAAACTAAATAGTTCTCGATAAGAATATTCTAAATCCATTTTTACCTTAATTTTTCGTCATTCTGAAGTCACACAACTTCAATTTATGTTAAATAGGATATCTTTAACAGCGCACCAATACTAGATATTGTCTTGTTACATGGCATAAAACAACGAATGATTAGAATTCACATTAGAAAAAAAATTTAAAACCAAAACACAATCTGTCATTATCGATGGTTCATTGAGTATAGAAAGCAACGTTCTTAATTTTTGACTGGCTCAGGTTATAATACCCATCTTACACAATTCAGTTGATCAATTATGAACACATCCAATGACCCTTTACATGGCAAAAAACTTGCTGACATTTTAGATGAGTTATTGGATTACTACGGAGGCTTTGAAGGATTAAGTCGTAAAATTGAAATTCGTTGTTTTTGCATCGACCCGAGTGTTAAATCATCTTTACGATTTCTACGAACTACACCATGGGCACGTGAAAAAGTTGAAAGCTTATATTTGTTTGTTCTCCGTCAAAAAGCTAAACAGAAATTGTAGCCAACAAAAAACTTAAGCTATGTTTAGCTTTTTACACCCAATTGTAGAATAGCCTTAATGCGTATCTATCGTTATTGTTGACAGTGTGTAGTTATGGGTGGAAGCCCCACTCTCCTACTACATAGGACAACGATCAATCATCTAAATCCAGTCTTATCAAGTCTAGAGCTAAAAGCTATAATATGTTTTTAAAAAGTTTTAGATCATATGCTCGAACTCATTCACTCATATCCTCAAGCCAAATTGGTGAATACTTTCCAAGCATTAGCGAATGAAGTTTTTGAAGACCCTATCAATGCTTTATGTTGGTATAGGCATTTAGACTTCAATTTCGAAGAAATCGTTAGAAAACTTACACTCATAGAAGATATTACTGAAATTACCATCGCTCAATTAGAGCAACTCAAACTTTCAGACTCTGCAAGCAAAGCGAGAGACATTATTATTAATGATGTAACGTTGCTCACCGAATTGGGCGCATCGCCGTCTTTAAACTTAATTAAGCAATATCAGCGTGATGAAGAATTGGATTTTATCAGCACTGATGTATATTCTTTTCATGTAGATCGATCGCCATTAGCAACGGATACATATTTGTGTACCTATTACGGGGTGGCTAGCGATATTATTTCCAATGAACAGGTTGAACAAAAAATTCTAATCCCAGAAATCCGTCAAAAAATTAAATCATTGTTTGATGGCGAAGACCATGAGTTTGACGATTTTCTTGAAGAGACCTATATGGATCTTCACTATCAACCTAAAAATGGTGCAACACCTTTAAATTTAGGAATTGGTCATCTCTGGCGTTTGGCTGTAGATCATCCTGATCAGAAAGCACTTCCTTGTGTTCACCGTGCTCCAAAAGAAAATGCAGGAGAACTCAGATTACTCTTAATTTGTTAAGGAATTCCTTGCTCAATTTAGGCGAGTAATTCTTTTTCAGCTTCAAATGGATTAAAGAAATTACACCAAACGATTGGTCCTAAACTCATCTCCGAATCAGTAAGTAAACATTGATCAAAATTTTGGATTAATTGCTCTTTATCCATCTCTTGTCCAATTAAAACAATTTCCTGTCTGGCATCACCCGTTTCTGGATGCCAACTCGATTCAATTTCCTGAATAGATTGCGTATCTTGTGGCCATTCCTCTTGTGGTACCGAAGCCCACCAATATCCTGCTTGACCATGCCGAGCCATACCTCCAGCTTGTGACCAAGCCATAGCCATTGTTGGTTCCGCAGCAAGCCAAAAAAATCCTTTTGAGCGTATAACACCTTTCCATTCTGAATGAATAAAATTGTAAAAACGTTGTGGGTGAAAGGGTCTTCTTGCTCTATATACGAAACTTTCGATTCCATATTCTTCAGTTTCAGGCTTATGCTCTCCTCTCAACTCTTTTAACCAACCAGGTGCTTGTGAGGCTTCATCAAAATTAAAAAGCTGTGTGTTGAGTATTCTATCGAGTTCAACCTGACCAAATGTTGATGACTCAATTTTTGCTCTAGGGTTAAGCTTTTTGAGAATCGCATAAAGTTGGGACTTCTGATGCTCATCGATTAAATCAGTTTTGTTTAGAATAATAACATCACAAAATTCGATTTGATCTATCAGTAAATCCACAACAGTACGTTGGTCAAATTCTCCAAGTGATTCGCCACGCTCATGAAGAAGATCATATGAACGATAATCACGTAAAAAATTGAATGCATCGACTACGGTCACCATGGTATCTAAACGAGCGTACTCATTTAGAGATACGCCGTCTTCATCTTCAAACGTAAATGTTTCGGCTACAGGTAGAGGCTCTGATATTCCGGTAGATTCAATGACGAGTTGATCAAATTTTTTCTCTTCCGCTAATCGTCTTACTTCTACTAATAAATCTTCTCTCAAAGTACAGCAAATACATCCATTACTCATTTCAACGAGTTTTTCTTCCGTTCGTGATAATTCCGCCCCACCTTCTCTGACTAAAGCCGCATCAATATTGACTTCTGACATATCGTTCACAATTACTGCGACACGTTTTCCTTCTCTATTATTTAAAATATGATTTAAAAGTGTGGTTTTTCCTGCACCAAGAAATCCAGATAGCACAGTGACAGGTAATTTATACGGTTGTGAAGAATCAATATTCATGGTGAGTTACTCGTTTTCATGTTCAACCACATCATTTGATCGCTTATTGCAATCAATGAATGATCTTGATTTTTGATGTAACTAAATCATAATTGTTATGTTATAACATTTCAACATGTTTAATGTTTAGTTAAACTTAAATAAATAAATTTTATTTATAGTGATTCTAAATTGTATTCATCACTGTAGAATCATAAGTAAAACTAAAGAATCTATGTCTTAATTTTTATAATCATATGAGCATATAACAATGAATTTAATCAATCTTATTATTCGTACCACTTTAAGTACTTCTGTGTTACTTGGAGTTTCAAATGCGTATGCCGTGGTTGCAGGCGGAATGGTTTCGACTGACTACCATTGGAACAATATTCCTGCTAATGGCTTTGCAACACTCGAAAATAAAATCATCATTACCAATGAGCCAGGAAATGATGGTAATACATTTTGGGCCAATCAATTTTCATTAAAAAATGGAAATATCGGTTATGTTGGATTACAGCAACGAAGCAATGATGAGAAGTATTT
Organism: Acinetobacter sp. 24-47-39; assembly: GCF_056783825.1. Taxonomy (NCBI): domain Bacteria; kingdom Pseudomonadati; phylum Pseudomonadota; class Gammaproteobacteria; order Moraxellales; family Moraxellaceae; genus Acinetobacter; species Acinetobacter sp. 24-47-39. The sequence continues at coordinate 47,475 of NZ_JBWYIP010000016.1, forward strand.
AAATTTCTCAATCTGGAAAACGACATCTTGGAAATCAGGATACCCTGCGTATTGCAGACAATTTGATCATGAAGGTGATGGCGTTCAATGTGACTTACCTTATGAATGGAAAGAAGGCACGAAATATAATTTTAAGATTGTGAAAAATAATGACAGTACAGTCTCAGCTTTTGTTAAAGACATGAGTACTGGTAAACAACTTGAAATTGCAAAAATCAATGTGCCGCAGACCTGGGGTGGTTTTGATAGTTTAGCTACATTTACCGAAAATTTCAGACAGCACCAACAACCCAACGGTATTTATGGCTATAACAGTTGTAATGATGTTCATACATCTGTTTCAGCGACCTATCCTGCAATAGCAAACTCTTCAATTAAGTCTAAATCACAAACGACTAAAACTTATGGAAATTGTGTACAAGTGGCATCAGCGCATTGCACGGATGATTCTACTTGCATTTCTACTGTAAATAATGCCAATTACACCCAGCAAAAACCTTTCATTTTGAAAAATGGTGCACGAGGTTTTTGTGCAGATAGCTTGAATGGTGGTCAACAAATGGGATTGTATTCATGTGATCCCAACAACGGTAATCAACGTCTGAGTACGGATCACACCCATCGCTTATATTTAACTCATCGGGATGCGTGTTTGATGGGCGATGTTAAAGATAATTTCGTTAAAGTTGCGCCGTGCAATAATGATAGTAGTCAACGATGGATGTATAGTCGCCACACAAGCCAATATATCAACTTAAAAACAGGTCTATGCCTTGATGCCGCTGATGGTGCAAATAGTATGGCACGCCTACAAATGATTGGATGTCAAAGCAATAATTCATATCAAACCTGGAAAATTACACGTTAACTTATTAAATTCAGAGCTTTAGCATTTAAAGCTCTGAATTTTAATGCTGAAATTTTAATTTTTTGCTTTCTTTGAGTGACTCGTACTAATTTTAGTACAATTTGATATCTAAATTAGAGATTTTACTCATAGATAAGCCAGCTCACTCAGGTTAAAAGCATTCTTAATACTGGCTCAAAAAGCGAAATAAGTTCAATGATTTTAGGGAGATATTTGTCTAAGGTATATTTGTAATATTGATGACAGCAATAAAATAAAAACAATTAACACTATTTTTCATAAATCTTTGCTATTTTTCCGATAGCACCGTTAAGGATGAGAAAAATATTCTTCAAAATATTAAAACTTAATAAATGAGATTAGACGTTTAGTTGTTTATCTCTGAAGATAGAAATCAAAAGCCCTTTTTTAATATTGGAGAGAATCAAATTCTAACCTTATGTTTAATATGAACATTCATAGTTCTATTTTTCAATGCATTGCCCTCACTAGTTATAAGTTATGAGTATCTAGTTGATTTATGAATTTGGCTGAAATGATTGAGTACTTGAGTATAGTCATCTATGTAACCTCAAAAAACCTTAGTGAACTTTTTTCACAACAACTATTTCTAAATAGATCCTTGAAAAATTTTGCGTAAAATTTTACTCTCCTCGTGACATTCATGACCTTATTTTGGTCAATCCTCACTTCTATTACTCATTAAATAAATACTAAGTTGATAGGTTTTTTTAATAATCTTTGATATGTCGAGATTTTATTTATTAATGAGTGTAATTTTTTAAATTACACTTTTGCTTAGGCTATTTTGGTATTCAAAATTTAAGCCTAAGCATTTGAAGATTTTCTTAAATTAGAAACTATAGGTGAAAGCCACTACACCTAAATTTTTCTGTTTTTCGTTATAGCGGTTCTTACCACCAAAAATATATTGTCCACTCAATCCGAGTTCTGGTGTCAAGGCATAATCTAGCCCGATAGATGAGAAGCGATAAGCAAATTCTCGTTTTGTATCACCGAGCTCTAGACCTTCATATTTCCCATTATCATTAAAATAGCTCGCTGCAGCACTTGCTGTAGCAGATAATTTATCATTGAGTTGGTGGGTATATATTAGGTTTAGATAAGTATCCCCTTGGTTTGCATACACGACATCATATGTATATGCAGATAAACTGGTTGATAAAGAGTTTTTATCATTGAATTGGTGTGAGGCAGTTACTCCCATTTCATTTGAAGTTGTATTTGACGCGTTCGGATAGAAATAAGTGGCACTCCAAATATTCCAATTTGTCCTACCAGTATCAAAACTGTAGCCGACAATAAAGTCGTGCTCTAATTTATCAGTTTTACGGCGCTTATCACCTTGAAGTTCAGCATAAGAGTAGCCTAGTGTAGACCCCCAATACCCGACATAGAAGTTGTTATAACTGAGGTTTAGACCTATTTGAATTGCGAGGTCATCATTTTCTGGTGCATTTGTTAAACCACGTGAAATGTATTTGGAGGATAATGTGACATATCCATCAAATTGAATTGGTGAATTTGTTTCTTGATTCGTAGAATTTGCATAACTGGGTAAAATAATAAAGCTAGCAGTGCTCAACAGCACTGCTTGAGTCGTTTTAATCATCATAAAATTTATAATTAAGAAAATGAGGGTGAAGTTTCTGCACGATAAAATGGTGCATCTGAAGGGGTTAAAGCAGGTCGATTACGAATGTGATCTGCAATCTTCTCGGCCATCATGATCGTCGTTGCATTGAGATTACCAGTAATAATCAGCGGCATGATAGAAGCGTCGACCACTCGCAACCCATCTATTTCATGGACACGACCGTAACCATCTACAACAGCTAAATCATCTTCACCCATTTTACAGCTACACGAAGGATGATACGCTGTTTCTGCATGATTTTTTACAAATTCATCAATTTGCTGATCTGTTTTTAATGCTGAACCTGGACTGATTTCTCTACCTCGGTACTGATCTAATGCAGGCTGATGCATAATTTCTCGTGTAATTCTCACTGCATCACGGAATTCGCGCCAATCTTGTTCAGTGCTCATGTAGTTAAATAAAATGCTCGGATGATCAAAAGGATTTTTCGAGGTTAAGCGAATTCTTCCTCTTGACGGCGATCGCATAGATCCAACATGTGCTTGAAAACCATGTTCATTGATTGCATTGGTACCATTGTAGTTAATTGCAATTGGTAAAAAGTGATACTGGAGATTCGGCCACTCAAACTCCACACTAGAGCGAATGAATCCACCTGCTTCAAACTGATTGCTTGCGCCAATTCCTTTACCCAAAAACAGCCATTCAGCGCCAATTTTAGGTTGGTTATACCATTTTAATGCAGGGTAAAGACTGACGGGCTTCTTACATTGGTATTGAAGATACATTTCTAAATGATCTTGCAGATTTTCACCCACTCCCGGTAAATCTTGCACAACCTTTACATCCAGTGACTCTAATAATGACTTAGCTCCTACCCCTGAACGCTGTAAAATTTGAGGTGATGCAATAGCACCTGCGCACAGCAATACTTCTCGCTCAGCATAGACCTTGTGTAAATTAGTTGCATCTTGACCAAGAATGTATTCAACACCGATAGCTTGTTTTTTTTCAAATAAGATTCGATTGGTTGTGGCATGCGTAATAATCGTTAAATTCTGACGACCTTTAGCCATATCTAAATAGCCACGAGCGGTACTGGAACGTCTGCCTTGAGGTGTCACCGTACGATCCATTGGACCAAAGCCTTCTTGTTGGTATCCATTTAAATCATCCGTACGTGGATATCCAGCTTGCACACCCGCTTCAACCATTGCATGAAATAACTCATTATTGTCTGACTTTGGCGTAGCAACACTTACTGGGCCTTGATCACCGTGATATTCATTTGCACCAATATCTCTAGACTCTGCTTTTTTATAGTAAGGTAAACATTCAGCATAGCGCCAATGACTGAGTCCTTTCATTTGAGACCATTGTTCTAAATCCATGGCATTCCCACGGATATAACACATACCGTTAATTAATGATGAACCACCTAAACCTTTACCACGTCCACATTCCATACGGCGGTTATTCATATGTGGTTCTGGATCGGTCAAATATGCCCAATTATAACGTCGACCTTGTAAAGGATAAGCCAAAGCAGCAGGCATTTGAGTTCTAAAATCTAAACGGTAGTCAGGGCCACCCGCTTCAAGGAGCAGAACTTTAATATCTGGATCTTCGGTGAGTCTCGCTGCAAGTACATTCCCAGCAGAACCTGCACCTATGATAATGTAATCATATGTCATAGTGTTCTCCTTAGGCTTTAAATACAGATTGAAATGGACTTAATTCCACTTGTACCGATTTGATTTGCGTGTAGTGTTGTAAAGTCGTTAAACCATTCTCTCTTCCTACACCAGAATGCTTATAGCCACCGACTGGCATTTCAGCTGGCGATTCACCCCACGTATTGATCCAACATATACCTGCTTCAATTTGGTGGATGATTCGATGTGCTTTGACAATATCAGGGGTAACCACGCCAGCAGCCAATCCATAAGAAGTATTATTAGCGCGACGAATCACTTCTTCTTCTGATGTATATGTCAAAATACCCATCACAGGACCGAAGATTTCCTCTTGAACAATGGTCATCTCATCTCGACAATCACTGAAGATTGTAGGCAGTACAAAAGCACCATTTTTTAAATGATCATCTGTTGCTCTAGAACCACCACACACTAAACGTGCTCCCTCGCTTTTAGCAGAATCGATGAATGCCAAAATTTTATTCATATGCGCAAAGCTAGATACTGGTCCAAAATTTGTTTCTGGATCGAGCGGATTACCTAAGCGGATATAAGGAATACGTTCTAATAGCTTTTCTTCAAATTTTAGTTTTAATGATTCTGGAATAAACACTCGTGTCCCATTCGTACATACCTGTCCAGAACTATAGAAATTTGCCATCATTGCAATATCTGCAGCTAAGTCTAAATCAGCATCTTCACAAATAATTAATGGTGACTTCCCACCCAACTCCATCGTGACTTCTTTAAGACTCGATTCAGCAGCTTGAGCCATCACTTTTTTTCCAGTGCTCACACCACCAGTAAATGAAATTTTCGCAATATCTACATGCTGGCTTAAATAGGCACCAATATCACCGCCCCCTGTTACAACATTGAATACCCCATCTGGCACTCCAGCTTCGGTATAAATTTCTGCCAATTTAAAGGCTGTTAATGGGGTAATCTCGCTGGCTTTGAAAATCATTGCATTCCCCGCCGCCAAAGCAGGTGCTGACTTCCATAAGGCAATTTGAATTGGATAATTCCATGCTCCTATACCAGCTACAATTCCCAAAGGTTCACGGCGTGTATAGACAAATGAATCTGTTCTTAAAGGAATCTGTTGACCCTCGAGTACAGGTAAAATTCCAGCGTAGTATTCGAGTACATCAGCCCCTGTCACAATATCTACAGTCGATGTTTCACTATATGCTTTACCACTATCTAAGGACTCAATGGTGGCAAGTTCATCATTTCTTTCACGTAAAATAGCTACAGCTTTATTTAAAATTCTTGAACGCTGCATATAAGTCATTTCAGCCCAAACTTTCTGTCCTTGTTTGGCAGATAGAATGGCTTGATCCACATCCTGTTGAGAACATGCTTGAATGGTCGCAAGAACTTGCCCCGTGGCTGGATTAATCGAATCAAAAGTTTGACCTGATTGAGCATCGACGAATTGTCCATGAATATAAGGACGTTGTAATGGGAATTTATTCATACGATTAGCCTCAGATATAGTAAATATTAAAAATTATTGTGTAAGTTGCTGCTGGATAAAGGCATGGCAAAGACGGATAGAAAGATCGGTATCAATCTCACTTCTTGTTAATGCGCCCCTTAACCAGAACCCATCAATTAATGCAGCCAACCCTTGAGCTGCTTGTTCAGCTTTTGTGGGGCTTAAACGTTTTAAAAACTCATGTTTTAAATTTGAATGTAGACGACAGTGATTCACTTGCTGTAATCGGTGTAGATCGGGTTGATGCAAACTAATAGCCCAAAACGCGAGCCATACTTTCATCGCGGCTTGATTGGTCTGAGGCGTTGCAAAATTCGCTTTAACGATCGCCATTAAACGATCTTCTGGTAAATGACCAACCTCCGATTTTAGATCCCTTACACTTTCTCCAAGTTGCTGTAGTAAATAGCGCATGGTTGCCTCAATCAATCCATTCTTACCACCAAAATAATGACTAATAATACCCGTGGAGACACCTGCTCTTTGCGCGATCTGTTGAATGGATGCATCAGCAAAACCGAGCTCATTTACAGTGGAGAGAGTGGCATCAATCAATTGTTGACGACGAATGGGTTGCATACCAACTTTTGGCATAAGATGACCTAAACCTACAGGAGATTATAATCAGCGTTTATCAATAAGAACGCTGTAACATTAGTAAACGTTTTTTTAATTGAACGTTCAATCAATAAAAATTATAGTGCTATTACTTCCATGATGTACAGCTCAGTTTGTTTTGTATTTGCAAAAGTTTGTAATTGTGGATAAAGCAAGCTTCTATCAGGATTTAAATCGAACTGCGCTGTAGATCATTTCATTACTCATTGAATGGTCACTGATTTATGCATAACAAAAATGATCAAACGCAGGATAGTTTGAATAAGGTCGTGTTCTATGTATCAGCATCATTGATACTTTTGTTTTCGATCACCACAATTTTGTTTAATGAAGCTGCCAATAACGTCATTACACAAACCCTCGATTGGGTAAGCAGAACCTTTAGTTGGTATTACCTGTTGGCTGCGACACTCTATTTTGTCTTTATTGTATTTATCGCATGCTCCCGATATGGCGAAATTAAATTAGGACCTAAACACTCTAAGCCTGAATTTAGTTTATTGAGTTGGTCTGCAATGCTCTTTTCTGCGGGTATTGGCATTGATCTCATGTTCTTTTCCGTGGCTGAACCTCTATCGCATTACATGAACCCACCTGTAGGTGAAGGACAAACCTTTGAAGCAGCACGTCAGTCCATGGTATGGACCTTGTTTCATTATGGTTTAACTGGTTGGAGCATGTATGCATTGGTTGGTGTAGCCTTAGGTTACTTCAGTTATCGTTATAACCTTCCCCTTACGATCCGTTCAGCTCTCTACCCTATTTTTGGAAAAAAAATTAACGGCCCTATAGGTCACACTGTAGATACAGCTGCCGTCTTAGGTACGATTTTTGGTATCGCGACTACCTGTGGTATTGGTGTCGTACAACTCAATTATGGTCTTCACGTTCTCTTCGATCTACCTGAAAATTTGTGGATTCAAGCTGGTCTAATCGGGATCGCAGTGGTTATTACTGTCATCTCAGTAACGGCAGGTGTGAATAAAGGGATTCGCGTACTTTCTGAAATCAATATCTATGTCTCGATTGGGTTACTCCTCTTTATTCTTTTGATTGGTAATACAGAATTCTTACTCGCAGGCTTAATCCAAAATTTAGGTGATTACCTCAGTCAATTCCCGAAATTGAGTTTAATGAGTTTTCCATTCGAACAACCTAAAGAATGGATGAACAGTTGGACGCTTTTCTTTTGGGCTTGGTGGATTGCATGGTCGCCATTTGTCGGTCTGTTTTTAGCACGAATTTCTCGTGGTCGTACCATTCGTGAATTTGTATTTGGTACGTTGATTATTCCTCTACTATTTACACTGACTTGGCTGTCCATCTTTGGAAATAGTGCGCTTCACAATGTAATTTTTGATGGTAATGCGCAACTCGCAACAACTGTTTTAGAAAATCCAGCGCATGGTTTCTATGACCTACTTGCACAATATCCTGGTTTTACGTTCTTAGCCGGTATAGCAACAATTACAGGATTATTATTTTACGTTACTTCTGCAGACTCAGGCGCTCTTGTTTTGGGTAATTTCACGACAAAATTCACCAATATCGAGCATGACTCTCCAAGATGGCTCAGCGTATTTTGGGCTATAGCCATTGGTTTACTCACCTTGGCGATGCTGATGGCAAATGGTATTACTGCCTTACAGAACACAACCATCATCATGGGTCTGCCTTTTAGCTTTGTCATATTCTTTGTGATGGCAGGTTTATACAAATCCTTGAGATTGGAAGATTTCAGACAAGCCAGTACTAGCTTAAATGCCGCGCCAGTCGTGGGCAATGTGGATATTCTCAATTGGAAAAAGCGACTCAGTCGCGTAATGCTGCATCCTAGCCATGAACAAACATTAAAAATGTTAGATGATGTGTGTAAACCTGCAATGGATGCCGTGGCACAGGAACTTTTATCCAAAGGTGTCAAAGTCGATGTGAATACCAAACCTCTTGAAGATAATGCTGAGCTTTATCATTTGGACCTCATTATTCACTTGAATGAAGAAGAAAATTTCGTATATGAGATTTGGCCCGTTCGTTATGACACCCCTAACTTTAGTACCCGTGCTAAACGAACAAAGCGTTATTACTATCGTTTAGAAAGTTACTTGTTTGAAGGTTCGCAAGGTAATGATTTGGTCGGTTACAACAAAGAACAAGTGATTAACGACATTTTGGACAAATATGAACGTCATATGATGTACCTTCATATTAACCGTATCAGTCCAGGTAAACGTCCACAATTTCCTGATCGTGACATTTAGTTAGTAGTAGCTCATCTAAACAAGGAAAATGACCATGTCAGAAAGTCTAAACGCCTTTGCTCTATTTTTTTCGTTGCTTAATCCCTTTTTAATGAGCATTTATATGCTTGGGATTATTCGAAATTCAGATGCAAAAGTTTTTAATATGGCGCTGATCCAAGGTAGTTTAATTAGCTTTGTGGTTTTTGTCATTTTTGCTAAAACAGGTGAAGCTTTTTTTAATGATGTACTTCATGCACGATTTGAATCTTTCCAAATTTTTGGTGGGATCATTTTCTTGGTGATTGGTTATCGTTATGTATTTGAAGGTGCTGATACGATTGGGGTCATGCGTGGAGCACCAAACCATTTAGCTGGTACGATCGCCATGCCTTTTATGATCGGTCCAGGAACAATCTCTGCATCTGTAATCACTGGCATTCAATTAAGTTTATGGCAGACAATCACAGTCATCTTTATGACCTTATTCTTAACCTGTAGTCTTTTGATATTAATGAAATATTTGCATGATAATTTACAGCATAAATATTCTAATTATATCGACTTATATGTAGATATCGTGGGGCGTGTTGCTGCATTACTTATCGGTACGATTGCCATCGATATGATCGTGACTGGTGTTACTGGGATCATCAATGGCTAATTGAAGTTAGTTGTAGATATCTATAAAAAAGGAGTCTTGGCATTGACTCCTTTTTTAAACCCTAATATTTAGAATCTATATCCGATATTTAAACTATACACTGTTGGATCTACATCCACACTTCCTACCTTTTCTCCATTTACTTTTACATCGGTTTTGATATCCGCATATCGGATATCAGCACCAACACTCCATTGAGGGTTCAATTGGTAATCTACGCCTATTTGACCTGCTAAGCCAAAAGAATCTGAGAGATCAAACTTATCATCACTATATAATCGGTCATTAAAAAAATAGGTGTAATTTAAGCCCAGACCCACATAAGGTTGTAACTTTTCATTGGGCAAGAAGTGATATTGCACACTGAAAATTGGAGGTAAATGTTTTGTTTTTGCGACTTCATTACCAGCAACATTAATTTTATGTTCAGGTGGCAAACCGACTAATACATCAAATGCAATATTTGGTGTATAAAAATAAGAGATCGTGCCAGTGACTCCCCAAGCATCATCTATTGTGACGGGTGCTGTTTGATTAAAAATACTACCTGGAGAAGATGTGGGATCAATATTGCTAATCGCACCTCTTAGCTTCCATTTATAATCTGCGCTTTGCGCATTAGAACTTAATGCCATGGTACTCAATAAAATCGCGAATAAACCAAAACTTAATTTATCATTCATATCATTACCCATTTTTTATAAATATCTGAAATTTTGAAGATTGTTAATCAATTAAATTGAATGCTTTAGATCATATCGATAATTCTTTTTGATGGTTATTTTTTATTCTGATTTGTTTTGATGATTTTTTATTTAAGAAAATTTATTCAATTTAAATGGATTTTTGGAATATTGTTTTTAATTTAAGTGAGTAAAGAACATACGCCTAATTTGGATTCCAATCAGTAATGATGAAACAAGAAACAAATCTTATTGACCTTACCACAATGGGAAGGTTTAGAATGATCGTGACCTTATTTCAATCAGCATATGGAGTTAAGTATGTCATCTACTTCAACTAAATCTATTCAAATCAAAATTGAAGGAATGACCTGTGCTGCTTGTGTAAGCCGAGTTGAAAACTCATTAAAAAAAGTCGATGGTATTCAAGATGCCAGTGTGAACCTCGCCACTGAAATAGCTCAAATTGAGTTAACAACAGACGTAACAGATCAACAAATCATTCAAACCGTAAATAAAACAGGTTTTAAAATTAAAAAATGGGCAACAATAAAATTAAAAATTTTAGGCATGACTTGTGCTGCATGTGTGAGCCGAGTTGAAAGTTCTTTACTAAAAGTACCAGGTGTATTGGCAGCACAAGTAAGTTTGGCGACTGAGACAGCAAGCATTGATCTACTTTATCAAGTTCCTGTTGATCAAGTTATTGAGCGTATTGAAAGATCAGGGTTTGAAGCTGTACTTGAACAAAAAGCAATCACAGCACTTCCAGATCGCGAACTTGAATCAAAAAAAATTCTCAAACATTTTATTATCGCACTTGTACTCAGTTTACCTATATTTATCATTGAAATGGGCTCGCACCTCTTGCATTCATTTCATCATTTTATAGGTACTTACATCAGTCAGAATCAGAGCTGGTTATTCCAATTTATTCTTGCGACTTTAGTTATTTTTATACCTGGACGGCATTTTTTCACACAAGGTATCAAGTCACTGATAAATTTACATCCTGACATGAATTCTTTGGTGAGTTTAGGATCAGGAGCTGCCTATTTATATTCTATTGTTGCTACGTTCTTTCCAAGTTTATTGCCACAACAGTCAGTACATGTCTATTACGAGCCTGCAACACTCATTATTACATTTATTTTGTTAGGCAAATATCTAGAAGCACGAGCTAAAGGTCGAACTTCTGCAGCGATTCAACATCTGATTGGCTTACAACCTAAAACAGCGCGAGTTAGAGTATCTGACCTCCAGACTAAAGATATATCGATTGATAAAATTACAATCGGTATGCAGGTTGAAGTTCGGCCTGGTGAAAAAATTCCTGTAGATGGCGTGGTTATTTCAGGTGAAGGCTTTGTAGATGAGTCAATGATCAGTGGAGAATCTTTTCCAATCCACAAATTGATGGGTTCAGAAGTTGTTGGTGGAACCCTCAATCAAAATGGATTTCTTGTCATTGAAACCAAACATTCTTCTGAAAATAGCATTTTATCTTCAATTATTCAGTTGGTTGAAAATGCTCAGACACAAAAGCTCCCCATACAATCTTTAGTCGATAAAGTCACCTTATGGTTTGTTCCAGTTATCCTCTTGATTTCGATGATTACTTTCATCGCGTGGCTGGTGATTGGACCTGAACCTAATCTGAGCTATGCTTTGATTAACGCCGTTTCTGTTTTGATTATTGCATGCCCTTGTGCGATGGGACTTGCAACCCCGATGTCGATAATGGTTGCGACGGGACGTGCTGCTGAACACGGAATTTTATTTAAAAATGCGACTTCACTTCAAAAACTTCGAGAAATTTCAACATTTGCATTTGATAAAACTGGAACATTAACAATAGGGCAACCTGCGATTAGTCATATCGAGATTTTCGCACCATTTACACATCAACAGGTTCTACAAACTGTTGCATCCGTTGAATATCATTCCGAGCACCCAATTGCTAAAGCGATTGTTCAATATGCTTCCGATCATCATATAAAGATGATCGAAATTTCTGAGTTTAAGAGTATTTCAGGATTCGGCATTCAAGCACAATTGAATGGTCAGGATATTAAAATTGGATCTGTAGAATTTATTACTCGAGAAAATGCAAAGATTTCTCATGCACTCTCTCACCATCAAAGATTACTAGATGAAGCTCAAACACCCATCGCGGTCTCCATCGATGGTGAGCTTGCATCAATTATTTTAATCACGGATCAATTAAGACCTGAAACCTACGAGGTTATGGCTCAACTTAAAAAGAACGACAAGCACATTGCTTTGATTACTGGCGATCATCAAAATGCAGCGCAATATGTGGCTAATCAACTCAATATCAATGCAGTTTATGCACAGGTCAAACCACATGAAAAGTTAAACATCGTTGAGACCCTTCAAACGCGATATGGAAATGTTGCTTTTGTTGGTGATGGTATTAATGATGCTCCTGCACTTGCGCAAGCTCAAGTCGGTATTGCGATAGGTTCAGGTACGGATGTCGCCATTGAAACGGCTGACCTTATTTTAATGTCATCAAATTTGAATAACTTATCTAAAGCCATCAAATTAAGCGAAATGACCATTAGAAATATTCATCAAAATCTGTTCTGGGCTTTTTTATACAATATTTGTTTGATTCCGATTGCTGCAGGCGTCCTTTATCCCTTGACTGGTATCCTGCTCTCACCTGTTTTGGCTGCGATCGCAATGGCACTTTCTTCGGTATTTGTATTAGCGAATGCCTTAAGACTCAAAACTTTGAAATTAAATTAGCAGCTTAAAACAAAGGAAAGATCATGAATATTGGCGAATTAGCACGACGTTCAGGCTTAACTGCTAAAATGATTCGATATTACGAAAAAATCGATCTCATTTCTGTTCCGATCAGAAGCGCTAGCGGTTATCGTGTTTACACAGAGCAAGACCTTTTGACTTTAAGTTTTATTAAACATGCTAAAGATCTTGGTTTTTCGATCGATCAAATAAAAAGTTTAGTTGAGCTTTGGAAAAATCCTGACAGAAAAAGTGCTGATGTGAAAAAAATTACAGATCAACATATCCACTTTTTGACAGAACAAATTCATTCGATGCAATCAATGATTTTAAAATTAAAGGCTGCGAGTCAGATGTGCTCTAATGATTCGAGTTCAAACTGCAGTATTCTGAATAAAATTGAACATATTCAATCTTGACAGTGATAAATGTTAACTAATGCAAGAGGTTATTATGAAATTATTTATTGAAAATATTAGTTGTTCGGGTTGTGCTAAAGGTGTCACTGCATCTGTACTGTCACTTGATCCTAATGCTAGCGTGAATGTAAATGTTGCAAATAAAATTGTGGATATTCAAACAACATATGACTTTAAAAAAATCGCTGAAGTTTTAACTGATGATGGATTTCCTCCTGAAATAAAAGATTAAATTGGCATAAAAAAGGCGAAACAATGTTTCGCCTTTTTTTGTAAAACGCATACCGAAGTATGCGTTTTTAAAGAATTAATAAATGATTTGACCGTTTTGAAGTAACTGCTCCAAAGTCAGATCTACATTTTGAGGACCAATATTCAGCAATTGAGTAGCTTCAAATTGTGTACCTTCACCATCGCGATCGATTGAAATTACAGAATCTTTAACAGTGATATATTTACTTAAGATATCCGCAACTTGATCAGTCGAATCTGTTGAGAATGTAGTTGAAGTCTTAGCATCAACAAATAGTTGAGATACATCAATTACATCGACACCTGCTTCAAAATCTGACCACGTATCAAAACCATTTCCACCCGTTGCATCGGCTTCATCAAGTAAGTTGAAGATTAATTTATCCGCGATATCACTTCCAGTGAATGCGTCATTAAATTTCGAACTTGTAAATGATTTGTTTACATCAAAACTTAAAGTAGCTGTTGAAGTCGTTCCACCAACTGTCGAAACAGTATAGCTAAATTCTTCTTTACCAAATCCTTTTCCTGATGGTGTATACGTATAGCTACCATCATTATTGAAAACAAGAGTACCAAATTTACCTTCGACAGTTACACTAGGATTACCACTATAAGTCGACGTCGTTAATCCATTAATAGTATAAGAACTAATAGAATTTAAACCGTCATCATTATTAGAAACGTTTCCAATAACTGGTTCTAAAGCAACTGGAGTAAATTCATTCAAGTATGTTGTATTAAACGTAATTGTAGAGTCTTTGAAATAAGCAAGTCCAGGATTAACAAGACTAGCTTGTACAGTATATACGCCAGCCGGAAGATCATTTAACTGTAATACTTTTCCAGTAACAGCATTTAACTCACCAGTCTTAACTACAGTGCCATCTGCATTTTTCACTGTGTAACTAATACTGCGTGATGAAGTTAGAGATAGAGTACTTTCAAAAGAAATTGCAACTGTACTGACTGAATTTTCAGCTATTGCAAATTTAGCATCGATAGTGCGTTGAGCCAGACCAATATCTAAAATTGTATCATTCACAATAGTTTCTGATTTATTTTGCATTACAATTTCAGATTCTTCAAAATCATCTTGAGCAACAGCTAAATCAATTTTAATCGTTAAGGTTTCGAGTGAACTATTTCCATTCTGATCTTTAATGACATAAGTAAATGTCTCGATTTCACCATATGGTAAGCTTGTGCCTTCACTAGGTTTATTTACGAAGTATTGGTAAGTTCCGTCCTTATTGAGAATTAATTTACCATACACACCTTGAAGTTCTGATTCTTCAACAAGCTGAGAATTACCAGCAATAATGATTTCTGACCCACTAACTAATTCAATCTGACCTGAAGTTTGACCGACAAAATCATTGTCTGTTTTAACAGTCGAATAATCATAAAGTGTGTCTTTATTTACATATAGACCAGATCCACCAAGTACATTAAGTCCTGTTGGAACAGTCACTGCATAATAGTCACCCTCTGTAAATTTAAGAGTAACTTCATCAGATTTACCACCTAAAATTACTGTATACCAGTTATCGATGCTGTGAACTTGGACATATTCATTGGTATCAGCATTGAATTTATAAATAAATAAAGAGTATGAACTTAAACTTACACCGCCGCCATCGCCTTGGAAAGTCATTTCACGAACATTATTTTCATTCACTGTGAAATTCATGAACGAAGATAAATCAACTGCACCAGCTTTGATAACTGGATCTAACAAACTTACATCTAGAACTTTGACATTTGTTAATTTAGGCACTTCACCAGTGATATCTTTAATCTCAGGAAGTGGATTGATGATAACAGTGTCGTTGATTTCTGATTGTTTTACCTCAACAACTTTATTATCAATCGATATATTAAGCTTCGCAGAAGCTGTATTACCTAGTTCTGTTTTAACGTAATAGGTAAACTCATCTACTTGCCCGAATGGGCCTTTAAAGTCTTCATTAATCTCGTAACGATAGCTTCCGTCTTGATTAATAAATAACGTACCAAATTTACCTTCGATCGCGGTTTCAGAATTACTATTCAACGTAACTGCTGCATTAGAACCAGCCATAACTGACTCTACAATCGTGCCAGTTGGCAGTACATCCTGACCATCAACAGCATCTGCATCTGTGATTACATTACCAGTTGCTTCACCATCGACTGACACAACTTCATTATAATCTAGAATAATGTCATTCAATACCTTCAGTGTATAACCACTTAATACTGTTACCCCAACAGAAGGTGTTAAGAATACAATATATTTACCTTCAGGCAGGCTCACGTTCAGTTCTTCAGAAACACCAGCCAGTAAATAAGCTTTCAACCATTGTTTCTCAGTCATGTACTCTTTGTATTGACCAGTTTCTTCATCAAATTGATAAATTTTAAGATCGTACATCGAGACGATCGAAACACCACCTGATTGTGATTTCAATGTCAAGTTACGAACTGTCCCATCAGCAACATCAACTGTTAAAGAATTTTGAAGAACTTCAGTTAAAACATTAGCTTCGAGCACCGCACCCAAACCAACACTTGCTACCGCAAATGCAGTTTTGTCTTCAAGTTGTTGTTCTGCTGAAGGTAATTTAGTAGTCGGGTTAATCACTTCAGGAATGAAATTAACTGAGTTATCCGCAGGAAGTACTATTTCTTGCGGTAACCCATTAATTTCTAAAGCTTGTTCTGCAGCATTAAGCTCTTCAATTGCGGTTAGAACTTCACCTTTAGTTACATTTTTTGATGGATTACGACCATCAGCAACGAGTTGTAAAGCTTCATTAATTTCTTGTTGAAGTGCATCACGTGTTTCATCAGTATATCTTGCTGACTCTTCTAACTTTGCATTTTCATTAAGTTTAGTCTGAAGGTCTTTCGCCTTCGTCTCAAGCG